>JBDHCH010000453.1:0-2769 GCA_039592115.1 Gemmatimonadota bacterium | reverse complement strand
GCCTGGTAAACCCCACCCGGAGCAAGACCAAATAGGCTCCGCCTTCTCTTCGGAGAAGAGGACGGCCCGTCCGGATTTCCCTCGGGAAGGGCGGAGCGGGTTCGGTCGCTGGAGGCGGCGGGCAACCGTCGCCCTAGAGAAATGGCCATCGCCCCGGCCTTCGGGCCGGGGAACAGAACTCGGCTTACAGACCGGCTCCGGCACCTTGTATCCACCGGGAAAAGACCAGTGTTTCACTTTTGCGGGCTCGACCTGCCGAACAACATCTTTCTCGCCCCCATGGCGGGCGTGACTACCCGTCCCTTCCGGGCGATCGCCCTCTCCATGGGATGCGGCCTGGCCTGGACGGAGATGGTCTCGGCGGAAGGGCTGATCAGGGGCGACAGGAAGACACGCGATTTTCTGCCCGCCCGCGGCGAGCCGGGGGAGGTGGCGGTTCAGCTCTTCGGCCACCGCCCCGAGACCCTGCGAGACGCGGCTCTCATCGCCGAGACGACACCCGCCTCCATTATCGACATCAACATGGGCTGCCCTGTCAGGAAGATCGTCAAGGGTGGCAGCGGGGCGGCCCTTCTGCGGGACACGGCGGCCATAGGGAGAATCCTCGAAGCAATCTGCGGGGCCGTGAAGAAGCCGGTGACCGTGAAGATCCGCTCCGGCTGGGACGACCGCAGCATCAATGCCGTGGAAGTGGCGAAGATTGCCGCCGGAAGCGGTGCCTCGGCGGTGACACTTCACGCCCGAACGGCGAAGCAGGGCTTTGCGGGAAGGGCGGACTGGGGGGTTGTCGCCGACGTGGCGCGAGCATCGAGCATCCCCGTGGTCGGCAACGGCGACCTGGGCAGCGCGGAAGAAGCTGCCCGGGCCGTCAGGGAGTCGGGGTGCAGTGCGGTCATGATCGGTCGGGCCGCCCTGCGGCCCTGGATCTTCCGCGGCCCCGCGGCGGCTGAAGGCGCGGCCCAACCCTTTTCAAGAGCAGATGTGGGGCGACTCATGCTCCGGCACCTGGAGCTTAACATCCGGGAATTCGGGGAACGGCGGGGAATGATTCACATGCGCCGGCCCCTGGCGTGGTACAGCCGCGGGCTTGCGGGAGCGGGGCTCTTTCGGCGCAGGGTCAACGAGACGGCGGACGTTCCCGGTCTACAGGCGGCCATTGCCGCCTTCGCGGAGGTGAAGGAGGAGATCTCCCGGGAATCCCGGGATCCCTACGGTACGGCTACTGGTGGTATTTCCGGCGGCGGTACGGTGCCCGGATCGGCCAGGGCTGTCTCCGGCTCGTAGACGGTGAGGCCGGAGTAGTAGGCGACCACTTCCGGCCTGGGGTCCTGCTGGGGGGGGAAGACTCTCACCAGGACGAAGAGACCGATCGCTTCCTCCGGGAACTCCTCGTAGTTGGCCGCCAGGACTCCGGCGTACGCTGCGATGGGGACCCTGATGTCGTCGTCGGAAAAATCGTGTTCCACGGGGTAGGAAAAGAGAAGCACGTCGTTGGCGGGCCGGCCGCCGGTGGTTGTGCCCGTATCGGGATCCGTGACGCCTCCCACGCTCTTTTCCGTCCAGAACTCGATGACGACCTTGTGGGGCTTGTCGCGGAATTCCAGGTCATCGCCGAACTCGTTGAAATACTCCACCGTCACGGAGACACCGTCCCCCTCGGGGTCGGAATCCCAGCGGTCCCAGATGAGGGAGAAGTCAATGTAGGAGAGCCCGCGGATGGCATCAGACTTGGAGAGCGGGTCGAAAGGATTCGTGCACGCCGCAAGGCCCATGGATACAAACAGCAGCGCCAGTAGCAGGAAGAAAGCATTGTTCCGGATTGTTTGCATCATTTAGGCCCCTCTCCTGACAACCCTGGTATCCCCGTCATGCGCCAAAAAATGGTGGAGCTGAGGGGGATCGAACCCCTGGCCTCATGAATGCCATTCATGCGCTCTCCCAGCTGAGCTACAGCCCCACGTCAGTCTCTGCTCTCTTCCTCTATCTCCTGCACCTCTTCCGCGACTTCGTCGGTCTCGGCCGCATCCTTCGCGCCGGCCTTCCGTCCAAGGTCCTTGAACTGGCTTTCCTTGTCCCGGATCTCGTCCGCCAGGCCGTCGATGCGGGCCACGTTGCTCTCGATCTCGGCAACGTCTAGATTCCCGTCTTCCAGAAGACGGTGAACCTTCTGTCCCAGCTTCTTGAACTCCGACCCCCTCTTGCTCTTGAGGGTGGTAATGTCGATCTTGAGCTTACCCCTGGTCGAAAGGGAATCCGCCTCTTCCCGGACTTTCTTGAAGACCTTTCCGGACCAGTCCATCAGGTCATCAAGAATTTCTCTCGATGCCGCAGACGGACGCCGGGGTTCCCGTTCTTCGTCGACCATGATACCTCCTCGACAACAAAGAGAAAATTTACAGATGAAGTCCAATCTTGTCAAGCTTTTTGCGGAGTTCCCGGCCTTGAATGGTCAGGATTCCCTGCCCCCGCGGCTTCCTTGACAGGGGGAGGGGGAGGGGATATCGTGAGTCCCGGAAAGTCCAACCCCGCGCCGGAGTGGTGAAACTGGTAGACGCAGGGGACTCAAAATCCCCCGGGCCTTGCGCCCATGTGGGTTCGATTCCCACCTCCGGCACCATAATTACAGGGGCTTACGCGTTTCGCGTGTCCACCCCTTTGACCATAGGTTTTGCCGAAGTGTCCAAGAAGTGTCCACCTAGAATCGCACCGACAGACTCGACCGCTGCCTTCTTATGTCCCTGTGACGAGTGAGAGTACCGCAGGGTCATC
>JBDHCH010000452.1:0-7725 GCA_039592115.1 Gemmatimonadota bacterium | reverse complement strand
CGGGAGGGACTGTCCTCTACGACCTCACCGACCTCACCCTGCTGCCCGGTCTCATCGACACCCACGTGCACATCAGCTGGCATTTTGATCGAAACGGACGGTACGCCACCCGGGAGTCCAATGAAACCCCGCAGGAGGCCATGCTCTTCATCGCCGAGAATGCCTACCAGGCCCTCATATCGGGCTTCACCACCGTTCAGAGCATGGGGAACCCCACCGACGGCGACCTTCGGGATGCCATCAACCGGGGGGTCCTCCCGGGGCCCAGGGTCCTGACATCCCTGAGAGCCATTACCGAACGAACCGGTGGCCCGGAAGAGATACGGTCCGCGGTTCACGAGATCGCCGGAGAGGGGGCCGATTTCATCAAGATCTTCGCCTCGGAGAGCATTCGGACAGGAGGGACGCCAACCTTGTCCCAACAGGAGCTGGATATCGCTTGCGGCGAGGCTACGGCCCTGGGGCTCCGAACCGCCGTCCATGCCCATAGCGTGGAGAGTGCCACTCGGGCGATTCGGGCCGGGTGCACGACCATCGAGCACGGTGCGTTGCTGGATCGGGAGACCATGGACCTGATGGCCGAGACCGGGACGTTTTTCGATCCCAACATCTTCCTGGTCTCCGACAACTACCTCTTCAATCGGGATCGGTTCATCGGGATCGGCAGCTACACGGAAGAAGGCATGCGCATCACCGAAGAGGTGATCGGGACGAAGCTGGAGATGTTCAAGGAAGCCCTCCAGGTCCCAGACCTGAAGATGATCTTCGGCACCGACGGTGTTGCTGGCTCCTTTGCGAGGCTCGAGGACGAGCTGATCTACAGAGTGGAGACCGGAGGCCAGGATCCCATGGACGCCCTGGTTTCAGCGACATCGTTGGCAGCCCAGTCGTTGGGCCTCGAAGAAGCCATCGGGGCCGTTGAGCCTGGAATGGAGGCGGACCTGATCGCGGTCCAGGGAAACCCACTCGAGGACATCTCCGCCCTGAAGCGGGTGGTCTTCGTCATGAAAGGTGGGACTGTGTACCGGTACGTGCCCGGTGTGCCCCCTGGCTGGGAGCACTATTGATCCCTGTATAACGTATGTCCTATCTTGGGACGAACCGGAGGTGTGCGATGCGCCGCAAGGGAAGTCCCGAAGAGTTGGAACGTCGTCGGTACCGTGCCCTTCAACTGTTGGAGGATGGCTATGACGCCGGGGAGGTGGCCCGACGTGTGGGCGTGGACCGCCGGAGCGTGCGCCGGTGGAAGGCCGCCTACCGGGAGGGTGGAGAGCAGGCCCTGAAGGCGAGGTCTGTGTCGGGCCGGCCTCCCAAACTTTCGGCTCGCCAAAGAGAAGAACTGGAAGAGGCCCTCCTGGCCGGACCCGTAGCCGCCGGGTTCGCCACTGATCTGTGGACCTGCCCCCGGGTCCGAGATCTGATCGGGAAGCGGTTCGGCGTGCGCTACCATGTGGATCATATCGGCCGACTCCTGCGAACGATGGGCTGGAGTCCACAGCGGCCCCAGCGGCGTGCGGTGGAACGGGACGAGGACAAGATCCAGGGGTGGGTGAAGACGATCTGGCCGCGGATCAAAAAAAAACCACGCGGCTGAAAGCCTGGCTCGTCTTCCTCGACGAGTCGGGCTTCCTCATGGCTCCGGTGGTCCGGCGGGGCTGGCGGCCCAAGAACTCTCCGTCCGTTCTCCTCCAACGGACCCGAAGCCACAAGAAGGTGTCGGCCATCGCCGCCCTGTGCGTTCCGCCCACCAGGGATGGGGTACGCCTCACCTTCCGTCTCCATCCCGACACCAACATCGACAGTGCCCGGGTCATCCAGTTCCTCCGACACCTGGACCGCCATCTTCCGGGCCCCATCGTCCTGCTATGGGATGGCCTCCATGCGCACCGCTCTCACCTCACACGGGACTTCCTCGCCGACCGTTCCCACATCCACGTCTTTGCCCTTCCAGCCTACGCCCCGGAGCTCAACCCCGTGGAGTATCTTTGGTCCTTCCTCAAGGTGAACCCGATGGCCAACCTCGCCCTCCTGGAGGTTCCCGCCCTCACGGATGCCACCCGCCGTGCTAGCCGTTCGGTCCAGCGCCGCCCCGGCCTCCTTCGCTCCTTCGTGGCCCACAGTCCCCTTTCTTTGCGCCTTAAATAGGACTTATCTTATGCAGGTGTCAATAGCTCGGGAGTGCCGCGGGAATACCCGAACAGCTAGGGCGAAGGAAAAAGAGAAGAGAAGCTCAAACGACCCCGGGCCGGCAGCGGTTGCCACCGGCCCGGGCGTTTCATGGCCTTCCCTGGCGGGAAAACCTCAAGAGGCAGAATTCACTTGCTGAGGTTCGGATTGGTCTCGATCTCCGAATCAGGGATAGGGAAACAGAGATCCTGTTGCTTCAGGTACGAATCACCCCCAACCGTCTCCAGGGGGTCCAGAACCCCAGGCGTTCCATTGGCGTTCCAGCGGTAGAAGTCGCCCAGGCGACGTCCTTCCATCCAGAGCTCAATTCCTCGCTCCCTCTTCAGGATGGTCCAAGCCTCTTCCGAGTTCGTGGCGGTCCGGGTAGCGACGCCCGCATCGGTCCGGAGCTGGTTTGATATCGGCGGCTCGGGTCGGGTATTTGAGTTGCTTGAGGAATGGCACGGGGCCCAGGCCCTCGACGCCACCATCCCCGGGAAGACCTGTATCTACCCATGACACTCGGGCATCTTCCGTTTCCGTGAAGTAATCCTGGTATACGGTTCCCCACACCGTATGGGTCTTGTACGGATCGTTGCCGCTGGCGTGGGCGATTCTGTTGTACTGGTCCCGGTCACCGATATCGTAATACCCGAGATTGAATTCGAAATCGGTGGGGACTGAGCCAGCGTCGGTCACCGCGCCGCTCCAATCGCCCAGCTGCACGCGCACGGCCGCTCGACCGGCTCTTGCCGCCGTGACGAGCTCGGGTTCGCCCGAGGCCGACCCGACCTCGATGGCGTTGGAGAAGTGCTCCTGGGCCCGAGTCAGGAAGACCTCGCGGGGCTGCGCCGGGCCCACGTCGATGACCGCCTCACACATGTTCTCGCCCAGCGTCCGGTTGGCATAGCCCGCCCACAAGTAGGCCATGGCCACGTGCTCGGAGGAGGCGAACTCCGTGGAGCTCATCACTTCACCGAATCTGCGGAGGCCATCCTCCGCAGACCATCGGCTCCGCTGAGTGTTGTTCCAGGGGGCTCCCTGTTCCGACCGATCCAATATCCCGTCGCCGTTCTTCACACTGATCCCGAACTGCCCGGTCCCCCCGGTTGGAAACAGCTCTCGCGTAACCAACGCCCCGTGGAAGGCCACATAGTTCATCCCGTCAGACAGGGCCCGACCCATTCCATTCACCACGGCAACAAAGGCGTCAGGGTCGTCCAGGAACTCGTCCTGAACAGGGCCGGGATTGGTGACATCGAAATCGCACCCCCCCATCAGGAGGGCCATCGGCATCGCCAACCATCCAATAGACCGAATCCCCTTCTCTAGCTTTCTCATGGTCTCCACCTTTTCGCTTCCGGTATTCATTTCGGTTCACTCCTTTCTGGTCTTCCGAGGCCTTCAGAAGTTCAACCGAAGTGAGAAGGTGTAGATCGCCGGAGTGGGGATACTCCCACCGATGGTGTGGGTCGCTTCATTCAACCCGGTGTCACCCCGCTGGAACCCACCCGAAGTCTCCGGGTCGGCAAAGGTGTACTTGGCCTTTTGCCAACGGATCGCGTTCCTTGCCGAAAGGATCACCCTGGCTTCATTGGCCCCCGGAACGGCGAAGGGAACCGGAGCGGAGAACGTGATCTCCCTCACCTTGAAAAAGTCCTGGGGATAAATGGCGAAGTCTCGGTTCGCGTTGGACGCAATACAGCGAGCCCGTTCGATGGCGGTTAAGTTGCTGATGTTCCCTGAATCAATATCCGGGTAGGCATTGAAGCAGCTCGGCCAACGAATTCCACGGGTGTAGGACTCTCCGTCGTTGACGTTGTAGGCATAGTGTCCTCCCTGGTACTCACCGCGGACGGCCAGGTTCATACTGTACGGCATCCGCACCATCGTGTTGATCCCGAAGGTCTTGGTGGGGAGGTTCGGCCCGTAGTTGCAGTCAGCCTCGATGATGGGCTCTGCCTTCTCATTGGGGTTCGTCACGCAGAACCCTCTCAGGACCGGAACGGGCTGGCCTTCCACGATATACCCTCTGCCGCCCATCCCGAACTCTGCGGCGCCACCCAGGTCCAGGACCTTGCTGTTATTGGTGTAAACGGATCCTCCGACGTCTGCGCCCCAATCCCGCCGGTCCAGGATCGTATAGTTCACACCGAATTCGATGCCCTTGTTCTCGATCTTCCCGACGTTCGTGAGCTGACTCCCACCGAAACCAGCCGACGGAGGCTGTCTCACGCTGAAGAGCGCGTCGCTGGTCTCCTGCGAGTAGTAAGTGAACTCCATCGCCAGTCGGTCGTCGAAGAAGCTCCCGTCGAATCCCAATTCGATTTCCGACGTGCGCTCCGGACCCAGCTTCGAGTTCCCGAGGTTGTTCGGTTGGAATGCCGGTTGCCCGCCCCAGCCTACCGGGTCCCAGGTACGCACGGCATCGAACGCCCCCGGCGCCCGGCCAGCCTGACCCCAGGCAGCCCTGAGCTTGACTTGCCCGTGGTCCGGATTCCAGAAGCTCTCGTCGGAGAGCACATAGGAGAAGCTCGCTTTCGGATACGCCTCCAGTCCGAGGTCCTCACCGAAGGCACTGTTGCCGTCCACGCGAAGACCAAGTGTGAGGAAGTACTTGTTTCGGAAGTCGAGAAGCTCCTGCAGGAAGAACCCGCCGTTGACGATCCGCATCCGACCTTCGAACCCGAGCGTCTGGGCGGCGCTACTCACCACTGCATCGCCTGGCCCAGGAAAGTCCTCCCCATAAGCGCTGACCCAGTTCTCCTCGGTGGTGACGGCCTGGCCCCCTACCGAGAAGCTGGACCGCAACTCTTCAGTGAATCGCCAGTCGAAGGTGCCCACGTAGTCCAGCGTGAGCGTCGTGTTCTCCCAGCGCCGGTTATATGTGCGATCCCGTCCGGAGCGCTGATGAACCCGAAGGGCCTGAGGGAAGAGGTCTCCTGGTTCACGACATCATACCCCAGGGTGAGCCGCTGGGTGAGGTAGGCGGTGGGCGCATAGGTCGCGGTGACCCCCGTGATGTAGCGATTGATCACCTCGTTGTTCTCGTATTCCAGGAGTCTCCCTACCACCTCCGGATCGGTAGTGCCCAGATAGTTCCTCTCTCTGCGGAAGGTGTTCAGGATGATCCCCTGGGCGTTGGGACCAGCCGCCGTCTGGGAGATATCGTTCTTCGAAAAAGCGCTGTTCCAATCGACCTGGAGGCCCTGGATGGGTGAGAAGGTGAGGTTCCCCCGCACGGAATACCGGTCCTCCATGTCGTTGCGGAGGGTGCCCTCAACCTGGTTCCATGACCCTGAGAGGAAATACTGGATGTCCTCTCGGCCCCCGCTCACCGACAAGGTCGTCTTGTATCGTGGGGCCGGGTTGTCCAGATAGGGATCGACATACATGTAATCCATGGAGCCGTGCTCCGCCTTCTCGTTGGCAGGGATGACCAACTCTTCTCCATGGAACCCCTCGGTGGGGCCGAACTTCGCCAAATGGGATACGCCCGCGTCGATCTGCGCCGTCCATCTGGGCCTTCCCACCTGCCCCCGCTTCGTGAAGATCTGGATGACGCCCGCGGACGCCTCCGTGCCGTAGAGGGTCGTGGCCGCTGCACCCTTGATCACTTCGATCCGCTCGATGTTGGACGGCTCGATGTCATTCAGGGGGCCATAGGCCGTGTTCGGCCCTCGCCCCCCGTACCCCGCGTCCGGCACGTTCTTGGGTAGGCCATCGCTTCGAACACGGATCCCGTCGACGTAGATGAGGGGTTGGTTGCTCATGGCAGCACTCACGTTGCCTCGCAACCGAATGGAAGCCCCTCCGCCGACCTGCCCGGTGTTCTCCGTGACGGTTATGCCGGCCCCCCGGCCCTGAATGAGCGCATCGACACTCGTGATGGGCTCATCGATGGTGGCCAAGGAGATCTGGGAGATGCTATTCCCCACTTCCCGGCGTCGCGCGGCGCCTGCTGTGCCCGTGACTACGATCTCATCCAGGCCCAGGGGCTCTTCGACGATGGCAAAATTGACCTGGTGGGTACCGCCTGCCTGGACGGTCACGTCCTGCCGGAGGGTCCCGTAACCGATACGCTCTGCGATCACCGTGTAGGAGCCGGCGGGGACGTTTACCAGGATATACCGTCCATTCGCAGACGTCAGAGTCCCAATCCCCGTGCCTTCCAGGTAGACCTGGACGGCGGTGAGTGGAGCGGTGGACGTTTCATCCACAACCTGGCCGGTTATGGTGCCGACCTCTTGTCCGAAACCGAGGGTCGGCAGGAAGAGGGTGATCGAGAGTGAGAATACAGCGAGGCGGGATCGCCTTCTTCCTGAGGCCTGGCGTCGGTTGAGTGCCAGGGTTCGATGGGTCAGAACCGAAGGGAGCATCGCGGTCTCCTTTCCCAAGACGCTTTTAGGACCATTGTCCCCCGCGGAACAGCCAGGGCTGTCATGGAACGCGAGGACTTTCGAGTTTCCGACTGCGTCTCTTGGTAACCTGCATCTATGGAACAGCAGGCCTGGCAAAAACAGGAACCCTGAGCCGTTCGATCACTCGGATTCCGCCTGGGTCCTGCCCGTTCTCAGAAAGAAGCCGCCTCTCCCCTCCCCCTCACTCTCTCGGAATCCAATATCCGGTGGTTTGAAAGACCTGGGCTCGATCGCCGATGGAAGCCATTCTCTCGGGTTCCAAGGGGGCGAAGGATCCTGCCGCAGCGACGATCCCTTCCAGGGTGAAATACGAGTCGATGCCTATTGTCGCCGTCGAAACCGGAAGCGACAGCACGTAGTGGATGTAGTCGTTCCAGGTGGGGATGTCCCAACGGTCCCACGCCCCAGGTGGGGGTCCGTACTCTTCGATCCGGTCAGGTTTGGTGGCATTCGCCGGGAAGAAGAACCCGTTTCCACAGGTCTTCATGGCAATCACGGCGATGCCTCTCTCCCTCGCCGCCGGCAACACTTCCGGTTCGAAGTCCGGGACGCGCACAGCGTTGATCGGGAGCTGGATCGCATCCGGATCCAGCCGCTCCATCCCAACCATGGCTGTGGCCGGTGTGTGCGTGGAGAGTCCCCTGAACCGGACCACGCCCTCGTCGACCATCTTCCGGATCGCGCCCTCCGCGCCACCCGGTCCGGCTACTTCTGCCACCGCTTGCTCGTCTCGAAGGAAGTGGTGTAGGACCAGGTCGAGGTGGTCCGTATTCAAACGCTCCAGACTCCGCTCCATCTCCCGCATGGCGCCATCATACGTCCGTTCGTCTACTTTCGTCTCGAGGAACACACCGTCCCGGTGGGTCCGCATGGCCAGGCCGATCCTCTTCTCGGAGAGGCCGTCGGGGCCATAATTCGCACTCGTCTCGACGAACTTGATCCCCCGATCGATCGTGGATTTGACCAGCTCTGCGGCCTCCTCATCGTCGGCGATGGGCCCATAGAAACGGCTTCCGGCTCCGAGCCCCACGATCGTGATTTCCTCGCCCGTCGACCCGAACGGTCGAGTCGGGATGAGGGGAGGCGATGCCGAGGATTCCGCGTTCAACGATCTCACCCCCGGGGTCAGCGCCTGTGA
>JBDHCH010000451.1:0-3357 GCA_039592115.1 Gemmatimonadota bacterium | reverse complement strand
TGGAAAAGGCCCAGAGTGATTTCGTCACCAAGGTGGACCTGGAGGCCCAGGAGGAAGCCATCGGGGTGATCATGGAGGCCTTCCCCGACCATGCCGTCCTGGCCGAGGAGGAGGGAGCGACCGAGCACTCGAACACAGCAAGGGGCGCCGGGAACAAGAGCCTCGACGGTGACCGGAACACTCCTCCTTCGACGAAGCTCCTGTCGAACCGGGAGTGGCCCTCCGATGGGAACCACCTCTGGATCATCGACCCCCTCGACGGCACCACCAACTTCCTGCACGGACATCCCATGTTCGCGGCTTCGGTGGGGGTCGGGAGGGCCCCCGTGGCCGGAGAGGAGGCCGACGGCAACTCAGGGCTCCAGCTCCACGGCATTCTGGAGGCTGGAGCCGTCGTGGCCCCCCGGACCGGGGAACGGTGGTGGGCCCGGAGGAACAAGGGTGCCTGGAAGAACGGGAAGGCCATCGGTGTCTCCGGCATCCGTGGACTGGACAAGGCACTGGTCGGCACGGGGTTCCCGTTCAAGGAGCCGGAGATCGTCCCTCGATACGCGGAGCAGCTGAAGAGAGTGCTCGGCGGGGGGGATCTGCGGCTCTGGATCTGTGCTACCTCGCCGAGGGAATCCTGGACGGGTTCTGGGAGGAAGACTACTTGAGCCCGTGGGACTCTGCGGCGGGACTGTTGATTCTCTCCGAAGCCGGAGGAACGGCGTCCCGGCTGGACGGATCCGCCATCACCCTCGAGAATGGCTCCATCCTGGCGGGGAACTCCCCAGAGATCCTGGAGGGGCTCTCGGGACTGTTGCGGGCAACGGAGTAACCCCGGGAACGGGCGGAGCCAGGCGGCTCGCCCCGCTTGTGCAGACCTTCCCCAAGTCGGCGGCGCATCCATCCCAGTCAGAGAAAAGAAGGCGGGCCCGGGAAAACCCGGACCCGCCTTCCTCTTGCTACCCGTGCTGCCCGAACGATCCGGCAGCCAATCCCATCGGTGGCACCTGAGCGTCTCAGCCCTCGGACTTGATGGTGATCTTACGGCTCTTGGCCTCGGGGGCCTTGGGCATCTGGATATTGAGGATCCCGTCCTTGAACTGGGCGGAGATCCCGTCGGTTTTCACGGTCCTGGGAAGGGTGAAGCTCCGCTTGAAGGAGCCGTAGCGCCGCTCCCAGAGGTGGAATCGCCGATCGTCCGTCTCCTCCTTGATCTCCTTTTTCTCTCCCTGGAGGGTGAGGACGTTGTTTTCCACCTCGATCTCGACATCACCGATGCTCATCCCCGGGAGCTCAGCGGAGAGGCGAAGCTCTTCGCTGGTCTCCTCGACATTCACGGCGGGCGTCCAGGCGAGAGGGGACTCCCCATTCTCCCGCAGGGGGACATCGAAAAGGCGGTTCAAGCGCCCCGAGACATTCTCCAACTCCTGCCAAGTGGAGAGGAACGGGGAGCGACGGGCGTAACGAGTGATGGCCATGATTCTTCCTCCTTTAGAAAGGTGTCACTTGGTTTGTTTGTGGCCGGTCGAGAGTCCGGGAAAGTCTCAGTCCCGGGATCATCCCGCCGGCTTTCTGCCCCGCCCTTTGGCAGGAGGCGTGCCAAAGCTTCACGGGGAGAATCCTGCCAAAACGATTGATTGCAAGGACTTACGGAGCCAGAAGATCCGTCAGACTGACCGACCGGAGCATCCACGGCATGTGCTGGCTGCCATTTCGGCAATCATGGATTTGGTGAAGGGAATTCCTGGGATGGGGACGTGAAGGGGGAAGCGGAACGAGCCCGGAGCGGGTAGAAGAGTGGGGCCGATGACCCCGCACGGCGCCCCGCCTCGGCGATCTCCCTCGGCTACGGTTCCATGGCCAAGGCCAGCTGGGCAGCTCCTCGGACGGGTACAACTTCGTGGTCGGTCATTCGACCTCCGACCCCCTTCACGAGGGTCTCCAACCGGCGCCTGAATTGGGGCTCTCCATCCACCAGTCCACCGACCAGAGCCACCGGGATGGGGTCATCTTCCTTCGGCCACTTCGAGCGAACCACCTCCAGATGGACAAGCAGGTGCTCGAGGCCTTCCTCGAGGATCTCCATGCCCCCCGGGTCTCCGGCCAAGGCCGCGCCGATAACCAGAGGGGCCAACGCGGCCACCTCCCCCTTCGGGGCCGACGCCGTCCACGGGATCAGGGCGTGGGGTTCCGACAGGTGGAGGGCCCCGAGGATCCCCTCGGAGAGCGTGCCGCCGGGGGTTCGGCCGTCGGCCGCCCGAGCCACGGCCCTCAGACCTTGGAGGCCGAACCAGTACCCGCTTCCCTCGTCCCCGAGGGCACCGCCCCATCCCCCCACCCGGATCTCCCGTCCTTCAGCGTCCCGCCCCCAGGCCATGGAGCCCGTGCCGACCACCAGGAGGATTCCGGGTCCACCCCCAAACGCGTCCTGGTGGGCCCCCTCGACGTCCATGCCCACTTTCACCGCACGCGCCAGGCCTCGAGACCGGAGGGCGATTTCCACCGCTTCCCTCTCCCCTGCCCGGCCTGCGCCAGCCAGACCCGCCCAGAGAGCCTTCAGGGGGAGGCGGGCACCGACTATTTCCGCTGCCTTCCGGATTGTCACGGCGATCGCCTCGACGGCGACCCCCGGGTCGGAGGGGAGGACCAGCGCCGGAGGCCCATCCGCCTGGGCCAGAGCGGTTCCGGCCAGGTCCACAATCAACGCCCGGGACCCGGTGCCGCCTCCGTCGACACCCACGACCATGCCCTCGGAACCGGCGCCCGGCAGCGGGATCTGAATCGCGGGCCCACCCGTTTCTCTCACGCAGGCCTCCTCCGGCCGAGGGCCCAACCCACGAGAAAGGTCACCCCCGTTCCGATGAGAGCGAACCAAGGCCAGGCCACCCGCTCCGGATATGTGAGCCAGATCGCCAGGACGGTGCCGATCCCTGCCAACATCCCCAGAATGACGCTCCGCTGATCAGCCCGATGGGACAATACGCCGAGACCGAACGCCCCCAGAAGACCACCATAGACCACGGAGGCGATCCCCAGGGCTACCTCCACCGCCGTTGTGCCCCGGCTGAGGGGAATGAAGATCACGGCCCCACCAATGAGGAGAGCCGCCCACAGGAGCGTGAAGCCCTTCCCTGCTCTCAGAATCCTGCTCTCATCGCCGGTGGCCCCCTTCAAGGGCGCCCAGAAGTCGTAGGCCGAAGCGGAGGCCAGGGAGTTGATGGATGAGGAAAGGGAGGACATGGCGGCCGCAAAGATCCCGGCGATGAGAAGACCCGTGACTCCGGGAGGGAGCTCCTGGACGATGAAGAGCGCGAAGATCTCATCGGAGCGCTCGAACGCCCGGCCTTCGTAGAACACCCACAGGCCGAG
>JBDHCH010000450.1:0-3242 GCA_039592115.1 Gemmatimonadota bacterium | reverse complement strand
GTTCCCGATCAGCCCGCCGGCACGTGCCCATAACCCTGCGCCGTTGTTCACGGCCCGCACGGTCTCTTCCAGGTGATCGAGCTCGGCGTGGCAGGGCTCGGCGGGGAGTCGGCTACGACGCTCCCGGGGAGCGAGCGTGGCCCTCTCTGCAACCGTCCCGGCTCGCAGGGTAAGGGCCATCCCGGGGTCGGGTGCGGGATCAGGTATGGGGTCCGGGGCGTGAGCGGCGCACATAGCAGGAGTATAGGGACTCAGGTGACATCATGCCCGCCTTCTGGAGAGCACCTTTTGAGGCCTGGCGCGGCCCTCCGGCGTAGTCCTCGGGTTACCGCCAAAGGAAGGGAGCCGCCATATTCCTACAAGCCACAGATCATCCGGACCGGCCCATCCCGGTCTTCGGAAAACCGGCCATCAAAGCAGATGGAAGGACAGAAGGATAGGAAAAAGAAGGACCTTTCAGGTTTCTGGAACGCGCCTCCGGCGGGGCCGGAGGGCCCGAGAGGTCAGGCGTCCCAGCTCTGATCGAAGTCGTCTTCGGGAATAGGCTCTGGCTCGGTGGGATCGAACTCGGGGCTCCGGTTGAGGTCGTCGGGGAAGGATCCCTGGGCGACCTCTTCTGCTTCCCCACCGCCGGCCCCCATGTCGAGTTGGGTCTGAGATGCTATGAGGACCCGTTGCCGTGAAACGGCAGCGGGTCGCACCTGTCAAGCTCCAACACTCATTGCCGTGAGAAAGAGGAGCTCAGATGGCGACAGGCACGACCCGCAAGGAGAAAGGTACGAGGGCCGAGGCGGTCCTGCACGTGAAAGTACGGCAAATTGCCGGGATTTGGCCCATTTGATGGGGGCCTGATAAGCCTGAGGTCGGTAGTTCGAGTTCACTCAGGCCGATTGTGGATGAAGAAAAGCCCCGCCTAGCGTGATGCTAAGAGGCGGGGTTTTTCTTTCCCTTCTGTTCTCCCCCCTCTGCCGTCAGTGACGTGGTGTCAGCGGGCGCCCTCTTTGGCCCTTGGACGGGCCTCCCAAGCCTCCCTCACACCCCGGATCCAATATCCTTGACCGGCGTTCCCGGGGGGACCTGGCGTCGGCAGAGAGGGGACCTTGGGCCATGAAGCCCGGGATCAGCGCTCCTCGTTCGACGGCGCTGCCGCCGCGGGCTCGATCACACCGAGGTAGGTGTCGAACCAATCCAGCGTTTCTCGGATGACGTCGTTCCACGGAGGAATGTGCCCCGTGTCTAACCGAACGAACTTCTTTCGTTCTTCGGGTGCTCCCAAAGCGTTGAAGAAGGGTACCTGGCCGGTGTCGTATGGGTGCTGGAAATCGTGTCGTCCATTAATAAGAACGGTGGGTGTGACGATGCGCGGCACGAAGTTCCAAGGGCTCGTCTCCGGCAGGGCTCCAGCAGTCGCTAGCCACTGCGCATCGTACGCCGCTCCGATAAGTGAGGCCGCCGCGAATCGGGGCTCCATCGCCAGCGGGATGCCCCACTCGGCGCCGTAGCTGATGCCCATGTATCCGAGCTTCTCTTCATCCAGGTCGGGTCGCTCGGTGATGTAGTCCACCGTGCGGTTGAGGTCCTGCGTCGCCCAGACGGTATACTCGCGACGGGCGATGTTGCCGGGAGCCCGCTCATACCGTCGTTCGTAGGTGCCCTTATAGATCGGGAATACCAGGGCCCGGCCGCTCTCCGGGATGAAGCTCAGCAGATGCCACTCGGCCAGGTTCTCGCTCGAGGAGAGGTACAAGGCGTCGATCCCCGACATGTAGACCACGGTCTGGTACGGTGGGGCGACGTCGCGAGGCAGGAGGACGTGCGCCGTCACCCGTTCGCCCCCGTAGGCGGCGTTGAAGCTCACCGTCTCACGACGCCAAGGGCTGACCGTGTCCACCGCCTCCACTCGAGGTTCGAGGGGGGCCGGGTCGTACGTGAAGAAGTTGGCCAACGTGGTGAACGTTGCATCGTCCACCGGTTCGATCTGGTTGAAGTCGAAAAAGGGAAGATCGATGGACGCCATGAGAGCCAGATCCGGTGGGCTCTCGTATCGCGCACAGCGGAAGCCGTGGGTTGGGTCCCGGGCGAAAGGATCCCGGGCGTCAGAATCCTGGAACCTATATTTGGGCTCGTTCCACGCTCCGCCCAGGATGTAGCGGAGGCCTCCACGCGAGCGGTTCCACGTCCATTCTTTGACGTTTCCGGCCTGGTCGAGGGTCCCGTACGGCCCTGGTCCACCGAAGGAGCCGACGGGCGCCGGCCCCTCGCCGGAGAAGTTGCTGAACGTGAGGATGTCGTCGAATACGTCGAGGCCGGCCGCGTGTCTCCAATGGTAGTACGTGGGCAGGTTCTTGCCCACGAATTCGCAGTATGCGACGGCTTCGTACCAACTGACCCCCCGAACCGGGTAATCGTCTTCCCCCTCGGGATACCGTCCGATCTCCCAAGTCGCCGGCCCCGGGCGTCCGGTTTCGTCCTCAAGCAACGCGATCCCCTCCTCCCAAGCCAGGGGAACGCCGTCGCGCGTGAACGGTTCGCTCCAGTGCGTCGGGTTCCGGTAACCGCCGGCGTCCAGGAACCGCTGGAACGCGGTGTTGGTAACCTCATACTTGTCCAGGAGAAAGCGATCGATGGCGACTGGATCCCGGGTCGTATACCTCCAGGCGCCTGCTGGCACCGACACCATGGCTTCGCCCGCCGCCTCCTGGGGGACCAGGGCCGCGTCCAGTCCGAAGAACGGATCGAAGGCCAACACCAGCGGCGCATGGCCTTTCTTCTCGAGCCTCAGCCTCAGGTACGCCCAGGGGAAGGGAACTTCCTCTAATGGCGTCTCTCCGACCGAATGCCAGGTGGTGTCGGTTGCTGAGTAACTCCGGTAAGAGACCGCGACCTCGCTAGGGTCCGTGTCGCCGCTGACCAAGACCGAAGAGGCTTCCAGGAGCCGTCTCACCGCCGGGTCATCGGGTGCGATCCGACCTGCCTCTCGTGCAGTATGAAACGCCTCGACGAAGGAACCCTCGGAGAGATACCCTTCGATTTCTGGGATCGCCACCTGGCGGACCCACCTCCGATCCGAGAGCTCACGGTAAAGCCCGAAGCTCACCAGCCCGAGGAGCAACACCAGAAGGGAGGCAGCGCCGATGACAACTCGCAAAGGGCGTGGGGACCTGCCCGCTTCGAGGGGAGCGATCGCAGTCGCTGAATCGAGTGAGCGAGCAAACTCCCCTGCGGTATCGAACCGTTCGTTT
>JBDHCH010000449.1:0-2801 GCA_039592115.1 Gemmatimonadota bacterium | reverse complement strand
TTCAATGCACCGGGAGCCCCGATGGCGTCTCCGAGACCAACCATGTCCATGTTGAAGTAGGTCACCACCTTGTCGATGTCGACGCCTTCCGGGGGGTTCGAGACGAAGTAGTTGGAGCCGATGAGGCCCATCTCCTCCCCACACCATGCGGCAAAGACGATGGTCCGTCTGGGGCGATGGTTTCCCTCCTTGAGAACCCGGGCCACTTCCATGGCCACGGCCGTCCCCGAGGCGTTGTCGTCAGCACCGTTTCTGACCTTCCCGTTCCTCACGCCCACATGGTCCAGGTGTCCGCCCATCACCACGAACTCATCCCTGAGGCCACGATCGGTTCCCGGGAGCTTGGCCAGGACGTTGTAGGCGAAGTTGTTCCGCAGCTCCTCGTTGTACTCCTCCCTGGTGTCATAGCCTTTCAGTTGGGCCGTCGCCCCCGTGGCCATCGACTGGGCCGTGCCGTACTTGATGGCGTCCCGAATGCCGTTCAGCCGGATCGTGAAGCCACGGACGGACTCCTGGAAGTCGGGCTTCATGATGGTCCGGAAGGTCCGATCCGTGATGGTGAAAGCCAGGAAGTCCCGGGTGGGTGAAAACGGCTCCTCTTGGCTCCGAGGGGCCCGAAATCCGCTGGCAGCCTGGGCCGCCGCGTCGGGGTTGTAGACGAGGATCGCATCAGCGCCCTTGTCGAAGGCGGTGCGGATCTTGGCCATGGCAGTGGATTCCGCGGTCCACTCTTCCTGAGGTTCCGGCTCCGATCGAGGTGCGGGCCCCATCGAGCCTCCGCCGCCGATGGCCGGCGCGTCCTTCGGGGATCCCGTCAGCACCAGAGCCACCTTGCCCCGGACATCCACCCCGGCGTACTCGTCCAGCCCCTTGGCCGGTGCAGAGATGCCGTACCCCACGAAGACGACCTCGGCATCCACGGCGGTGGCCGGCGTCGAGACAGAGTTGATGGAGAAATCTCCCTCATCCAAGGACTGGGGCATTCCGTTGATGGACACTGCAGGGATACCGGTATACCACGTGAGGCTCCGGGAAATCGGCACTCTTTGGAAGTAGGTGCCGTTGTCTCCCGCCGGCTCCAGCCCCCACGCCTCGTACTGTGCCGCCACCCACTCCGCCGCCTCCTGGTATTGGGGGGTCATGCTTTGACGGCCCATGAACTCATCGGTGGAGAGATAGGCGATGTAGCTCTTGATCCTCTCGCCATCCACCCGCAGTTCTGTGTTTCCCTGGGCGAGGGCGTTCGATGCAAGGATCAGGAGTGAGAGAAGGGCCAGAACGATGTATTTTGCGCCCATGCGCATGGGATCCCCCTTGGATTCCGTGGACTATGCGTGGCAACCGGCGGTCAATCTGGTTAAGGGTTCGCCGTTCGGAAAGGAGGGGGGTGCCCCGGGGCCTGTTTTCCTCCCGGCATCAGGCTCTGGTTGAGGTGGAGTCGATTCCTTCCCTGGCCGCCAATTCCATACTAAGGTGGTTCTCCGCATCGACCTGGATGCCGAAGGACGTCATCACCGACCTGTGTCGATCAACGATGTAGGCACCGCAGGAAATCCGGGAGCAAGAAACATGAAAATACGCCAACCCTCGAAGAACGCACTGTCTCTTGGTCTTCTTTTCGCCTCGTCCTTCCCGCTGTTTCTCTCCACGAGTTGCGAAGCGCCACCTGCCGCTGCTCCGTCGCCCGTCCTGACGGTCATGCAGACATCGGTATCCATCGGCGATCCCCATATCGCCAGTGACTCGTCCGACCGGCTGAGCCTCCTGTTCACCATCTACGAAGCTTTGGTGAAGCTGGACGAGGAGGGGAACGTCCAGCCGGGCCTGGCCGAGAGATGGGATGTCGGGGAGGACTCACGGAGCTGGACCTTTCATCTACGTCCCGGCGTGACCTTCCATAACGGCGAAGTGCTCGGGGCCTCCGATGTGGTTGCCACCCTGGGGCGGGTCCTGGATCCGTCCATCGGAGGTTCATTCGGGACCCAAGGTGTGTACATCAGCTATCTGGGAACGGCCGAGATCTCCGCCCAGGATGATCTGACGGTGAGCATCGTCACCGAGGAACCGATGGCGGATCTCCTGGACCTTCTGGTGGCCATGCCTATCAGCCCCGCCAGTGAGTTGGACAAGCTGCCCGGTGAGTATGTGGGTAGCGGTCCGTACAAGGTCACGGAGCAGAGCAGCGCCCGGGTTGTGGTGACGGCGCATGACGAGTACTGGGGAGAGCCCCCGGAGTACCGGGAAATCCACTGGATCGCCCAAGGCGATCGGGAGAGGCGGGTGGAGGCGGTGCTGAGCGGAGAAGCCGATATCGTGTCGGGTATCGGGATCGAGGGTTGGCGGGAGATCACGGAGGGTGATGGGGCTTTGGCTCACGAATGGCACAGCGGATTGGCCATCATCTTCATGGCGAATGCCCAGGAGGGTCCCGGTCGGGACCGGCTGGTGCGGCAGGCGCTGAACTACGCCCTGGACGTCGACGAGATCATCGCCGAAATCAAGGATGGAGCCGCGAAACGGCTGAATGGATATCTGACCCCCCACCATTTCGGCTACAACCCCGAGACCCCCGTCTATCCGTATGACCCTGACATGGCACGAAGCCTCCTTGCAGAGGCCGGCTATCCGGATGGGCTGAGGTTGGTCTTCGATATTCCCTCGGCCATGCCCGATGAAGCCCCCGAGCTGGCCCGCCTGATGGCGGAGCAGTACGCCCGGGTAGGGATCACCCTCGAGATCGTCGAACATCAGGATCGAGCAGCCTACTCGGAGATGGTCCGGGAGAAGCGGATCAACGACGC
>JBDHCH010000448.1:0-2814 GCA_039592115.1 Gemmatimonadota bacterium | reverse complement strand
GGCGCCGCAACCCCCCCCTGCCCTCCGGGTTTCGCCTGCGCTTCGCTCGGCGGTCTCGCGGAGGTGCATCAGGAGCCTGCCATCAGGCAGGCCGCTCGGCTCAGCGGCACGGGACCATCTGCTTCCTTGGGACTACTCGGCGTTTCTCGACGGGCACTTAGCCATCACCAATCCCTCTGAGCAGCCTATTTGGCTGCCGGAAACCGAATTCATGCTCTCCAGATCCAAGCTCAGGCATCTCATCGGCATCATGGTCGGCGCCAGCCTCTATCCCGGCCCGCTGACGGCTCAAACGATTCCATCCCCGTACACGTTCCTTGAAACCCGGCAGGAAGCGGGGCTGTTTGGCGGGGTGATGTCGCCGGGGACGGGTCGATTCGGCTACGGTCCGGGTCAGGGGCCAGCGTGGGGGGTTCGGTACGGAATCAACGTCTCTGGCCCATTCGGCTTGGAGGCCGTCGTGACCCACTCCCCCACTCAACGGGACATTATCGATCCGGGACGGGTGGAGGGAGACATGGTGGTCGGAGACATGCCGGCCAAGGTGTTGATGATCGACGGTCGCCTCCGCTTCAGTCTGACCGGCGACCGAACCTGGCACGGTCTTTCTCCATTCGTCCTCGCCGGAGGGGGGGTGGCCTTCGACATGTCAAAGGATAACTCCGACGAGGAGATCCTCCTGTCGGATGACCGGTTCGAGTTCAGCACGACCTTCGTCGGTCTGTTGGGCACAGGCGTCCGCTGGTTCCCATCCGAACGGATTCTTGTCAGAGGGGATCTATCCCTCTCCATCTGGCGGCTGAAAACCCCACGGGGATTTAGGGATCCGGAGAGGGCCTTTGCGAGTGTGGGAGAGAAAGAATGGGTGAGTGGGCCGTCGTTCTCTCTGGGTGTTGGTTACCGGTTCTGACCTGAACCTCCCGCCTCTTTCATGACCCAGTTCGAGCTGCGGACCCCGGATTGGCTATCGGTCAAAGACGCTCTCCACCGCGTTCTCTCCCATGCCAGCCCCCTGGAAGAACAAGCGGTCCCTCTGGCCGAGGCCCTGGGAAGAGCGCTGGCCCTCCCCGTCAAAGCAGGGGCTCACCTCCCACCCTGGGACAACTCGGCGATGGACGGCTACGCCGTCAGGAGCCAGGACGTCGAGGGAGCGTCACGAAAGGCACCTCGATCCCTCACCGTGGTCGGTGAAACGAGGGCCGGGGAGGTCGCCGCCCGGGCCCTTGGAGCCGGTGAAGCCATCCGGATCATGACCGGGGCTCCCATCCCGCCGGGGGCCGACTCGGTGATTCGAGTGGAGGACACCGATGCCGAGGGCGCCGGGGGCCTGGTGAAGGTCTTCTCCGACTCCGACCTGGGACGGAACATCCGGCCCGGCGGACAGGACATGCAGGAAGGTGAAGAGGTCCTGCAAGCCGGAACCACCGTGGGCGCGGGACAGATGGGCCTTCTTTTCGCCACCGGCCTCCGAAACGTCCGGGTACGCCGCCGTCCCAGGGCTGCCATCCTCTCGAACGGGGATGAGCTGGCGACCCATGAGGAATTCCATCGAGTGGCCGCCGGAAAAGGGATCCCAGAGACGAACAGCCCCACGCTGGCGGCCGCCGCCACCTTGGCCGGCGCCGAGCCCATCCTCCTCGGCATCGCCCGGGATGACCCGGAGGAGATCCTGAGAAAAGTGGGGCAGGCCGTGGAATCCGGGGCCGACGCCTTGTTCACATCAGGAGGCGCATCCCTCGGGGAAAAGGACCTGATCAAGCGAGTCCTCCTGGATGCCGGGCTGGAGTTGGAGTTCTGGCGGGTGAAGATGCGGCCGGGGACTCCGTTCAGCTTCGGGCGAATCAAAACCCCGGGGAAGCCGGATCTGCCGGTGTTCGGCCTACCGGGAAACCCCGCTTCCAGCTTCGTGACGTTCCAGATCTTCGGCCGGCCGTTCCTCATGGCGTTGGCCGGTCACAGGCGGGTGCACCGTCCCGTCGTCATCGGCGTCGCCGCCGAACCCCTCCGGTCGCCCCACCACCTTACCCACTTCTTCCGGGTGACGTTCGAGGGTGATCCGGCGAGGCCGAAGGTACGGCTGACAGGGTCCCAGACCTCCGGATTGGTGCGGGGTCAGGGATTGGCACAAGGTCTCGCGGTCGTGCCCGAGGGAGTGGAGGAGGTTCCGGAGGGAGGGAGCCTCCGGGTCATTCTCCTGGACGATCTGGGTTTGGGTATGTCCGAGGCGGGGTACCTGGGCGAGTGAGGGAATCGGCGACCGGGGCTGGAGGGGCTCCGGAGGGGCATCCCAGGGGGGGGAAAATCCGGAGGGGAAAACCGGCTGTCCACGTCGGCGCCCTGATCTTCCTCCTTCCCCTTGTCGCATGTTCTCTTCCCAGGTGGCCGGCGGCAGGGCCCCTCTCCTCCCCCTTCGGGCTTCGGACCCGGGGCATCTCCCTCGACCTGCATCGAGGAGTGGATATCGATGTGCCCGACGGGACCGAGGTGCGGGCCATGATGAGGGGCCGGGTGAGGTTCACGGGTGAGATGGCCGGATACGGCCGGGTCGTGTGGTTGGATCATCCCGGGGCCCTCCTCACCGTTTATGCCCACCTTTCCGCCATCCACGTGGCCGCTGGTGAGGAGGTCCGAAACGGTCAGATCATCGGGCTCAGCGGCCACTCGGGAGACGTGACCGGATCCCACCTGCATTTCGAGGTTTGGCGCCATGGAAGAGAGGTGGACCCGGTGAACTTCCTGGGAGGATTCCCGCCAGGCGGGTGATCCAGGATGCCAGCCCCCCCGCGGTGTCGCGGGAAAAACGCCCTCCCGGAA
>JBDHCH010000447.1:0-2814 GCA_039592115.1 Gemmatimonadota bacterium | reverse complement strand
TGCGGCCGGAAAGCTTGGGGGTGCGCTTCCAGTCGCTGTCCATGAAGTAGGCGTTCTCGTCGTTGTAGATGTCGATCATCTCGTACTGCCTGAAATCCACCGCATCCGGGCAGAACGACCAGGCCCCGTTGAACTCGTCCGGATAGAAGATCTGCTGCCCGAGGACCTCCCACCCGCCCGTGGAGCCTCCGAACATCACTCTGGACCACCCTTCACCGATGCCCCGGAAACGCTCCTCGAGAAAGGGGATCAACTCCTCCACGATGGCGTCGCCGTAAGGGCCCACGTTCTCCGAGTTCACGGCGTAGGAATCGTCGTAGTACGGGTTCTGGTGCTCGATCTTCACCGCAAGCATCCGGGGGAAGTTCGGGGAGGTCCATCGTTGGTAGAGATCGTACGCGTACTCGGCCCGGGTCCGGTCGTACCCGGTCAGGTCGGGGGGCGGTGGCTCATCCCTGAATTCTGGAAAGCCCCGGGGGAAATGTCCGTGGTGGATCGCCATGGGGTAGCGGGCGTCCGGGTGCTCTTCGAAGCCTGCGGGAAGTAGCACATAGGCCCCCAGGAACATTGGCCGGCCCCAGAACTCGCTCAGCAGCTCGCTCTGTATCTGAACATGCTTGATCCAGGGCGTGTCCTGGAGTTCGGGGATCGGGGGGACCTCCTGGTCCAGGGTCAACCGAACGGTGCCGCCCCGAGATGGATCCAACTCGAGCTCGACAGGCTCGCTGAAGAAATTCCCCGGCTTGGTGTTCCAGTGCTGACCCTCACCCTGGTCCGGCGGGAGGCTCACGGTGTGGCCATCACCCCTCACGAATGTCTCGTAGCGGTTCAGGATAGCCTGGACCCGGTACTCACCTGGCGGGATATCGTCCAGGCTCTTCAGGGGAAACCCAAAGGTGGCTCCGTCCATCACCGCCACCTCCCCGGGCCCGAGACCCTCGACATCCATACCGAAGCCCAGCTGTGTTTCCGGCTGGAACAGGCCGTACTGGAACCTGGGTTCCTCACCCTCCCTGTTGGAAACGATGAGGATGATCCTTCCATCCTGACCCTCGGTGCTTCGTTCGGGAGGAAAGGAAATCTCGACGCGGAGGCCCGTTTGACCAGGGTCGCAGGCGGTTGTCCAGAGCAGGGAAAGGGAAAGGAGAGAAAGCGCGCCTACCGGCAGGAGCCGAGGAGCCCACCGCCGGACCCGATACGTGGACGGCATGGGAAGACCTGCCCTTCGGTTTTGAGGAGCCACGGGAGGGGCCGGAAGCAGGGCCGGCCCCTCCCGCAGGGTTCACGTCGGGGACTTACGTCACCGACTGATATTCGGATTGTTCAGGTACTCCACCTCAGGGAGCGGGAAGCAGATCTGATCGCCGTAGAACCCCCCATGGTAGAAGGCGGTACCCGGCGCCGGAATCAACTCCAGGTTGAACCGCTCCAGGTCCTGCATGTGCTGCCCTTCCAGGAACAGTTCCGCAGCCCTCTCATAGAGCAGCTGTTCCCTGATCTCTGCCGCGTCGTTGCTGACAAAATCAGGGAGGCCCACCTTGGCGTGGAGGGCGTTGATGAAGCCTACGGCCTGCTGAAGCTGACCGTTGTTCAACGCGACCTCCGCCTGGATCAGCTGGGCTTCCTCCCAGGTGGCCACTGGTACCGGGGCCTCCAGACTCGAGTACTTGGTTGTGGACCAGATCTGGATGTCCGTGCCTGGTCCCTGAACCCCGAGATCCACCACCTCTACGCGGGGATCGGGAATCCCCTGGAAGGTCATGTTCCGGTATTCCGGTTGGACCGTAGCCATGAGCTCCCGCTCGAGGAGAACGTACACCTTGTTCTCCGTGCTGGCGTCCAGAGAGGAGTAGGGGAATTCGTAGAGGAAGCCGTCCGGAACCATGGCGGCGTCGGCCGCTGCGCCAGCCTCGTCGCCCCTGTTCAGCCGGACTCTCGCCCGACCTACGCGGGCCAGGTTCACGATATCGCCAGCCGCACCGGCTCCATCGATGACCCTGGTGAAGCGAGCTTCCGCCTCCGCGAAGATCTGGTCTGGGCTCATCTCACTGCCCAGATCGAGGGTGGCCGCGCACATGCCTTCCCCCATGAGGGTGAGGCTGTAGCCCGCGAAGGCCGCTGCCTCGGCGATCAGTTGGTTCTTGTTCGGGACCTGGTCCGAGCTCCACTCGTCCAGGCGACTCAGGGCATCGTCGGCCATCCACCGGGCCGTGGAAAGGGGCTCGTACACGTTGGGGGCGGTTCCGGAACAGTCTCCGGTGGCATACATGGAGAACCACCCCGATGGAGAGAACACCCGGCCATCGTACCACACGAAAGATCCACCTCCCGTATCACCCCCGACTCCCAACTCGTTCCCCACGTACCCTCCGGCCCCGATGAAGTGGACCAGGGCACACCGGAAGTCGTTGACGGCACTGTTCACCAGGAGGTCCGCGTTGGCCGGATCGTCCAGGTCCTGGGCCGCCACCTGAGAGGGAGCTTCGACGGAAATGAGATCATCCAAGGTGTCACACGAGGTCACTCCAAGGGCGAGGATCAGGATCAACCACCGCCCCATGCGGCATATGTTCTTGAGCGCTAGCATATGTGCTACTCCTGATTGCGAGATCGTCGAATTCAAAGTCTTCGGTCCGTTTCCTACCTGTTCGTTCGACATGATCCGCTAGTAGCCCAGGTGGATCGTGAAGCTGAACTGTCTCAGCGGTGGCAGGATGCTCTGGTCGTTCGGCTCGGTGACCGAGTTGGTGATGTCCATGAGCTCGGGATCCAGCCCCGGATAGTCCGTCCACAGGCCAAGATTCCGCCCGCCGA
>JBDHCH010000446.1:0-2816 GCA_039592115.1 Gemmatimonadota bacterium | reverse complement strand
GAAGATGCGCGACAGGTTGAAGAAGGCGGGTATCAGGACCTCTCGCCCAGGAGACGGCCCAAGGTGGGGCAACACCATTGGAAACAGCCTCTCCCGGGTCAGACTGCCAGCATCGCATTCTGACGCTTGAAGGCGTTCTCAGCCGCCAAGGAGGCCCTGGATCGATCCAGACAGCGAAGACCCGGAAGACCAGACGGAGCCATGAGATTGGGATCCCACGGTCCGGCGGCGGAGGCCAAGAAGTCAACAACCGCAAGGTGGATGAGGTTTTCGCGGAGGACGGGGGTTGTACCACGGGGAATGGTTCCTCCAGGGCGAGACCACCAGCATCGCATTCTGACACCTGGAAACGTGTTCTCAGCCGCCAAGGAGGCCCGGGATTCGAGCCATGCCAGGGAGGGTCCGGAAGATAAGAAGGAGCCATGAGATTATGATCCTGTGATCCGGTGGCCGAGGTCAAAAAGCCAACAACCGCAAGGCGGATGAGGTTTTCGCGGAGCACGGGGGGGTGGTCACTGAGAGGGAGCGGACCGGGGTTCGGACTCAGCGGTAGGAAGGATCTCTGACTCCCCGCCCCCCCCACTTAGATCCCGCCAACCCCGAACCGGCTCCCGAAGACGACTTCGACCACAGACCCGGAACCAGTAGACGCCACCTCAGGGCCGGTCTCGCCGCAGGCGCGCCTGCCAAGGCCCACAAATCCCTTCTCTCCAGCCCAAACCCCTCCCCCACTCGGCCCTTCCCACCCAACCTTGCCGGGTCCTCCCGTATAACCCCACCTTACTTCCGGCCTCTCGGTCCCAGAGGGTCCTTCTTATTCCTTTCCTTTCCACGGCATGTGGGGCCCGATCTATCGGCTCACGGCTCTGGGCGACGGGATACCGGAAAGGTACCCCGGGGTTTGTCTCACCTACGATTTGGTCATGGCCGGTTGCCTCGCCTAGGTCTGGGCGAGGGGAGGAGGAGGAGGATCCCATGAAAGAACTTCGTCCGTTGGGCCAATCCCAGATCCTCGTTTCCCCAATAGGCTTGGGGTGCTGGCAGTTCTCAGCCGGCAAAGGCCTCATCGGCGGCTTCTGGGAGGCCCTTTCCCAGGAGCGTGTCACCTCTATCGTCCAGGCGTCCCTCGCCGGGGGGATCAACTGGTTCGACACGGCGGAAGCCTACGGGAGAGGCGCCTCGGAGGAGGCTCTGTCTGCGGCACTGAAGGCCCTGGGAAAGGGACCCGGCCACGTGGTGGTGGCTACAAAATGGCAGCCCTTTTTCAGGCGGGCCCCTCATATCAAGCGGAGCATCGGGGAACGCCTGGAAAGGCTGGGGGGATTCCCCATCGACCTTCACCAGATCCACAACCCCCTCTCTTTCTCAGGGGTTCGAGCCGAGATGGAGGTCATGGCCGACCTGGTGAAGGAGGGGAAGATTCGTACCGTCGGAGTCAGCAACTTCTCCGCCAGGATGATGCGAAAGGCCCACGAGGTGCTCGCGGCCCGGGGGATTCCCCTGGTCTCAAACCAGATCCACTACTCCCTCCTGCGGCGAAAAGCCGAGTCAAACGGGGTAATGGACGGGGCCAAGGAGCTGGGTATCACTATCATCGCCTACTCCCCCCTTGGCCAGGGGATCCTCACCGGAAGGCACCACGAAGACCCGGAGTTGATCAAGACCAGGCCCGGCCCCCGGAAGCAAATGCCGGCGTTCAAACCAAACGGCCTGAAACGCACACGACCCCTGGTGGAGGCATTGAGAAGTGTGGGGGAAGCCCACGGAGCCACGGCCGGCCAGGTGGCTCTGAACTGGCTCCTAGCCTTCCACGGAGACGCAGTGGTGGTGATTCCGGGAGCGAGCCGGCCGGAACAGATGGAAGAGAACCTGGGCGCTCTCGATTTCACCCTGAACGAAGAAGAACTCGCCCGCCTGGACGAGCTCTCCCGCCCTCTCTCACGGCCATAGCTCCCTGGGCCGTACTCCCGGAGTCCTCTGAGATCTCATCCCCTACGGTCGGTTGTAGTCGTCTCTCTTCGGATCCTTCTATGGGGTCAGCACGTTCTAAAGGGCTACTCGCTGAGGCCAGGGGTTTTGCTTTAAATCCCCCCACAACCTGAACCACCTCGGGTTCGTCGGATACCAGTTCACTTGGGTCTCTTAGACCGGGTTGGGGTCTCGCACAGAAGGTGACCGACCACCATCAGGCAGGCCCGGGAAGGTGAGCGACAGGTTCGAGAAGGCGGGTATCCGGACCTCTCACCCGGGAGTGGAGGCAAGGTGGGGTTGTACCACGGGGAATAGGTCTTCCAGGGCGAGACCGCCAGCATCGCTTTCTCCGATAAGGGGTGGAGGCACAGGATCGGGCCATCCCGGTGAGGACGCGAAGGACCAGAAGGAGCCATGAGATCATGATCCCACGGTCCGGTGGTGGAGGCCTAGAAGTCAACTACCGCAAGGCGGATGGGGTTTTCGCGGAGCACGGGAGGGAGGGAGAGGGCATGGCCACCTCTTATCTCCTCACCCGCTCTTCGAGCTCCGTGAAGAGGTTCTGGACCAGGACAAGAGAGAGGTCTTCCATCCCACCGGAGCCGCTTCGGATGAAGATGAAGCGCTCATCATCTCGTGTGACGTCGTACCCGTGCCAATGGGGGAAGGCTTCATAGCCAGTGGCGTCGAAGAGCCGCTGCCACCCTTGGACGGCGAAGCTGGAATCCGCAGCGTACGAAGCCACGGTCAACCAGCCGTCGCTCAGATCTCGGAAGAAGAGTTCTCGCCGGTTGTGGGCCCACACCGGCTCTCTACCCCCGTTCCTGGATATCTGGGTGCGGCCG
>JBDHCH010000445.1:0-6715 GCA_039592115.1 Gemmatimonadota bacterium | reverse complement strand
TATCGACACACTAACCGGCCTAATCGACACACAGCGGCTGCCGCGAGGGCAGCCGCCGGCCCCGTTCCAAGAACTCCGGACACCATCGCTCTTCTTGACAGTTAACCCGGTTTTCATGCGAATTTGTCGGACGCTTGGATGGCCCACCCGAAGCTAGTTTTCCCAGGACGGACCAGATGAACGATTCGGACGTTGTGATCGAAGTATGGGATTGATATCAGATTCTATCCTCCGCTTGAACTCTGCTTTGGAAGGCCGTTACCAGGTGGAGTCAGCACTTGGCGAAGGTGGGATGGCGACGGTGTACCTTGCCACCGATGTGAAGCACGACCGGCAGGTCGCCCTCAAGGTCCTGAAGCCTGAGCTCGGTGAGGCGTTGGGGACTGAGCGGTTCATGCGGGAGATCGACATTGCCGCGAAGCTATCACATCCCCATATCCTACCTCTCTTCGACTCCGGGGAGGCCGAGGGGCTCTTTTACCTGGTCATGCCGTACGTGAAGGGAGAGAGCCTCCGGGACCGTCTCGACCGGGAGGGGCCACTCCCTCTCCAGCAGGCCGTCACCGTGGCTTCCGAGGTTGGCGACGCTCTCGCCTATGCCCACGAGAGTGGATTGGTCCACCGGGACATCAAGCCCGAGAACATCCTATTCCAATCTGGGCACGCGGCGGTAACGGACTTCGGGATCGCCGTTACGACGAGCGAGGGCGCGGACACCCGCCTGACACGGACGGGAATGGCCGTGGGGACGGTGGCGTACATGAGCCCGGAACAGGCCGCCGGAGAGAGGGAGGTGGATGCCCGTTCCGACATCTACGCACTGGGCTGCATCCTGTTCGAGATGCTGGAGGGGCAGAGCCCTTTTACCGGGCAGACCCCCCGGAGCTCGCCCGAGCCCGGGAGGTGCCGGAGACGCTGCCACCGGTGATGGATCGGGCTCTCGCGTCGGATCCTCAGGACCGACAGCACGACGCACGACAGTTCGTGACTGAGCTCAGAGCTGCGCTTACGGCCACAGAGATCGAGGCCGCGCGCCTGCGACGTCAGCGTCGGGTGGTGGCCCGGGGCATTGGGATCACTGCCGTCGTTGCTCTCCTGGCTCTGATAAGCTGGTGGGCCACTGGCGCCCTGACTGGCCCGAGCATCCAGCGCTTGGCCATCCTCCCTTTCGAGAACGAACAGACAGATCCGGATCAGGCCAGTCTTCTCGCCGGTATGCACATGGCTCTCATCGGCGAGATGCAGCAAGCCGGACTCAATATCCCTGGACGGCGATCGGTCATCCGTTATCTGGGAGACACGACGTCCATTCCGGAGATCGCGCGGCAGCAGCGTGCCGATGCCGTGCTGGAGGGGAGAGCTGAATACGGGGAGGACTCGGTCCACGTCAGCCTGATCATGATGGACGGTCGCACGGGAGACACGCGTTGGAGCGAGACTTTCATGGTGGGATTGCGCGACGTCGTCACCCTCTACCACCAGGCGACGCGAGCCGTCGCCGACGCAGCAGGCCTGGACCTCACCGAGGAGGTGGCAGCGCGACTGGCGACGGCGAGCGACGTTGATCCGCAATCTTACGAACTGGTCCTCCGGGGGAATTACCACTGGAGTCGGTTGACGCCCCAGGATCTGGAAATCGCCCAGGGGCTCTATGAGCAGGCCCTCGGAATCGACCCCAATAACGCCCTTGCCCTCGGCGGTCTCGCCAAGGTTTGGGCCGGGATGCAGCAGTTCGGCATGGTTAGCCCCACCGAGGCTCGGCCCGTAGCTCTCGAATATATAGGGAAGGCGCTGGAGATCGCTCCGAACGAGCCGAGCCTGGTTGCGTTGAACGCTCTCTGGTTGACCTGGGGCGAATGGGATTGGGAAGCGGCCGGGCGGGAGTTCGAGCGCGCCCTTGAACTGAATCCCAACAACTGGGAGGCCCGGGCCTACTACTCCCATTACCTGATCTTCGTGGGGCGATTGGATGAAGCTCGGGCCCAGGCGGAGATGGCCAAGGCCGGAGATCCGTTCAGCGGACTGATTCTGGGGCTGGCGAACGGAACGTTATCCCACCTCGGCAACGACGAGGCTGCCCTCGAGGCGGCGCGGGAGGCAATCCGCCTGGATCCCAGTCAGCCAGTTGCCCACGACGCCATCACCCAGTCTCTCCGCGGTTTGGGACGGGCAGAGGAGGCTATCCGCTCAGAAGTTGGCCTCTTCACTGCTATGGGTGACACAGCTCTTGCGAACGCGCTACTGAACGGACTCGACGAGGGCGGGCCTCGCGAGGCGTCGAGCCGGGCAGCGGCGATCCTGGAGGCACGCAGCGAGTTCGTGTACGTGGCGCCGGTCCGAATCGCGCTGGCTTACCTGTGGGCCGGTGACACCGAGCGTGCCCTGGACTGGCTGGAGCGCGGCGAGGCGGTCGGGGATCCGGCGATGCCGTATGTATTCGGGTCGCCGACGACGGCAAGGAGGGGGGAGGAAGCGACAGCGTTGGTCACGGACCCCCGCTTCAAGGCGATTCAGGATCGCATGGGGCTGCCGGACCGGGGTGGCGATGGAAGAAGATAGGAGATGTTCGGTCTCCTATCGGGTCGTTCCCGCGGGTATCGCCCGGTTGTCCGGTGCGCCCGTTGAACTCTAGTGGTCGTGGAAGGTAATATGCGCACCGTTTTCCCTCAGCTATTGGTCATTCTCTTTCTGGCCCCGGTTCCGCAAACTTTGCAGCTCGCCGGGCAGGACGCCCCAACTTCACCTGGAATTGCGGATACGGCCGCGGTGCATGCTTGGATCCGCAATAATGCCATTCCATTGACCACGGTGGAGGCGGGCAACGGCTTCGCCGACTTGCAGCCCCTCCGGAAGATCGTTGGCGATGCCCGCGTGGTCGCGTTGGGGGAGGGCACGCATGGCACACGTGAGTTTTTCCAGCTGAAGCACCGGTTGCTGGAGTTCCTGGTCAGCGAGATGGATTTCAACATCTTCGCTATCGAGGCGTCCTTGCCCGAGGCGCTTGAGGTGAATCGGTACGTCCTGTCGGGTGAAGGTGATCCAGCCCGTTTGTTGGCTGGCATGCATTTTTGGACTTGGGACACCGAGGAGGTGTTAGCCCTGATTCGATGGATGCGTGAATACAACCTGACCGAGACCCGCGGCAGGAAGGTCAAATTTTATGGCTTCGACATGCAGTACGCGGCCAGAGCTGCCCGGACCGTGCAGAACTATCTGCAGCAGGTGGACCCAGTCACAGGTCGGCGAGCGGCCTGGGTGTGAGTGGGGAGATCAGACAAAGATGGTCAGAGGAGAAGCAGCGAGAGCTGGCGGACTCACTCATCCGGGTGGCGGCTGACTTCGATGAACGTTTGGATTCGTACGCTGCCATGAGTTCGACAGAGGAGGCCGACCTCGCCCGCCGGCACCTGGAGATCCTTCTCCAATTCATGGGAATCGAAAAGGTTTCCCGGGACGATGCCATGGCGGCGAACACCGCGTGGATTCTGGACCGGGAGGGTCCTGATTCGAGGGCCGTTCTCTGGGCACACAACCAACACGTTGCCGTGCATGAAGGTTCGCAAGGCGAAGCCCTTCGAGCTATGCTCGGCAATGACCTGCGGGTATTTGGGTTCTCCTTCGACCGCGGCGGGTTCCAGGCGCGCGACGCGATCATCGATGGCGCCGTTCGTCCTTGGTTCGTAGGCAGCCCACCTGACACCACCCTCGGAGCCCACCTGAGGGCGGCATCTCCCGATGTCGCCCTGCTCGATCTTCGCTCCCTTCCTGAAGCTGGTCCGGTCAGATCCTGGTTCATGACACCGCAAACCATGCGCACGATCGGGTCAGGGTATACCGATCAGCATCCGGACTGGTTCTGGTGGAGGGCGCCCGTCGCCAAAGTGTACGACGCCCTGGTCTTTGTAGAGAAGACAACCCCGGCCAGGGCCAATCTGACGGGACGCTTCCCCGGGGAAGGTCCACCGAACAATCCCGCCAATCTGGGCTTCGAGGCGGGCCTCCCTGGGACGTGGCCCTTGGGGTGGACCATGCCTCGGGGTGCGGCGCAGGTCGAGTGGGACGTGCGTCTGACCAGGGCCGATGCTCGGGAGGGTGAACAGGCCGTCGTAGTCCGACGGGCACCGGGCCCCTCCTACGGGGAGACGTTCGCGTCGCTCAGCCAACGGATCGATGCAAGTCCATGGCTAGGGCAACGCGTCACGCTTCGTGCATGGATCCGGATCGACGGCACCGCCGAGAACCGGGGCCACCTGTGGTTCGAGGTTACCGAGCCCGGCGATCCGTACCCCGAATCGGTGTTCTACGAGAGCACAGAAACCCGCCATAACACCGGGTCGGAGTGGCGAGAGTATCGGATCGTGGCTGACGTGTCGGAGGCCGCTGACGTCATTTTCTTCGGGTTTGCGTTCGCGGGGGAGGGGGAGGCCTGGCTCGATGGTGTCATCCTGGAGCGGCAGGATGAAACGGGTCGTCCCAGCGGTGCTCTTGGGATTTCAGGGATTTCTAGGGCTGATCGCGGGTGTCCGCAGGTTGGAATGCCGGGGCTTGGCGGGATCAGTAGACACCGTGCAGACACCTGTCAAGAACTCCCCGCCTCCCCTCCGGCCTGAGTAGAAGCCGGCTCCGCACTGGTGAGTCACCTGTCCTCGTACTCGATGACGTACTCTCTTCCAGCCGACTCCGGTGACGGGTCCGAGTGATCTACCTCGTAACCCATGGCCCGGTACCCTTTCAGCCTCTTCTCGAACATGCGGTGTAGCGCCGGTATCGCCTCATCCACATAGTCGTAGATGCGGACTTCGGTCTTACCCTGGTGTCGACGATGGAGGCGGCCGGCATACTGAACGAGAGTGCCCTTCCATGCGATCGGGAGCGCCAGGAATAGGGTGTCTAGCCGGGGATCATCGAACCCCTCGCCAACGAAGCGCCCCGTCGCCAAAACCACACGCTCCTCAGAGTCCGGGATCTCGGCAAGCTCTTCGACCGCCTTCCGACGGGCCTTCGCGCCTCCGCCACCCTTCAGCGCCACGACATTCCGGGCGACGTTCTGAAGGCGGTTCGCGAAGGCCTCGACGTGGTCTCGCCGCTCGGTCAGGAGCATGGGCGAACGACCTTCTTCCAGAGAGGCGATGAGATCATCCAGAATCAGATCATTCCGGTTCTGGTCCGCCATGAGTCTGGCGTAGGTCTCCTGAATCCCGGGAGTCTCTGCGGACCTCCTCATCCGAGAAACGCTGGACTGGTTCGACGCCTATCTCGGTTTGATCGAGCCCGCGGCGGCAGCGGCGTCGAACGAGGGGCGCTGATCCCGGGATCTATGGCCCAAGGCACCCCTCTCTGCTGACGCCAGGTCCCCCCGGGAACGCAGCCGATCTAGGCCGGACCCCGCCCTCCACCCAGAGCCTCCTCGACCTCTCGTCCTTGCACTATTCTTTCCTCACTTAACATCTTCCCTCTCGGTGGCTGCCTGGGCTGGACCGGGCGCCCCCCCCTTTCCGGAGTCATGTACGTGGCATCCAAGCTCTCGATGTTCCTGGCTGAGTTAAGGCGGCGTAAGGTCACGCGCGTGTCGGTGGTGTACGCCTTGGTTGGACTGGGAGTGATCGAAGGTGCCGGGATGATACTGCCGGTTCTTCACCTCGAAGCTGGCTATCCCTACATCGTCATCTTCGTACTCTTCGGCTTCCCCCTAGCCCTCGTCTTTGCCTGGGCATACGAGATCACCCCAGAAGGATTGAAGAAGGAGAAGGACCTCGATCCCATCCGCTCCAGCGCCTACGTCGCTAACAACAAAGTGTACTTCACCATCATCGGTTTGCTGGTCGTCGCGCTCACTGTGATGACCCTCTGGCCGATTGCCGATCGGGATTCGCCTTCCCCACAGGACGACGCCGATCAGCCCAACCCTGACGGGCCTTCAATCGCCGTTCTCTCTTTCTTGAACGATAGCGGCGATCCGGACCAAGACTATTTCAGCAGTGGGCTCACGGACGACATCATCACAGGAGGCTCACGGACGACATCATCACAGGATTATCGAAGTACACGGAATTGGTTGTGTTCGATCGTACATCTCCCCAGGCGTCCGCTGGTCGCTCCCTTTCTGTCAGCGATGATGGTGCCCCACCCGATGCACGCTATTTACTCCAGGGGACCGTTCGCAAAGCGGGGGATCGTATTCGAGTAACCGTGCAGCTCTCGGACGCCCTGACCGGCAGGCTCGTGTGGGGGAACAACTACCAGCGCGATCTGACCGTGAGTGACCTGTTTAGCCTGCAAGACGAATTGACACAGCAGGTCGTTACTGCGCTTGCCGGATCCTACGGGGCGCTCGCCCGGGCTGAACTGGCAGAGGCGAGACGCAAGCCTCCAGAGCATCTGGATAGTTACGATTGCGTGCTGCGAGCCTACGAGTATCTCCACGCTCACGACCCGTCTCACCATTTGGGAGCTCGTGAATGCCTTGAGGCCGTGGTCGAACTTGACCCCGACTATGCTGACGGTTGGGCTTGGCTGGCCTACCTGTATGCGGAAGAGTATCACCACCGGAGGAACGAGAACCCGGACTCCTACGTTTCCCGGGATCGGGCCCTAGAGGTTGCTGAGCGCGCGGTCAACCTCGATCCCGCGAACCAGGTGGCTCTTGGGGCACTGGCAATGGCTTCCATGATCCAGGGAGATCATGGACGTGGCAGGGCCGCCGCCTACAGGGCAA
>JBDHCH010000444.1:0-3662 GCA_039592115.1 Gemmatimonadota bacterium | reverse complement strand
ATGGTCTTCAATGTCCTGGCCATCAACCAGGACGACCACGTGAAGAACCTGTCCTTCCACATGGACCCGTCCGGGGCCTGGTCCCTCACCCCTGCCTACGACCTCACCTTTGCCAAAGGAAGGGGATGGACGGCGACCCATCAGATGCGCGTCGCCGACAAACGCCGGGACATCACCCACGACGATCTCGAGGGCGTGGGCCGTTCCTTCGGAATCCGGGCGCCCTCCCGGATCGTGGAGGAGGTCCGGCAAGCCGTGGCCCGCTGGCCGGAATTCGCCCGGGAGCAGGACGTGCCCGTGGGGGTGATCCGACGGATCCAGAAGGAGCTGGAAGAGCGGCGAGCCTCCACCAGCTAGGGTCGCCACAGGCTTGACTCTCCACTAGCACTCGCCGCAAGACCAGGCCCTCGTCATCCAGCAGGAACCAGATCCTCACCGTCCCGGTCACGCCGTCTGACCTCAGATGTTCCACAACCATGGATGAAGAGCAGGATCAAGATGAGAAGTCGCTGGTACATGTCTCAAATCGCCTCTCTGGTGGCGGCGTCATGGGCCGGGTCAGAACGCCGGGGAGCCCGCCGGGAAGCCCCATGTCCTCCCGGGCGCCGAAGATCCCCATCAGGGGGTGGTTCCTCCGGCGAGGGTAGCCAAAAACAAGATCATGAAGAGGTTCACGACGGCGTGGGCCAGCCAGGGAGCCAGAATCCCGCCGGTCCTCAGCCGCAGCTCGCCGAAAGCCAGGCCCATCACTCCGGCGATGACCATTCCGGAAGGCCCGCTGGGGAGGCCGCCAACGTGCATGAGACCAAAAACCGCGGCCTGGAGGACCAACGCCATTTCCCGTGATCCCAGCGTTGCGTTCAGCGCGGGAAGGAATACTCCTCGAAATACGGCTTCCTCGGCAAATGAATTGAGGAGGGCAAACAGCAGGCCGGAGAGGACGAGGGCGAAAAGAGAGGCCTGGGGAATTGAGGCCATCTGCCCTGAAAGGTCCGGCCGGGCGACCCACACCCAACCCATGATCAGAAAACAGCCGACGAGGCCCACGACCCCCGTCCACACCAGGTTCGATCCGCGGGGAGGATTCCATCCCTCCCATCCTGCGGACCGCCTGAGTCTGCGGGCGGACGAAACGATCCCGACGTAAATCCCCACTGCCATGGCGCCGGAGAGCGGCCAGGCTGCGGCGAGGGGCGGAACGAGGATGCAGGCCAGGTTCATCGTCCCCATGAGCCCGACGTGAAAACCAGGTACGCTTCCCAGGAGCGGAGCGATCAGGGTCACCGCCGCCATGGTGAGGAGCATTGGAATGCCCAGAGCGGACGGGGTATGGATGGCGGCAGTGTAGAGCCCGAGCAGAAGGAGGACCGGCAGGGCCGGGAAAAACCTCTTCAGGGCCGACGGTTGCTGGACCATCCCCCTTCCTACCTCACCGCCGAGGTCCGGAATCGGCATCATCCATCTCCTTGATCTGGGCTTTCGTGAACTCACGCCTCGAGCTCTCCGAACCATCCGTGGTGATGACGGAGATCGCCAGACGTGGGGTGCGACAGGGCGGATGATCCCTTACCCGCACCTTCCCCTTCGGAATTCGCTTGGGGGGCAAGCGAACCCGTCAACGGCCCAGAGGCCGACGGAGTCCGCACGGGCAGCAGTCTGGGCCGCCGTCAGCCACTCCACGTACTGCACGTTCGGAGGATAAGTGAGAAGGACTGCGAACCCCTGCCGTACCAACGCCCAGTTCACCAGGGTCCCGTCGGCCCAGATGTAGCCGAGTAGGCGGTCGTAACGGTCTCTGGCCTCGACATCGGGTTCTAGAAGCACCTCTGTGCCGGTCGGGATGAGGTTGGTCAGGGCTTCCGTCGCCATGTCGCCAAAGGGTTCTTGCCCAGCTTCCGGCGTGTCCATCCCGATCAACCGCACCCGCCCGAACGGCGCGCATTCGATGGTGTCTCCATCGAGGATTCGCGTCACCTGGCAGGGCTGAGGCTCACGGACCGGTGCGGGGGGGCCACCCTGAAGCACGGTCTGGGCATGGAGTCCGGCCAAAGGTGAGGCCAGAACAGCCAGCAGCAGGATCAAGTGTTGTTTCATGATCATCGGACTACCCGACTGGGGGGATGCTCGGGAAAGGAACACCCGTGGACCCGAAGGCCCACGGGCAACCGCAAGGACGTACCCCGCGAGACGAAATCGCGTGAACGGTCCAGCGGGGTATGAAACGGCACGACCGAACAGCTACTGCCCCTCCCGACCGGTAAACGGGGAGAACCTCTCCTCGCTACTCGAAATGAAGGGCAACACCCTGCTCGCGAACAACCATGCGATACCGAAGGCGACCAACGCGAGATTCTCTCCGAGGAAGATGAGCCGCGGTATGGCGGCCGTGATCGAGCCATCGAGGAGATGATCCAAGGCGATCACCGCGATGGAGAGCACGATCGCCCCGGCGCACACCGCGTAGGTCGCGGCACGTAACTTCGCTTGTCGATATCCCTTGGCGAGAGCTCTGCTGCGGAAGATGAAACAGAACACGGCCAGGATGACGAACATGACCGCGGCAGCAGTGCCATGCACGAAGGGCACAACCTCGACGTTATCCCCGCACCTGCAAGGGAAGATCGCGACCAGGAACGCGGCCACCGCCGCCACCTTGCTAAGTATCATCTCGGTCCGGGACTTACCGTTGTACGCAAGCAGGAAGGCGCAAATGTCCCGTGCGGGGCCGCCTGCGTGGTATGAGGCGCTGATCGACGTGATCGGTGGGGGTCCCGACAGGGTACTCGCTAGCGTCGCGAGAGAGAGAGCGATAAAGCCCACCAGGAGCTTGATCGTGCGATGGTCGATCTCCAGGCTTTTCGGTTTCGGGAGCATGATCCCTCCTTTGCGAGACTGCATTTGACCGCGGCAGGTTCCGACCGATACGTCCGCTCGAGCGACAAACAGCAACCTGTTTCAGAATTTGCTTTGCGCCACCGACTTCCCCGCCACCTGTCACTAACCGAACCAAACGGCTCCCGACCGGAGCCGCTTCATCCTGAAGGATGTTTCTGATCCTGACAGCGTGCAAAGCGGCGGAGGTCCGCGAAGCGGCCGGGCCCGTGCGGGCAGCCGGGCGTTACCAGAAAAACCGATCACCGAGTTCGGTTCTACCCCCAATTTGGGGCAGTAGGCAAGGTTTGGTGGGATACCTACCTGGAAATCAAAGAACCTCCAACCTGCCCGGAAAGAGCCGGGATGACCGGAAGATAGTAAGCAGGATTACCGTGTCGGGAAGAACTCTGTAGACCAAGCGGTACTCGCCGACGATGAGCTCTCGAATGTCGTCACGGCCCAGTTCAGGCACGAGTCGGCCGGAAAGAGGGAATGTTGCCAGCCGCTCTGTGGAATTGAAGAGCCGTTCCGCAACGAGACGACCATACCTAGGTGAATCGCGCTCAATGAACTCCCGGATGGCCTGAAGGTCCCCGGCGGCTTGCTCGGTCCACCTCACCACAGTCACCCGAGGATTCGCCTCTTGGCTTCCTCCGCGTCAATGGTCTGCCCTGCCTCGGCCTGGCGGAGGCCCTCTTCGACTTTCGCGAGGAAGTAGAGGCTTTCCATCGCGTCTTCAACGGTTGCATCGTCCGGGAGGCCCCGAACGGCTTCCATGACCCTTTCCT
>JBDHCH010000443.1:0-2855 GCA_039592115.1 Gemmatimonadota bacterium | reverse complement strand
CTTGCCGTTCGCCACTGCCTCGATAGCGATCCTCGGGCCGAAGGCGGCGTCCCCGCCGGCGAAGATGCCGGGGGCGGTCGTAGCGAGAGTCTGGGGATCGATCTGGACCGTCCCGGAGGGCGTGATCCGGACCCCGTCTTCCTCCCTGAGAAAGCTGAAGTCCGAACGCTGGCCGATTGCCAGGATGACGGAGTTGGCCTCGATGGACATGACGTCCGACGGATCGAACCTCGGGCTGAAGCGCCCCGTCTCGTCAAAGACGCTCAGGCACTTCTTGAACCGGACCCCCGTTACCCGTTCCTCCCCGAGGATCTCCTCGGGGCCCCAGGCCGGATGGATGTGGATGCCCTCCTCCCTGGCCTCCCGGAGCTCTTCCCTGCCCTGGACCGTGAGGGCGGCTGGCATCTCCTGAGAAGCTTCCAAAGAGACCACATGGACCTCACTGGCTCCTCCCCTGAGGGCCCCCCTCGCGGCATCCATTGCAGGTTGACCGACGACGGCTCTAGCCGTCATCTCGATCTCTTCCATGGGGGAGTAGAAGTCGCGTACGGCGCTTCGTGCTGCGTCGAGGGCCACCGATCCACCACCAATGACAATCACCTTCTCACCCAGGTCGACTCGATACCCCCGGTTGATGTTCAGGAGATAATCCACCGCCTTGACGACCCCGTCCCGGTCTCCTCCCGGGAGATCCAGATCCCGCCCCTGCATCGCTCCAACAGAGACGAAGTATGCCTCGAAGCCCTCTTCACCGAGCTCTCTGATGCCGAAGTCGGCCGTGAGCGGGGTCCTCATCCTGAACTCGGCTCCCAGATCCCGGATCAGCGCGGCTTCTCTCTCGATGACTCCCCGAGGCAGCCGGTACTCCGGAACCCCATACCTGAGCATTCCACCGGCGTGATCGAGGGCGTCGAAAACCGTGACCGCATAGCCCAACACCGCCAGGTCATGGGCGCAAGCCAGGCCTGCAGGGCCACAGCCGACGACGGCGACCTTTTTTCCTCGGGAATCCTGCGGTGCGGAGGGGATGGCATTCCCCCTGGAAAGCACGGGGAGGTGCCACCTCAGCTGACATCCCGCATCGCCAGCGGGTTGGTCCCCTGAATCCGGATCGGGGAAGAGGTGCTTGTAAGTGTCGGGTCGCGGTGACTCGGCTCCGAACTGCTCACATACGAATCGCTTCAGGGCCCGTATCGAGACCGCCTCATCGATCTTCGCGCGTCGGCAGGCATCCTCACACGGGGCTGCGCAGATGCGCCCACAGATGGAGGCGAGCGGGTTCGGGGAGCGTGCGACCAGGAAGGCCTCCTCATATCGGCCCTCCCCTACCAGCTGCACGTATCGGCCCGAGTCGGTATGGACGGGGCAAGCCTCCATGCAGGGTACGTTCGTGCGGTACCAGGGCAACTCGTTGAAGCGTGCCGGGAACTTCCCTGCTATCGACTTCTCGGACATCCTGCTTGGCGCCTCCTGTCTCGGACTCAGGATGCTCTTTCCTTCTTCTGGATTTCAGCCAGCCGTGGTCGCCTCCCGGCGTTCTCTTCCAAAAAGTCCCCGCTCAGGTCCGCGCCCGTTCCAACGAGATCGGAGATAGAGACCTCTTGAAGCAGGGCGAGATATCCGTCACGGAGGGGCCCCCATCGGTCGTGGACCACGCATCCGTTCTCGGGGGTGCACTGATTCATGCCCAGAAGGCACTCCGACCACCGGTCGGTCTGGTCGATGGGGTCGACCACATCTTTAAGGGTGATGGACTCAGGGGTGACCGCGAGGCAGAATCCGCCGTTCAGGCCTTTCTTGGACTCCACCAGGCCCTGTCGGGAAAGCCCCTGGAGGAGCTTCCCCAAATAGTTGGGCGGTGCGCCGATGGCCTCTGCAATGAACGCGGCCCCGGCACGCTTTCCTTTCGGGAGCTTCGCCAACGCGCACAATGCACGGATCGCGTGGAGGGCCGTCTTGCTGACCAATGGTGCCTTCCAGTGATGTTAATGGGATACGCACATGCGAATCTACGTTTATTGGATACATCCGCAAGTATTGCAGTTTTTTTCGGTCTGGTGTGTCTGGAATATCTGGAAATACTGTGTACGGGGAAATGCGAGTGCGGGCATTTGAATGCGGCCGGAATTGCCTTTCCCGGATCTGGTCAGCATTGACGACCGCTCCAAGGTGTATAGCGAAGACTCTGACGGCCGCTGTCTGAATCGGCGGAGAAGATCCAGAGCCCCAGGCAATTCAGTCGGCCCCGGTTTCCGTTATTTTCCAGCAATTCGGGTGACGACTCTTGTCTCCGAACCGTACTGATCGGGACAAGTCTTGGAGGTAGAATGAAAGGCATGAGCATGGGGGGGCTCATGAGGGCCAGAGGGCCCGAGCTTGTTCTCGAGGCCCTGTTCGTCGTCTTGGCAGTGTTGGTGGCCCTGGCGGTGGACGAGTGGAACGAGGGTCGAGAGCTCCGGGCCCAGGCGGACTTGGCCAGAGCCGCCGTCATGTCCGAGTTGGAGTCAAACCAGGCGGAGCTGGCGGCGGGCAGAGAGAGCATGGCGGAGATGTTGATCGCGGTGGGGAAGGTGGTGGAGTCGCTCAGGAAGGGGGGGGAGGGCCCACCGAGGGGGTCAGCGGCATCTTTCCCGATTTCTCGGATGCGGCATGGGAGACGGCCCGGGTGACGGGAACGGTAGCCAGGATGGATTACGACTGGGTCCTGGCCACCGCCAGGGTCTACGAAGCCCAGGAGTTGGCCCTGGACCTCCAGCAGCAGGCCATCATCATGTTCGGGGAGATTGCGGTTCGGGACGCCGACCTGGAGCGTTTCACCGACTTCCAGGGCCGCCTCCTCATCGTGAACATGCTGC
>JBDHCH010000442.1:0-2876 GCA_039592115.1 Gemmatimonadota bacterium | reverse complement strand
GACGGAGGCCACCTCGTCGTCGATCTGGTCTAGGAGCGTTGGTACCCGCACGCAGTCGGCGGTGCGTCGGTTCGTCAGGTCCGATGCCAGGACCTCGCCGGTGTCTGCGTTGACCGCCAGGTGGAGTTTCCGCCAAACCCTTCTCTTCGGTGGCTTTCGAAGATGGCCGACGTGAATCCTGAGACCTGTGGAATCGATGAGGAGGTGAATCGGCCGGTCTGTGCCAAGCCCGCGGATGTTGATGTCACCGAGCTTCTTCAGTCGCCGGGACAGTGTCGTGTGATCGGGGATCGGGAGGCCCAGCCCCAGTAGGTCAGCCAGGGACTGGAGGAAGCCCTCGGTTTGCCGGAGTGGGAGGTGGAAGACCATGCGGATGGTGAGCGCTGCTTCAATTGCTATGTTTGCGTAGATACGCTGGCCACCGGGCTTGCCGCTGGGCGGCTCCCGCCAGGAATTGATTGCATCTTCTGAGAGCCAGATGGTGAGGTCACCGCGGCGGCGTAAGCCTGCCTCGTACACGGGCCAATTGCGAATCCGGTATCGGGACTTCGCGTACTTGTACTGACTCCGCTTCGGGTACTTCATGGGTGCCGACTCCGGTAGGGGATGACTTCACCCTATCATTACGCCAAGCTCGGAGCCATGCACCAACGCCGCGAAAAAGGCGGGAAAAGGCTCAGAATGCGGCGTTTTTCGCCGGAATAGCCCCCTTTGGAGCTTTCTCTGCAAGCCAGAGGTCGCCGGTTCGAGCCCGGCTGGCTCCACTTAGATAAAATATTGATGCGCGGTAGGTTACATGGACCTCCGGTCACCTGGACCGATCGCGGGTTTACATGTTTGTCTACATGTTCGGCAGCTGATCCTGGCGGGGAACGACCCTTTCACCCCCGGAGCTTGAGACTGGTCGACGGTCGGCGGGTGAATGCGATGCTGGCGGTCTTGCCCTGGAGGACTTGTTCCCAGTGGTGCAACCCCACCTTGGGCGTTCTCCTGGGCGAGAGGTCCTGATATCCCCCTTTTTCAACCCTTCGCGCATCTTCCCCGGCATGCCTAGGGTGGGGAGCCACCGTCATCGGAAGTTCCATCCCATGTAGGAAGGCCCCAAGCGAATTGACCTCCGACAAATCCGGCGTGGTTCAGCGCTTAGAGTGGAGGTTCACGCGCCGAGATCTGAACGGCCTTACGGCTTTCTGGGCCGCCTCTGAGCTCGAGGAACTCGCTGTCGCCGCATGAGAATACCTCATCGAACTTTTGAACCGGTGTACTAGTACTACTGTGTCATAAACGGACCACTCGAGTGCCATTCGCACCACAGGTCGGGCAATGGGTCAAGGCAGCGACCAGGGCGCGGGCACAGTGGATACGGCGGGTGGCCATGGACGCGGGATTATGCCGTTCGGGTCTCGCGGGGGGAGCCCCGCGGGACGAATTCCTCGGGTAGCGGAGCGGGCTCGAGGAAGGTAAGAGGCTGTGGGGGGGAAAGGCGGCCCCGCTCGGCCGCCAGGAAGCAGTAGGCGGCCATGCACAAGACGCCGTGGTGGTGGAACCCCCTCCATCCCCGTCCCTCATAGTGGTCCAATCCCAACTCATCCTTGAGCTCCTGGAAATCCCGTTCGATGCGCCACCGGATCTTGGCCAATGCCACAATCTCGGCCAGATCCACCCCTTCCGGCACTGTGGAAAGCCAATACTTCGTGGGCTCTGGCTCCTCCGCTGGCCATTCGACCAGGAGCCACTCCTCGGCCCGGGGTGCGTGGAGAAGATCATCTCGGTGCGCTGGCCGTACCCGAAGCACCGCGAAACGGGACCGCATCGTCCCCTTGGTGCCTTCTCGCCACCGTACTTCTTGCCACGCGTCGCTTGCCACCTCTGTCGCCAGCTGACGCACGGAAACCGGCTCGTGCCCCCTCTGCCTCCGGACCCGGGTAGGGGGCCGTCCCTTGCCTGTCCACTTCCGTGGCGGCAGGGGCTGTTGGCCCGGGGGCCACACCGTTGTATCCCTGCTGATCCCCACCACGTAGGAAAAACCCCGCCCGGTGAGTCCATCCCGGAAGTCTGTCGTGGTCCCGTAGCCCGCATCCGCAACCACGGGGGCCAAGGGTAGATCCTCTTCCAACAACGCATCGATCTCTTCCAGGGCAATGCGCCACTTCTCCTGAAAGGCCACCTGGGCAGGAATCCCGACCTTGGCTCGCCGCTCACGATCCTTCGCCCACCCCTCCGGCAGATATAGACGCCACGCCGCCGGGACGCTCATCGTTCGGTTCGTGAGCGATACCGCCACCGCCACCTGGCAGTTGGCCCGCTTGCCCAGCGCCCCACAATACTGCCGGGCCACACCCACAGAGTGCTTTCCCTTCTTGGGAATCCCCGTGTCGTCCACCACCCAGGCACCGATCGGCGCATGGCGCTCCAGTTGAGCCAGGCCGTAGTCCCGGGCCTTGGCCAGCAGCGCCCTCCCATCCCACGGTGCGTTCGCCACGAAATGGTGCATCGATTGATGCACCAGACTCACCTTTCGCGGATCAATCTTGGCCGCCATGGGCTCGACGCTCTTGCGCTTCCCACCAAGAAGAAGTCCCGTCAGATAGGCCCTCAGCGGCCATACCCGATCCGCATGGCCCACCACCTCCGCCAACCTCTCCACAAACGCGTCAAACCGTGCTTGCTCTCCACCGTCCGTGTCCATGCCCCATCATCTCACCCCACCGCCCTCCCGTCAAGACTTTATGACACAGTAGTATTAGAAGGGTGTTGAAGAAGTGGGGCGAGCCGCGTTACATGCGCCATGGGGCCAGATGGGAGGCGGGGCTCCGAAGGCATAGCCTTGAGCTACGTCGAGGAGCCCCAACGCTGCAGATGGCCCCTTGCCGCTG
>JBDHCH010000441.1:0-2895 GCA_039592115.1 Gemmatimonadota bacterium | reverse complement strand
GGGATCTCTTCGGTGCGGCCCAGAAGCCGGGGGTGGTCCCCACCCTCCAGGAATCCGGCTTCGAACAGGGCCGCAACATCGCCGGGTGTGACGTTTCCGTATGCGATCCGGGAGCCCCCGACCTCCACCTCTACCATGGGTTCGAGCCAGGAAATGCCCCAGGAGCCGTTCCGGATGATCTCGATGGACTCGCCGCCCTGGTCCGCCTGACGCTGGATTTCCGCGGCGATCTGGTCAGCGCCCATGGACACGGCCGCGGTCTCTCGCGGTACATACACCTTTGTGGCCGGCATCAGTCGCTCCCCCTCATCGTGTTCACGATGTCGTCGAAGCGTCCTGCGTCTACGCGACCGTAGGTGTTGCCGTTCACCATCACCGACGGCGAGCAGGCACAGTTTCCCAGGCAGTACACCGGTTCCAGCGTCAGATCTTCCCTGGTTTCGTTCATCTTCACCCCCAGGGCCGACTCGGCGTGGGCCGAGAGCGCCCGACTGCCCATGGCCTGGCAGGCTTCGGCCTGGCAGATCCTGACCACGTGGCGACCCGGCGGAGTGGACCTGAAGTCGTGATAGAAGCTCACCACCCCGTGTACGTCGGCCCGAGAAAGGTTCAGCTCCTCGGCCAGCTGGCGAATGGCAGCCTCCGGAATCCACCCGAACCGATCCTGGAAGGAATGCAGGATCTGGACGAGGAGTTCGGGACGGGCATCAAAACTCGCGATGAGCTCGCTTGCGATGTCCCTGTCATACGGAATGGCATTCATGGACTGCGGCGATCTCCCTTTGAGTGATTGAGTCGTTCGGAGTCCCGGATCGACGTGCCGGAGCCAGGACAAAGCAACGAATACCCCGGGTTTGTCAATTTGAGCCGATCCATGGGATACTCCGCGCCCGCCCCTACCCGGATTGGCCCAGGACCTCTGCGGTGCCCATTCGGGGGGCACTCGCCTTTCTCGCTAAGCCTCCTTCGGGGCTCGCTTAGCCAACGCGGCCCCGCTTTCCGGTCCTCACTTCGTTCGCTCCGTGCCGTGCCGCGTCGGATACCCCGCAGGGGCACCGCAGAGGTCCCAAGAAGACGTGGACAGGCGAGTAACGCTGAAACGCCCCCCACGGCCGAAACCGCAGGGGGCGCGTCAGATTCTGGTGATCAAGGGAAGGGAAAGGGCGTCCAAGGACCCTACGAGGGTCTGAGGCCACTGGGGGAATGTGAGCGGGACGGAGGGGAAGGGTCAAGAATGGCAGGTGGGGAAGGGTATTCGCTACGGCAGAGGCGTTTTCAGGGTTTAGGAGCGCACCCCGGTGGGGCCGGGGGGCCTGAGAGGCTAGGCATCCCAACCTGATCGAGGTCGTCGGGGAAGGACCGCTGGGCGGCCTCTTCCCATTCCGTCGCGCCGGCCCCCATGGCGAGCTCGGTCTGAGGCGGTCCTCTGGCAGGATGGGTGAGTGGGGGCGAAGTGGGCTCTCCGATATGGGCCAGGCTCCGTCCGATGGTCTCCGGATCGGTCAGAAAGGCGATGAACGTGAGAGGGGTCTGGCAGGTGGGACAGAGGAGGGGAAACACCTCATAGATCCGAGCCAGGAGGGCGGCCCATCTGGACGGTGGGGGAGGGGCGGTGTCGGGTGGTTGGGGTGGAGGCGCCTCTGACGTGGGAGGCGAGGCCTCGGGGGGTGTTGGGAGAGGAAGAGGGGGACCGGGAGGCTGAGCGGCGAGGGCGTTATCCTCCTGGGCCCGGGCCGTGACCAGCGGCCTCAGCGGAGCGTTGGGGGCAAGAGAGTATGAAGCCCGCGCTGAGGGCCAGGATGATGAAGACGTGGATGATCCTCCAAAGGCTGGGAGTGGATACCGACATCCTACCCACAGAGACTCCGCCCACCTGACCGACGATCCAGGTCAAATCACCACGGGCCGCGAAGTAGTTCTCGAATGTCCCGAAAGTGATGAAATACCCAACAATTAGGAGGTTAATGGTTCCAAGGGAACACGCTGCCCAAAAGTACTTTCGACCACTGCTCCCCACGTGGATCAGTGGAAAGGCATTCATGGAAAGGAGGATCAGAACAGCTACCAAGACCTGAGCGAAATCCCACACCGGGAGGGACTCGGGTGTAGCGACCCAGGCCGGCGCCATCCGAGTCAGGGTGAATCCCAGGGTGAATAGCGCCCCGGCGACTAGGAAGAGGGCAGGTTTGTCCCGCTTCAGGCTCCGGATCTGAAAGAGGATCTGGAGCGTCGTGAAGACCAGACTCCCGGCAATTCCCGTCAGGAACACCAACATCCAGGGCGCGGGCATCACTCCATTTCCGAGGGGGAAAAACAAATGTTGGAGTTCAGGCGAAGGTAGTATTCCACCGAAGGGAACAAAAGCGGACGGCATTTCCGCCCCTCAGGCTTCCCTCACCTCCACCTGCGCCGGGTCCAGCTCCAACTCGACCACCGTGCCGGGGCCGATACCAGGAAGGAAGGGAGCGATGACCTCCAGCACTGCTTCCGGCTGAGGGTGGTCCGCCTTCCATTCTGGGGTTGGACGATACCCCCAGGCATGGACTCGCCGTCCCTCCCACCGGAGCCAGACGTCGATGATGTCGGAGGACTCCGGATCGTGGAGGTCGGTCCAACGGACATCCGGAAAGTGGAAGGCTGGGTTTACGATCAGGATCCGTCGGGGCGCGGTGGATAGGTTCAGGGTGGCCGGGTGGGATCCTGTGAGGTCCAGCCCTCCCTCCGTGAAGAAGGGCGCTTGCAGGGAGATGGTGTCGGCGGGGTGGGGCGTGTCTTCAGCCGCCCCGCTGGCCACACCGTGGCCTCGCAAAACCACCGATCTCAGGCTGACAGGCTCCCCGCCCAAGTCCCCGCTCCTTAGAGATTGAGCCTCATCCCCCCCTGATTTCCACCTCG
>JBDHCH010000440.1:0-3585 GCA_039592115.1 Gemmatimonadota bacterium | reverse complement strand
TGGCTTCGCAGGAGGGTTCCGTCCCTGGAATACTGACGGACCTCCCGTGAGCCCGCATCGGCCAGGACGATATTGCCGCTCTCGAGGATCCTGCCCCCAGCGATCCTGGAGAACCGGGACGCCGCAAGGGGGGGGAGTCACAACATCGTTGGGCGGCGGTTCCAAGGCATCATGGGGATTCTGGAAGAGTGCTCACTAAGGCGATTCCGTGGGAGTCAGCCGCAGACGTCTGCCGGAGTCACAGCGGTATCGCCTGGGAGTGTGACCCTCCATCCCGCCGAGCTCGCCGGAATGAACGCGCTCGTGCTCGGGATCGCGAAGCCCCAGAACTCGCCGGGCTCCAATATGCCCAACAAAAGCACATTATTGCTCGTCCAGACGGTCGGCGCCTCGCCGATCCAGAATGTGTCGGCCGCCGGCACGGTCAGACACGCGGATTCCGTGCTGACGATACCAAGGTCCAGTGACCGGGGCCCAGCCGGCACTGGAGGCAGGTTCCTCGGGAGCCCCCTGACTTGAAACGAGGAGCACTGGCCGGAACTGCACGTCGCATTCGTGACCAGGAGGGTTACAGAAGGTGCCGGCTCAGGCGGTGAGACAACCACCATGGCGCTGTCGCTGGATCCCTGGCCAGAGACCAGGATGACAGTCTGCCCGGGACTGAGGCCTCTGACTTCACCTGTCAGGGAGCCGACCGGCTCCACGGTCGCTGTCTCGGGGTTGGTGGAGGACCAGGTCACAGGGGGGACGTAGCCCGGAGGCAGCACGGGAAGGAGATCGAGCTGAATCCAGTCTCCGACACCTAGTCTGGCCTCCCGGTCACTGAGTTGGACCACGGGTATCGGTTCGGGTTCGGACGGTTGGTCGCTGCAGGTTGCCAGAACGATGCAGCAGCAGCTGAGCACCGGGAGAATCCGGCGAAGGAGGTCTTTGTCATACAACCGGAGCCGGAGCCCGGTTGTTGTCGGTTGCCGCAGGCCTGTGTGTTCACAGCTCCAAGGACTCATCTGTAGGGCCTCCACACCGGAGACCCATCGAACCCACTGCTTGAGGTCAGTCTCAGCACGCCCGTTCCGTCGGGGGCGATCAGGTAGATCTCGTCGTCCCCAGTCCGTCGGCTCTGGAAGGCGATCAACAGGCCGTCCGGGGACCAGGAAGCTGCCTCACCGCTCGTCAGATGGACCTGAGCCGAGCCGTCCGCGTTCATCACGCACAGGTCTTCGTTTGCGTCGACGTCGCACTGATACAGGAGCATGGATCCGTCTGGCGACCATCGTGGCGACCGGTCGTCGGTGCCCGGGCTGTTGGTCAGATTTGTGACCGCTCCGCCATCCAGGCCCATCACGTAGATCTCCCGATTCCCGTCGCGATCCGATGAGAACGCCACCCTGGATCCGTCGGGCGACCAACTCGGCGCCTCGTCGTACGACGCCGCACTCCGCGTGAGATTGATGAACACCGATCCGGTCAGATCCGTCCGGTAGATATCGCGGTCCACATCAAGGTGACAAGTTCTGGCGATCAGGATCGAGAGGCCGTCCGGGGACCACGCCTCGGGGAAATCGCTGCAGAGCCCATCCGTGATCGCCATCTGCCCCCCGCCCTCCTGGTCCATGAGGAAGACCTGCCATCCCGGCGCCTCAAGCCAGTTCCGCGAGCTGAAGAAGGCGATAGTTGGCCCGGTTGGTGAGAAAGACGAGCCCTGGTTGCATCGCTGCGAGTCGTCCGTCAGTTGCTCGACCCCGCTTCCGTCGTGTCGAACGAGGTGGACCTGGGGGCACCCCTCGGCGCGGGCGTACTGACCGTCGAAGACGAGACTCTCCCCGTCGAACGACCACGACGACGGTGCGAGGGGATACGCGTAGGTGTACTCTGGAGTGAGGCGCCGGAGCCCCGATCCGTCGGAGGCCATCACATAGACCGCCCTGTCCCCCTCCCGCTCCGAGACGAACGCGATTTCGTGAGAGTCCGACTGGCCACCCGGACCCGTGGCGTCCGCGCATCCGAATACAACAATGGTGGCCAGCCCAATGGGCAGGAGTGGTGGGACCAGGCGCTTGACATCAGCCATCTTGGGGCGCTCCGAGTGGAATCCTCGTTGTCGGCTGACAGTGCTGCTTGGAAGGGGCAGTGGCAACACCGTCACCTTGGTGGACCCTGCAATAGTGCTCCCATCGATCGACCTCACCGGGCCAACGATTCAGATCTGAGTGCCTGCGCTGAGCTAATAGTCCTCTCGATCTCCAAGGTCAAGAACCGACGCTGGGCGACAAGAGTGACCACAGTGTTCTGGAACTCGGAATCCTGTGCGACGAAGTGAGCGTCGAGCACATCGGACACCCGTGGTCTCGATGTATCGGGGAAGCCATCCGGACCCTTGACACCCGAGTCGCCCGCCTCCCCCGAGGGACGAGGTTCACGTGAGGGAGCAACAGGTGCTGGACCTGCTCCGTCCGGTGGTAATGGTCTTCGTGCAGCTTCCTGAGGAAGGCCCGGGACTCATAGTGCGCGACGATTCGACTCCGAAGGGCCTCGTCTCGAATGACCCCAAGCTGTCCAGAGTTCCTGAGCGACTGGTACTGACCAGGGTTCTCTACGAAGAAGGCGCTGAACTGGAGAGAACTCAGGTCGCTCTCCGTCGACAGTACGGAGAGTAGCTCTTCCTCATCAACGCCCACCGCAGATCCGCTTGATCTAGAGACCCAAGACCACTTCGTGGAAAAACCACGACAGGCCCACATAGATGGCAACTGACACCAAGATGACGTTGGCTTTGGATCTCCAATACCTGCTCCGATCCCAGCCCCCGTTCCATACGGTAACCGAGTTGGTTTGAGCCAGGTCCCACTGGAGCATCTGTCTCCCCCCATTCCCGTCGAGCAAGCGATACGCGTCGTTGATGCGTTGAGTTTGGCGGGCATCTGTCTCCCCCCATTCCCGTCGAGCAAGCGATACGCGTCGTTGATGCGTTGAGTTTGGCGGATCGCCTCGGAGTACGAAGCGGAATCAGAGGGGAAGAGGTCAGGATGCCAGCGCTTCAGCATCCTGCGGTACGCAGATTTCAGCTGCGATGAGGAAGCAGTTGCCTCAACAGAGAGGAGCTCCCAGTCCGAGGCGTTTACCGACGTTGCATGAATCCGGACCAGAACCTCGCCGGCCGCCGGCACGGGCTTCTCCACATCAGTCACCTCAAGCACATCAGGCGAACCGTACACCTTGCGAATCACTGCCTTCATGATCCCCACTCTTCCAACCCTCCCACGCAGTCCTCCATTCCCCGGTGCCACTCATCGATCACGTCTGCTTAAGACAGGTATGTGGGTCTTCGGGTCCCGGCCCATCCTCTCCGATTTCGAATTCCGGCGTTCCAGATCACACATGGACCCCGCCGACTTCCGTTGACGTCCTGAGGTTGCCGGCGCGGCCTGTGTGCTGCGCTCTCCGAAGCGAGCGCAGGCGGCAAACCCTTTATTCATGAGGTGGCGGTTACCCAGTGTCTGGACCTGGACGAGCCCCGTTCCATGAAGTGTGCCGCTTGGCCGGCCGACGGCGCTCGCTGGCCGGTTCCAACCCTAGAAGGGCGTT
>JBDHCH010000439.1:0-2967 GCA_039592115.1 Gemmatimonadota bacterium | reverse complement strand
CCTGACGGACTTCCGGCCCCTCCTGGGGAGGCCCCTGACCTTCCTGTTGGGGGCCGCGGCCCAGCTCGGGATCTTCGTCGCGGCGTTGGGCGCCTTCTACCTCCTGGACTTCACGCCCCAGGAGGCCGGAGCCATCGGCATCATCGGTGGCGCCGACGGGCCCACGTCCATCTTTCTCACCATCCAGCTGGCCCCTCACCTGCTGGGCCCTGTGGCGGTAGCGGCGTACAGCTACATGTCCCTGGTGCCCATCATCCAGCCTCCCATCATGCGGATGCTGACCACCAAGCACGAGCGGGCCATTGACATGCCCCAAGCCATTCCAGTGTCCCAGACCGCGGCGATTCTCTTCCCGCTGGCCACCGGGATCCTGGCCTCCCTGGCCGTGCCTTCCAGCGCTCCCCTGGTCGGGATGCTGATGTTCGGGAATCTGCTCAGGGAGTGCGGTGTGACGGAGCGGCTGAAGAAGACGGCGGGTGGGGCGATGATCGACATCGTTACCCTGTTGCTGGGGCTGGTGGTGGGCGCCACCATGGGAGCGGCGAACTTCCTGAACGTCCAGACCCTGATGATCCTGGTCCTGGGCGCCGTGGCCTTCGCCTTCAGCACCGCCGGAGGGATCATCTTCGCCAAGATCATCAACCTCTTCCTCCGGGAAGGGCGGAAGATCAACCCCTGCATCGGGGCCGCCGGCGTGTCGGCAGTGCCCATGAGCGCCCGAGTGGTTCAGCAGTTCGTCTCCCAGGAGACGGACGGAGAGGTGAACCCCCTCATGCCGGCCATGGGACCCAACGTGGCAGGCGTCATCGGATCGGCCGTAGCGGCCGGGGTGTTCTTGAGTATGCTGGGGTAGGAGAAAGCAAGCGGCAGACTGCCGTAGCAGGAGGCCGGCCCAACGAAGGGGTCGGGTCCAAAAAGAAGCCCCCGGGGCGTTACGCGCTCCGGGGGTCTTTTCTTCCCTCTCCCTCGGTAGGTCCCCTCCATCCTCCCTCGCCCCTCACGTCAGAGGCACCACCACCCCAACCACCCGACACCGCCCCTCCCCGGACGTCCAGATGGGCCGCCCTCCTGGCTCGGATCTATGAGGTCTTCCCCATGGTCTGCCCCACCTGCCAGGCGCCCCTCACGTTCATCGCGTTTCTGACCGACCAGGAGCCCATCATCCGAATCCTGGCCCATATCGGAGAGCCCACTTCGCCTCCGCTGATCCACCCCGCCAGGGGACCGCCTCAGACCGAACTCGCCATGGAGCCCGGCCATGGGGAAGCAGAAGAGGTCGCCCAGGAATCCTTCCCCGACGACCTCGACCAATCCCCCGATTTCGATCCCGCCGAGCCCGACCCAATCCCTGAGGACGACTTCGATCAAACCTGGGGCGCCTGATTCCTCAGGCCCTCCGGCCCCGCCGGAGGTGCGCCCGTCAAAACCAAAAGCGCCCCCCCATCTCCCCAAGCCCGATCCTATCCCCTTTTCTTGCCCCGCTCCACCAACCTCTTGCCCATTTCGTCCGTACTCTGATCGGTCCGTAGGACCCTTAGATTTCCTACCCCTTTGCGCCCGTGGGCATGGCTTTCTACGAAGTCCTCACCGAATGGGATCCGGGTATCCCCTTCCTCCACGACGACGATTGGAATCACGCCAGCGAGGCCGGGTCCTTTCTCGCTGCCGCCACCTTCTATTCGACCATATTTGTGGAGAGTTATTCCGCCGTTGACTACAGTTGAAAACTGGAGGAGAGCCTGGCCCAGGAGCTCAGGGATGTGGCCTCAACCACCGTCCTGGAAAACCGCGAGTTGTGGAATATTCGGCCCAGCGGGGGCTGAGTCGAAGTTCAGGCCAACTGTGGGAATACGGGCTTCGGGGTAGGTACCGGCCCCCTGCCAGGCAAGGCCAGCAACCCCGCGAAGGCCTTCATTCGCAAACGTAGGGACCAGCCTTCCAGTTGCCCAACCTCCCCTCCCTCAATTCGCCGAGATGACTCCAGGTCCGGCCGGAAGACCCTCTCATAAAAGGTCTGGACCAGTTCCGAATTCGTGACCATGGCAACGATTTCATAGTGGGTGTGATGTCCCAGGAAGTCGAAGTTGGCTGATCCCACGGCCACTGTCCGTCTGTCGAAAATCATGGCCTTCATGTGGGTCATGCCAGGTAGGAGCCATAGTTCGAACCCTTTTCTCTGGGCCTCCCAGCTGATATACGGCCGGTAGAAGGACCAGTTGTTCTCCTCGGGCGAGAGAACGATGACCTTCACCCCCCTCTCTGCAGCTTCACCCAGGGCATCGGTGAAGGGAAAGGACAGATAGGGGGCCTCCACAATGATCTCATCACGAGCCTCCCTTATCTGTCGGAAAACCTCCTGGTATGTGGAAATGTCCGGTGGATCAATGGTGACCAGATCCAGGCCGGGAAAACGACCTACCTCCGAGCTGGTCTCCCCCTCCCACGATCGGCGAAAATCCTCGGCACAGAAGTTCGTCGCACCCGGATGTTCGATGCGGATCATGACATCATGCCAGGCGAAGTTGTGTTCGCTGAAGTTGATCCCTCCCAGATAACAAACGCTGTTGTCCACCAAGCAGATCTTCTTGTGGTTTCGCCATAGCGCTCGGCGCCACATGAACCCCCATGGCGAACCCCACCTCACACCGACTCCAGCCTTCGTCAAGCTCCGAAGCATCCGGTTGGTTTCCTGCACCTCGGCCTGAAGCTCAGGGTCCCCTTGGTTCCTCGGTGTCCATAGGAAACGGTCGTTCTGCATCCACCGGGTGAACTCATCCACCAAGATTCGTTTGTCTGGAGCTGAGGAGGCCATCACCGCCTGGGAAAGATCGAGACCAACACTGTCCCCCTCAAAGGAAAGGGTCTGGACCCAAACTCTATCCTGAGCCTGGGCGATATCAACCTGAAGCCGATCCCAGAAGGCTTTTGATCCAACCAGGAGCTCCAAGTTGGGGTGGGAAGTCTCGG
>JBDHCH010000438.1:0-2993 GCA_039592115.1 Gemmatimonadota bacterium | reverse complement strand
CACGGCCAGGAGCGTCAACTGCTCGAATTCGCCCAGATTCTCCTGTTTCGACATCGGCAAGCTTCTCCTACCAGACATTACTCACATCGTAAACTTTTACATTGTGACGGACCGAGAGAGGAAAAGGTTTCATCTCCCCCGAAGCCCGTTGGAGAAGAGAAGGGGCGACCATAGCTATCAACGCCCTCTTCTCGCTAGCAGCAGCGTTTCTGTACTTCGCTGGCAGGAATCGTCCAGCCCAATCCAGCTCCTCCCGTCACAAAACCTCTTCACCGTTCGTTGTATGAGGTGACGGAGAATCCAGGAACCGTCGGGGTCGCCCCGAGAACATCGCGGATGGAACCCTTGTTCCCCTCTGTCTGTATCGACACTCAGAAAAAACCAGCCTTCAGGGAAGGAAAGTTCTTTGCAGCGTCGCCTCTATGGTTTGTCCGTTCTAGTGATGGTGGCGGTCGGATGCGACGATCCCACGACTGTCCAACCCGTTGTCACGGGCCATGTGGCTCTCTTTGATGAGCTGGGGACTCTGCTCCCATTCGCGGACCAGGTACAGGTAGCGGCCCTCAGCCCATCCAGTATCAGAACGGTCGAAACGGTCACAGACGAACAGGGTCGGTTCGAGCTTGAGCTGCCCGATGCAGAGGTGGGCCCGCTCCTTTTCTCCCGGGATGGATTCGGGGACATGTTCCGTTTTGACGTAGGCACCGAGACGGAATCCATCCATGTAGACCTGTTTGCCCATTCTTCTGCTGCGGTCACAGGTGTGGATGCCCAGGCCGAATCCTGTGGCACGTTCAACTGTCTGCGGTTGGGGTTGGAGGTGGAAAATTTCTTCGGACCCGGTATCACGAGGCGGCTATTCCGGATGTACATGAGTACCGATCCGGAAGTCAGCTATCTCGACTACCTGTTTACGAATCTCCTCGTTGTCCCGAACGATCAGAATGGGCTCATCAAGACAGGGTCTGACGCCACCTTCGAGTTAGACGGGCTTCATGGAATCCTGGGCTCATTTCCCACGGGGACAGAGGTATATCTGGTGATCCATGGTGCCACGGAGAATCTGACGAACGGCTATCTGGCGCCGGACAACGGCCTCGAGATCTTCACGGACCTTTCCAGGGTTTCGGCCGGGACCTCGTTCATTATTCCCTGAAGCTAGCCCCCGGGGGGGGCTTGTGGATCACACCGAGAGCGGCCTCCTGGTCCTTCTCAGATCTGGCGAGGCATCTCTACTTCCGACTCGGGAAACCCCTCACCTCTACCGACTCCCGTCGAACTCCACGTTTTCCCGGTTGGCCGCCTCCTGGACCAGAGCCAGGGTCGATCTGGCGGCGCGGAGTACTTTCTGGTAGTTGATCGTCTCTGGATCATCGGTAGGGCGATGGTAGTCCCCTCCCGTGAACCCCCGGGTGATGAGAATGGCCGGTATGCCTTTCTGCATGAAGGCGAATTGATCACTCCGCTCCAGGTACCCATGGGCGTCGTCTCCCCCGTTGAGCCTCAGGTCGAGGGGGGCTCCCACCTCTCCGTTGACCTCGCGAATCATCTCCAGCAATCCGGCCCTCCCCTGCTCGGATCCCAAGGCGAGAAGCGCGTCGGGGAAACTGGGGGAATTCCTGCCGACCATGTCGAGGTTGATGTTCAACACCATCTGGTCGGTGGGAACCGGGGGATTCCCGGCAAATGCGAATGCCCCCAGAAGGCCCATCTCTTCGCCGGTGAGGAGAACGAAGAGGACCGAGCGCCTTCCCGGGTCCATGGCCATGGCCTCGGCCACCTCCAGGACAGCGGCCGATCCGCTCGCATTGTCGTCGGCGCCGTTGAAGACGTCACCGCTCCGCACACCCAAGTGGTCCAGGTGGGCCGTGACCACGATGTACTCCTCCTTCAGAGCAGGGTCCGTTCCGGGAAGAAGTCCCACGACGTTGGGGGACGTGAATGCCGGCTCGACGTCATGGGGAATGGTGAGGGAGACGCGGACCCCCTCCATGGGGCCTGTCGTGTATTCCCCTTCGCCCGAGATCGGATCGAAGCCCGTCCCCGCCAAAAGCCCAACCGAGGTTTCGGGCTTCAGCAGGATCAGCTCCGACAGGGCCGGAACCGGATCACCTTCCTGGCCTTCGCTGGCCACCCGAGTCGAGGGTCCGCGGAACCGCCGGGACATCATTTCCCAGTAATCGGTGGAACCCTGGTCGATCACGACGATCAGGGTGGTAACCCCACGGCTCATGGCCGACTCTACCCGCCTGCTGATGTTTCCCCCGAGATCTCCGTAGCGACGGCTCTGTTCTGCAGGCAGGATCGGCTCGCCGTTATTCGTGGGAGCGCCGGCCACCATCACCGCCACGCGTCCGTCCAGGTCCAGCCCCTCGAAGTCGTTCCAACCGAGTTCCGGCTCTTCAATTCCGTACCCGACGAACACGGGTGTGTCGTCTATCGATCTGTCGGCGCCCGTCGCCATCACCTTCTGTAGCTGGAATCCATCCCCATACGCCAGCGCCAGCTCAGGACCCTCCGTGTGGATGGTCATCGTCGCGGAGCGACTCACCCGTGAATAGACGAACTGGACATTGTGGAAGAAGGAGGGTGCACCGGACGAGTCGGCGTAGAGCGTCTGGAGGCCGGACTGCCTCAGGTGGACTGCGGAGTATTCGGCCGCCACCCGAAACGCGTCGGAGGAAGTCTGCCTGCCCCTCAAGAAGTCCGAAGCGAGGAAGAAGACGTGATCCCGCAATTCCGCTTCCGTGATGGACTCCATGGGAGAGGTGGTCCCTTGGGCACGCACCCCGGGCGCCAGCAGGAGAAGTGCGAAAAAGGCGAGTGCCAGGCAGTTGATCATGGGTCTAACAGCGACGACGCCGGCTTTGAGGAATTGAAACGGATGTCCCTTTCGATCGTCGAAGTCCCAATCCTGGATCCCTCCCGAAGGCGAGACCGTCATGATATCCCTCCTCACTTCGAATGTTACGCTAGCAGTGTTAGCTATTATG
>JBDHCH010000437.1:0-2997 GCA_039592115.1 Gemmatimonadota bacterium | reverse complement strand
GAACTCCCCGTTCAGGTGGGCCCGAGCGAACCTCAACAGGTCACCAGCGGTGGAGACATATCCACCCCCAGCCCACTTGTTGCTGAGGTCCGTTTCCGGAGGGACGGTTGCACCCCCTCCGGGGCCGGGCTCGTATCCTATGGCCTGATGGGGGTGCAGTTGGCCCTTCACCTCGGGTCCCGTCCGGGTCATCCCGAGGGGCTCGAGGACTCGTTCCTCCATGAGGGCGAGGAAGGGTATGCCCGCAGCACGCTCCATGGCCGCGCTCAACAGGGTGAAACCATACGTGGAGTAGGAGAAGGTGGTGCCCGGTTCGGCCAACAGGGGATCGTCGGCGAAAACGGAGAGGGCGTCGATCACCTCAGCGTAGTGGCGATTGCTCAGGGCCTCGTCCCCCCGGTAGTGCCGGATGCCGCCTCGATGCAGGGCCAGATGCCTGAGTGTGATGGGCTGCTCTTTCTCAGGAAACTCGGACACGTAGCGTCGCACTGGGGCGTCCAGATCGAGGCTGCCCGCTTCCACCAGGCCACCCAACGCCGCCGCCGTCAAGGCCTTGGACACGCTCCCAATGCGGAAGCGAGTGTGGGGGGTGACGGGATCCTCCGCCTCCAGGTCCGCGTACCCGAACGCGTCGAATCGGGTGAACGAATCCCCGACCCCCAGGGCCAGTGAGACGCCCGGCACTGCCGATGTGTCCACGAACGCATCGAGGTACTCCCGAATCAGGTCGACCCGACGGAAGAACTCGGTCGCGGTGGTGGGAGGGCCACTCAGTGTGTCGACGGGCTGGGAGGAGGCCTCGGACACCAGCACCGCTGTTCCGACCAGGCACAGCGATCCCAAGACCAGCCCGCTTCCCATCGGAAGGCTTCTTCGCCGACTCCTCATCTTGCGCTCCGAACCCGGTGGACGGACCCGATGTCGTCAGAAGAAACCCCTTAGAAGATCTAAGGGACGCTCTCTCGCTACCCTTAGACTGGCGGGGCCAAACGGGGGTTGCCTGATCTACCCACCGTCCATGGAAGCGCCATGAGTGGAGAGGCGAGTGAGAAGCGGGTGCAACCCTGCCCCCTGTCGACGCATCCAAAAAGTTGTTAGTAAGGTATCTTACACTTCTACTATTCCTTCGGACTGGATGAAAGTCATGCCCCGACCCCTTGGACTGGCGGCCCTGAAGATTCTCGCCGCCATCAGAGACGGCAGGGCCTACGGCTTGGACATCGTCGCCGCCACCGGCCTGCCCTCAGGCACCGTGTACCCCACCCTCGGGCGGTTGAGACGGACCGGACACCTGGTGGCCCGTTGGGAGGACCAGCGGCGGGCCGAGCGCGAGGGCCGAAACAGGCGGCGGTACTACGAGCTCACCGGGGACGGGGAGAAGGCTCTGGTGGAGGGCTCGGCCCGGGTAGCTGAAGCCGCTGATGCTCTGTCTCGAGCCGCCCGCGAGTTGGCGCCGTGAGAAGGGGAGTCCCCGCAGGCGCCACCCTCTTTTTAAGGGCGTGTGCTCTCCTGGTGCCAAGGTACCGGCGAGGGGAATGGATGGAGGAGTGGATCGGTGAGATGGAGGCTCTCTCGGCTCGGAAGCGGTCCGGGCTGACCCGAGGGTATCCCGGGACCTTTGCCTTCCTGCTGGGGGCGCTTCCCCACGCAGCATCGACCAGAAGAGAGGAGTGGACGTTGGATAGTGTGACCCAGGACGTGCGGTACGGACTCCGGATGCTCCGGAGGGGCCCCGGGTTCTCCATCATGGCCATCCTTACCCTGGCCCTGGGGATCGGAGCCAACGGTGCCATCTTCTCGCTTGTGAACGGCCTCCTCCTCCGACCCCCTCCGGAGGTGGTGGAGCCGGACCGGCTGGTTCAGATCGCCAGGAGCTACGACGAGGCCCCTCGGTGGGACAACTGGTCCTGGCCGGCCTTCCGGATGATCGGTGAAGAGGCGGATCTCATGGACGGGGTGGCCGGCTTCTCGAGAGGGTCCTTCCTCCTGGGCCAGGGATTGGAGACGGAACCCGCGCCCGGGGAGTACGTCAGCGGGCGTTATTTCGACCTCCTGGGCATCCGTCCCGCCCTGGGCCGCCTCATCGGCGTCGCGGACGAGGTAGCTCCCGGAGGTCACTCGGTAGTGGTGCTGAGCCATGGACTCTGGCAACGCCGATTCGCGGGCGACCCGGGTACGGTGGGCCGGACCCTTCACATCGGGGGATCACCTTACGAGGTGATCGGAGTCGCCCCGGACCGGTTCGTGGGAGTGGATGCCATGGGCTCGCCCCCGGACCTCTGGGTGCCGGCCATGCAGCGGACTTCCTCGGGCGGGAGTTTCCCTTTCGAGCGATGGGGATCCTCCTGGTTCTTCGTCTTCGGGCGGCTGGGCGCCGATGTGAGCTATGAGGCCGCGGAGGCCTCCCTTGAGCGGATCAACCTGCTCCTTCGGGAGGCTGCTGTGGAGAACGAGGGGATCAGGGCTCTGATGGCGCCTGGACTGGGCCTCACACCGGAAGAGCGGGCCGAGGGGCGGCAGGTCACGTACCTCCTGGGGGGCATCGCGTTCCTGGTCCTTCTACTCACCTGTGCAAACGTCGGGAACCTGTTCCTGGCCCGGGCCTCCACCCGTGAGGTGGAGATGGGCGTCCGGCAAGCCCTGGGGGCAGGCCGGGTACGACTCATCCGGCAGGTGGTGACCGAGGCCTTGGCCCTGGCCCTTGCTGCGGCCGCGGTAACCATCCCGTTGCTGGCATGGGCCGGAGAGGGTCTCAGCGCGGTCTTTCCCATGGCCCTCCGGGTGTCCCTGGCCCCGGGCCTCCGGGTTTTCCTCTTCATGGGAGGCGTGGCCGTGGTGGCGGGGCTCTTGTTCGGCACTGCCCCGGCACTCGCCATGGCCCGGGCCGACGTGGCCCACAGGCTCAGGGAGGGATCCTCCACAGGCGGCCGCAGGCGGACGGGGCTCCGGGACGTCCTCGTGGTAGGACAGCTGGCGATCTCCCTCGGGCTGGTCAGC
>JBDHCH010000436.1:0-3004 GCA_039592115.1 Gemmatimonadota bacterium | reverse complement strand
GGAGACCCGATTCGGCATCGGGTACACCATGAACCTGGGCAACCGTGTAGCCCAGGTGCTCCTGACGGTCTACCTGTTGGCGCTGCTGGGCCTGACCTTCCTCACGCTCATGGCATTCAGGGTCTTCTAGAGAACCTCCGGACCTCCCCTTCAGCTGGCGTTGGGTTGCGGCCATTGGGCGCAGTCACGCCCATCTTCCGTGAGACTGGGCCCGGGTCCGACTCGGATCGATCCACCAACGGCGGAGAAGGAAAAAAGGGAGGGTTTCGGGATCTCTTTTCGCAAACATTTGTTCACAGATAACGAGGGCACGAGTCCGTAATTTCCTGTGCCAAAAGGTTTTGCCAGGCACCAGAGTCCATTCGCCTGCCCTCTGCCACCCCGGTCCAGATCCTGCCCAAATCCTTCAGGCAAATCATATCGTGGTCCTTCAACAAAGGGCACTCAGACGATGACACGCCTGCCAATCATGCTCCTCGTGGCTCTTGTCGGCTCCTCCACCCACCAGAGCGGAGTGGAAACTTCATCCTCTGCACCGAAACTCTCGCACGCACCGTTCCCTGCAGAAGCCCTCTCCGAACCCCGGATTCCCCCGGCATGCCCCGTCGCGAACTGTCTGATCGATCCCGTCAGTTTGACGAGGGAAGCGAGGGCGTCGGCCAGGGCGGCCGGGGAAGTGAGGGCGCCGGTGAGGGCCCCGGCCAAGGCAATCTCGGAGTTCGTTGCTACCAAGGGGCAGGAAGCCGAGCTGGTGGTGGTCACCTCCGACCGCAAGAGAACCACGGTCCGGGCCTGGCTGAATGAGGAAGCGGTTTTGCTCCCGTCCGCGATGCCCAGGTCGGGCACCGACGAGGTTCGTGTTCCCGTCACCCTGATCGAGGAGAACGTGCTCGAGTTCAGGCTGAGCGGGAGGAAGGAGACGGAGGTGGTGTTCTGGATCGAGAGCGGAGATGCTACCCCGCCCCCGCCGGGCAACGAGGGGCCGACCCTCGAGTTTCGCTTGAGCAACGAAGCCGTTGATCCCAATGCCACGATGAACGCCGTCTGCTCCGCCGACCACGGTGACGGCTTCGAAATCGCGGAATGGGCGGATGTAGTGGCAGGTATGGATCCGTCGCCCATTCACGAGGCGAGCACCGCTTGGATCCAGTGGGACGGGCTTGGGAGCTTCTCACCGTTCCCCTTTAGTCCGACCTACCACTACCTGGTCTCAGCCGTCGGAAACGTAAGCCCGACGTACTACTACGGGACGACCGGAGTCGAACCAAACCGGTTCTGGTTGAACGGGGCGTTTGGAATGCGCCGCATTCTCTGTAAAGGCCCCGCTTCTCCATGATCTGAGATGCGGTAGCAGCGCCGGCTCCAGGTCCACACGCCCGCGGTCACCTCCGAATCCGTCGGGGTCCCGCCGGTCCTCTCGGGAGGTCCGGGGTTCAGGGTCCCAGCCCGGGATTTAAAACCCCAGCTGGGACCCCGGTTAAAATCCCGGGCCGGGGTCCCAGCGATTCCCCGCTACCCTCTCCAAGTCCTCATCAGGGCTCCTCAAGGCTCTCCAGTTTCCCTTGTGTCCTGAGTCAGAAATCCGTCGGCATTCGAGGGCCGTCGCATCCGCTGGGGCTTCGTTCTTCCTTCTCTCAATAGCGCTGCTATTCCTCGTCGTCTTGCCTTGCCCCAGCGGCGCACCGGCCCTCTCGATACTTCAACGGATTCCTGACTCAGGGCACCGGTGTCTTTTATTCTTCCTGAAACAAAAAGAAACTGAAGCCGTTGTGTTGTTCAGGTCGGTGACGCTCTATCAAGTCGGTCGCCGGCATTGCTGCCACTGGGGGGGACCGATGGGCCGCAGTGAAGGGTTGAGCCAACTCGAGCAATACGTGCTGTTGTGTCTCATTCGCCTCGGAGATGAGGCCTATGGCGTACCGATCCACCAGGAGATCGAGGAACGCATAGCGCGCTCGGTCTCCATCGCCACTGTCTATAGCGCCCTGGATCGCCTCGAAAAGGAAGGCTTGCTGACTTCACACCTGTCTTCCCCGCTGCCGGAAAGGGGAGGACGCGCCAAGCGTCTCTACCGGCTTTCTGCCGAAGGCGCCACCGCTCTTCAGCGGGCCCGTCGGGTCCATGACAGCATGTGGGAGGGCGTGGAAGTGAAAGCCGCGGGGAGCCTGTAGATGCCACCCCTCAGTGACTCCTCCCTTCCCCGGGCACCTCGTTTCTGGTGTGGGCTCCTCAGGGTTCTGGCCACCGAGGCCGACCGGGCCTACTTGCTGGACGACCTGGAGGAGGGGTTCCGCCTACGGGTTGGGAGGAAAGGCCTCCGGGCCGCCCGCCGCTGGTATCTTCGACAAACCCTGCTCAGTCTCCTTCCGCTCTCAAGACGCCGGGTAGTGGCAACCGGCGCGGCGCTTCCGGGCGCCCTTCGCGCACTCGGAGGACAAACCATGACCGACCTCATCCACAGTCTTCGCCTTCTGAGAAAGAACCTGGGCACGACGTCCGCTGCAGTTCTCTCGCTGGTCATCGGGATCACCCTCAGCGCTACCGTCTTCAGCGTAGTGGACTGGATATGGCTCAGCTCGTCTCCCTTTTCGGAGCCGGGCCAGATCGTGCGGGTATTCGCAGCCGACCCAGAGGGGGCGCTCGATGCGTTCGGGTATTCCGATTACGAGGTGATCCGGGATCAGACCTCCACCATGGAAGCCCTCGCCGCCGTAGAGTTCCGGGGGGGGCTGCTGACTGGGGAAGACGGGACCACCCGCATGCTGTTGGCCGAGGTGACCTCCCGGGATTACTTCGACGTGCTCGGGCTCCAGCCTTTCGCGGGGATCGCCTATCATGCCGACGACGACCCCGGAACCGCGGCAGAGCCAGGGGTGGTGGTCAGCCATTCCCTTTGGGAAAGGGAGTTCGGTGGCGACCGAGAGGTGATCGGGAGCCTCATCCAGATAACCGGGCGATCGTACACGCTGCTGGGCGTGGCTCCCCGGGGGTACACAGGGATTCG
>JBDHCH010000435.1:0-3035 GCA_039592115.1 Gemmatimonadota bacterium | reverse complement strand
AAAATGTTCGATGGCGGTCAGGAGCCGGGCCTCTGTTCTCTCGTTCCAGTGGTACCGACCCTGGAGGTACTCGGTATAGGCCTCCAGGTTCTCAGTTGGCATTGCGTCGATTCGTTCGTACTCCTCTGGCGTCAGCATTGCTTGGACTGCGGAGGCTACATTTTGGGCGATTTCGCTCTGAACCGTCAGTATGTTCACAGCGGACAGCCCCCGGTCATACTCTCCAGACCAGAGGTGCTCATCCCTTCCCGCATCAATCAACTGTGCGGTTAGGCGAACCTGATTCCCGGCCATCCGGGCGCTGCCTTCAAGGATGAAGGTCACGCCCAGCTCCTCTGCAATCTCCGGGAGAGGCTTTGGGTGGTCGCGGTACCTCATCACCGAGGTCCGACCTCTCAAACTCAAAGCGCTGATTCTCGAAAGGGTCGAGACGAGTTGCTCCTGCATTCCGTCGGCGAAGTACGCGTCGCCTGGATCGGGGCTGAAGTTGTCGAAGGGAAGCACGGCGATGGCGGGCCGATCGTCCCCGCCCGAGGGGGGCGGCGGTAAGCGTGTTTCACGGGGGCCCACCATAGTCAACGCCGCCCCGGCCACCACCAGCAACGCCGCCACCATCAGCAACTCTGGCCCACTTACCCGCTGACGACCCTTCTCTCCGTGGTACCAAGCCAGGACGAGCGTGATGAAGAAGCCGATGACGAGGAGGACGTGGATGGACCTGACCAACAGAACAGGCAAGTCCCAGGTCTCGAAGGCAGTCCCTGTGCCTTCATAGACCACCCACGCTCCCGCCAGATACGCCACCGCCCACTGCACGAGCTTCCGCTCTTTCAGGCGTTGGAGGAGGGAGGGAGAGGGCACGGGTTAGCCTTCCTCAGCGGTTCGTCGGCCAGTATAACTCTTCGTAGGCGGGGTAGCCTCGAAGCACGGGGAAGATATCCACACGCCAGTCCTGGTAGAACAGGTACATGTCAGGGTGCGTCCATAGCTCCCGAAGATAACCCACTGCCTCTTCTTCTTCTTCAAGAGCTTCCGCGATAAAGGCTTTGTAGGTGAGTCGGAAACGCAAATCCCAATCCTCCTGAGTGTCCAACCAGGCCATCGTGGCTCGCGCGTTGGGTTCGTTTCCTTCCCAGGCAGCGGCAATTCCCAGCGACGCTCGGACGTGCAGGTCGTACCGGTCCCCCTGGCTGAGAGACTTGGCGGCTTCCCAGTACTCCTTCGCTTCCTTCTTGCGTCCGAGGGAGCGAAGTTCGTGACCAGCGGAAAGGTGGAGGAATACACTCCACGGATCAGCCGTAATCAGGTCTTCGTACCTTCCGAGAGCCAACTGCCAGGCGCGGATCGCCTCCCCGTCCTCTCCCAGGTGGAAGAGGTAGTTCCCCATCCTGCCGATTAGTCTCGTTTGGGTTGGTTCCCCCCTGACGGTGTGAAGGGAATCGGTCAGAAACAAGAAAACCTCGTCCACCCGCCCCAGACCGGCCAACGCCGCCAGGTAGACCTCGACGGCTCTAGGGGTTTCGGGGTAGAGCGTCCGGTATTCCCTCGCCACCTCCAACTCGGAAGTGAAATCACCCATGACGTGATAGGCCCATGCCATGAAGGTCCAATAGGGGGCCCAACCCCGAAGCCACCCCCGCTCCGGTACGAGGCGAGTCGCAAAGACATCGATTGCGGCTTCGGGTTGGTGGAGGAAGAGGAAAAGGACAACGGCGAGATTGTAACACGCCTTCGCTCCTGGAGCGATGTTGCACGCTTCTTCCAGGGCGCGCGCATATCCTTCTCGATCGTTTTCGACTCTGGCTTGCCAGCCCCTTACCACGGCTCTCTCGTAGGGCGAAAGGTCCGAATGGTGGTCAAACAGGATTGCCCAGATGGAATCCCGGTGCAGAACCGTCTCGCTTCCGACCCCGAGGTTGAACTCGGCATTCCATCCTGCCCAGACGAGGGCGGTGAAAAAGTCCGGGTCCGACTCATGGGCGAGAAGAAGGCTCCTCTGGGCAGCCTCATAATTTCTCTCAACCAGGTAGAGCCTTGCACCCTGCGCAAACTCCTGTGCCGCCTCGGCAGTCATGGGACGGACAATCTGATCCACGTAGGGGGCTAACGCAGGATCGAATTCCATCGCCATCGCACCCATGACCTCCGACTGGAGTGCCTCGATCCCATCCATCGGGGCTGCCGAGTCACCCATAACGGGCCCGATGGAGCGGAGGAGGGTGCCACTCGCCAGGTCCGTGACCAAGGCGTCGAGCCGAATTTGGTCGCCATTCATCACGAAGGCTCCGTGGATAACCGTTCCCGCCCCTGCCTCTGATGCGAAGGCAGCCAAACGGTTGGTATCCGATTCACTCTCGACCTGAGCTTGAGTGTGATAATCCGATAGGAACGTCATCTCAAAGGTTCGGACTTCCACAAGGCTCGTTCTTGCCAGGGCTTGTTCAATCAGCATGGAAGTAGTTGGGCCGATCCAATTCCAGCCCGGATCGCCGGTCCGGTTCTCAAAGGGCATGACCGCCACCACCCTCGGATCGAGATCCGAATGGCCACCCGGTTCAAGAACCGAGATTCCCCAAGCAAACAAAGCAGTCGCCGCTACCACCACCGTGCCGACCTTAAACCCTTTCGACACCGCTATCGCCGCTCCTTGAACCGGAGTGGTCGGCACTGACGGCGCCGCCGCCATCCCTCCCGTCGTCCTGAACCGAACCGGAGTCATAGGGGTTGGCCCGACAGTATCGTGAGGGCCAGGAATGAAGGTTGCCGCGCTGGACGGTGCGGGGCCCGGACTCGTTCCTTCTCGGATCTTCCCGACCAGGGCTTTGGTCTCTGAGGAAGGCTCCAACTCCAGCATGTCCCAGAGCACCTGCTCGAACCGTTCGTGGAACCGAACCGCTGCAGCCCGGTCTCCCGCCTCCGCCAGGGCCTCGATGAACCGTCGCGCCTCGCTCTCGTCGGTGCAGATGAGACCGAGGGCCCTCTGCCCCAATCGCTCCCCGTCGGTTATCCGTCCCGCCCCAAGGTGCTGGTGGGCG
>JBDHCH010000434.1:0-3039 GCA_039592115.1 Gemmatimonadota bacterium | reverse complement strand
GACGTGCTCGGCTTCCTGTTCTGGACCCGCGATGCGGGGCCCTTCATGAAGGAGCTGGAAGCGCTGCGGGTCGAGCGAATCCCCTACACGTTTCAGTTTACAATCAACGGCTACGGCAGAGAGCTCGAGCCCCGGCGGCCCAAGCTGGCCGAGGCGATCGAGAGCTTCCTGGCGGTGTCCTCCAGACTGAATGGGCCCGAGTCGATCCAATGGCGCTACGACCCGATCGTGGTGAGCGACCGCTACCCGGCAGCCCATCACGTACGCCGCTTCGAGAGCATCGCGCGACAGCTCGTGGGAGCCACCAGGGTCGTCAACGTGTCGTTCATCGAGCCGTACGCCAAGGCGTTGCGTCGCATCGCCGACCCCGGAGTGCAGTACCGGGCGGTCGACCCCAGGCGCCACAAGTCGGTCGCCAGGAAGCACCCGGATCTTCCCGTCGTGAAGCAAGCGGATTCCCTCTTGAGGGAGCTCTCGGCCGTGGCCAAGGAGTTCGGCATCGAGCTTCGGGTGTGCTGCAACCCCGAGTACTCGGGGCCGCTGTTGGGACTACCCGAGCGCTCCCAGTGCATCGGCCCCGAGCTTTTCGCCCCCTACGGCGATGAGCTGCTCGCCAGGGTGTCGAGCTTCCCGAAGGCCCCTTCTCGTTCGGCCTGCCGGTGCATCAAGAGTCACGACATCGGAATGGACGAAACCTGCGCGAGCGGGTGCAAGTACTGCTACGTCACGAGTTCGGGCCGAGCCTCCCTGGAGAACTTCAAGAGGCACGACCCAAAGAGCCCGACGCTGCGCTGAACCTCCCATAACGGAAGCAATCGGGGACGTTCCTTGTGCGCCAAGCAAGCTTGGGAAAGGGGGAAGGTTATGAGGTAACCGGAAACCTTTCGCAGGGGCCCGGCGGGTAACCAATCCCGCCCGGGAAAGGCTGGCCACCACCCGGAAGCGAGTCTTGCGTGGCGTTGGGGTAACCCGCGCTGCGAAGCGTAGACAGCGAGCGTGCGAGCTGTGGGATGGAGCCTCGAAAGTCCCGAGATTGTCGTGGCCGACGTTGTTAGGAATGCGGCAGGCAGCATCTCCCACGCTGCAATGGCCTGGTGTGGGAGGCCGGCCGGGGTCTGAGACCGGGGCGAGTACGCACAGGGGTCCCCCAGGAACTTGGGAGGCCCTGATTCCTCCGCGTAGGAATCCGGGATGGGATACCCGGTGATCAAACCCAGGACCCAGGAAGGCGCGCTCCCCTCGCCTGGGATCGAATCGAGAGCGCAGCGCGGAACTACCAATCGAAGGCAACGAAGTGCGGTGGGGGGATCAGGGAGTCGGAGCACTCCATAGGTACCCGGGAAGCCGGGGAACCCTCTCCAGGGGACCCGGTGGAGGGAAGGGGGTGCCGAGGGACGGAACCGTGGGAGGGAACGATGGCGGGGACACAGGACTCCACGACCATCTCAACGAAACTGGCACGGATAGCGGAGATTGCGAGGCGGATGCCGGGGGTGGGGCTCAAGACCCTGGCGCATCACATCGACATCGACTGGCTCAGGGAGGCATATCGTCGAACGCGTAAGGACGGCGCTGCGGGAGTAGATGGGCAGACGGCAGCGGAATATGCGGAGGATCTGGAGGCGAATCTCGCCTCCTTGCTGGAGCGCGCCAAGTCGGGTCTCTACCGGGCACCTCCGGTGCGACGCGTATGGATCCCGAAGGCCGACGGGCGGGAGCTTCGCCCGATCGGTGTCCCTGCGTTCGAGGACAAGGTGCTTCAACGCGCCGTGGCGATGGTGCTGGAGGCCGTATACGAGCAGGACTTCTTGGACTGCTCGTATGGCTTTCGCCCGAATCGCTCGGCGCATGGCGCGCTCGAGGCTCTCTGGAGTCAGCTGATGGAGATCCGTGGTGGCTGGGTGATCGAGTTGGACATCCAGGACTTCTTCGGGAGCCTGGATCGCGGTCAGCTCCGGGAGGTGCTTCGCAAACGGATACGGGACGGCGTGCTGCTGCGACTGATTGGCAAGTGGTTGCGCGCCGGGGTGATGGAGGGGGAGAGCGTGGCGTACCCGGAGGCGGGTACTCCCCAGGGGGGTGTAATTTCCCCCCTGCTCTCCAATGTCTTCCTGCACGAGGTGTTGGATAGCTGGTTCGAGCGGGACGTTCTGCCGCGCATGCGTGGCAGGGCGCACCTCGTCCGCTTCGCGGACGATGCGGTGCTGGGTTTCGAGTGCAAGGAGGACGCAGAACGCGTCATGGCGGTGCTGAGCAAGCGCTTTGCGAAGTACGGCCTGACGCTGCACCCCGAGAAGACGCGGATGATGGCCTTCGGGCGTCCAGGCCATCGGGCCAAGAGGGGTCCGGGGGGCTTCACCTTCCTCGGCTTCACGCACTACTGGGGGCGTTCGCGTTGCGGCAACTGGGTGGTCAAGAAGAAGACCGGCTCGCAGCAGCGGACGCGGGCGCTCCGGGTGATTGCGCAGTGGTGCCGGCGGAACCGCCATTTGCCTGTAGATCTGCAATGGCGCGCGCTCGCCCGGAAGGTACGGGGTCACTACGCGTATTACGGGATCACCGGCAATATGCAGGCCCTGAAGTCCTTCCGACACGAGGTGGAGCGGGTCTGGCGCAAGTGGCTCGCACGGCGGGGCGCTCGTCGCTCCATGCCGTGGGAGCGCTTTGCGCGACTGCTTGAGCGCTACCCGCTCCCACCGGCGCTGATTGTTCACCCTGTTGCGTAGCGAACCCGTTCTTCGAGGAGCCGGGTGCGGGAATCCCGCCCGCCCGGATCTGAGGGAGCCCCGGGCGGGCAACCGCCCGGGGCGACCCGACAACGGAAGCGAATGGGGTTCAGGGTCCCCGGTTGCACGGCTCATCTCGCCCCCATTCGCTTCCGTTAAGGAACGTCCCCGTTCGCCCGGCCCATTCCAGCCCCGTCTTCCGTTACGGACCGTCCCCGCTTTCCCCGCTTTCGCTTTCGATCTGTTCTGAGCGCCTATTTCAGGGCTAGTCCACTTCTCAACCAGGGCAGCCGGCTTCCCTTTTGGCCTCATC
>JBDHCH010000433.1:0-3040 GCA_039592115.1 Gemmatimonadota bacterium | reverse complement strand
CGGGCGAAACCCCAGGCCCCGTATCGTGCACCTTCACCTCTACCAGCGTGGACCTGTCATGCGGGTCGGAAATGTTCTGCGTGGTGATGGAGATTCGTCCACCATCCGGCATGGCGTCGGCAGCGTTCAGAAAGAGGTTCAGGAATACGCCCTGCAGAGCTTCCGCATCACCCAGGATCGTCTCGTCGACAGCCCTCAGATCATCCTCGATCTCGATCTTCCGCTCTTCGAACTGGGGAGTCATGGCCGCCACGGCCTGGAGGAGGACCTCATGAACAGAGCACGGCTCGGTCGTGCGGGCGCGCGGTCGAGCGAGGCTCAGGACGCCTCGGACAACGCGATCGAGCCGGTCGACCTCGGACAGGGAAATCTCGAGAGGACCCAAACACTCTTCGGGCAGCCTGCCCTGGGCTGCATGTCGCTCGATCCTCTGAAGATTCAGCTTCACCGAGGTCAACGGGTTTCGAATCTCGTGAGACAGCCGTGAGGTAAACTCGCCGATGACGGCCATGTGCCGGCTCTCCTGGATTCGGCGCAGGGTTTCTTCCACCCGGCCTGCCATGACTCCGAAGGCTGCCGAAAGCCTTCCCACCTCGTCGCTGCCGGCAGGCGGAAGAGGAGGGGAATAGTCTCCGCCCGCGACGGCATCGGCAGCCCGGGTTAGGCTCTCCAGGGACCGGGTAGCCCGTCCGGTCATGAGGAGGAAAGCGAGGAAGACGGCAGCGGTCACCATGCCTACGATGAGGAGTTGAAGTCTTCGCGTTCGGGAGAAGGGCCCGGCGAACTCGTCCAACGCGGTCGTGGCGAGGATCGTCCAACCTGGCGTTTCAAGATTGACGAAGGAGGCCACTCGCGACGAGTCCGCCGCGCGAAACACGAAGCTCCCATCGTCCTGGAAAAGACGCTCCAAGCCCACCTGCCATCCGTTAGGGCCGACGAGGTCGGACGCCCTGCTCTGGAGCTGGGAGCGCCTGGGGTGGGCGAGGATCCGGTCTTCGTTGAGATCCATCACAACGCTGTACCCTGACGTGCCGAAGGACTGGTCCAGCACATCAGTGGGGAGGACCTGGTCCATAGAGGCCGTAGCCACGACCTCCCCTAGAGGGAGGGACCCTTCCGGACTCGGTACCGGGTGGGTGAACCGTAGCTCCTCCTGGATAGCCGCATCGCCAAGATCGGCCCTGGAGAACCGTTCCCGTTCAATCTCCCCCAGCGTGTAGATGACCACGCCCAGGGTGTCCCGGAATGCTATCCAACGGTAGGAGGCCCGGTACTGGTCCCAGATCTGCCGAAGGTAGGTGGCGGCGGCGGGAAACACCCCTTCCCAGGATCCAGAGGGACCGTCGTAGTGGGCCCGAAACAGGCTCAGGGTCTCCAGGTTCTCCGCGAGAAGCGTGAGATCGGACTGGTACCGAGCGTACCGGCTTTCCAACGCGCCGGCCGTTTGCCGCACGATGTTCTCGGTCTCAGAGGCCAGGAGCTCCTCCACGGCACTTATTGACTGCCGGTAGCTGACGATTCCGAGTGCGAGGAGGGGTATCACACCCAGCGCGAGGAACAGACCCATCATTCGGGCCCTGAGACTCATACGAAGCCGTCCTTCTAAGCCGATTGTTCGGATGCCCACAGGATAGGGACATAGCCCCTACCATGCCAACCAATTCCCTCCTTTTCCCTCCGGCTGTTTGTTCTCTTGGTGGGAGACAGGAGCTTGCCCGACAGTTACCAAGATGGTTTGCCAGAAAGAGCGGCGAATCAGACTCTCAGGCCGGAGCTGAGTGCGTGAGGCTCCGGCCCTAGGCTTCGCTTACGCACGCCGGATAGGCGTGAGGCCAGTGCCGCCAGTGTGACCTCCCTTGTTTGGTCCCGGCCGGCTCGATCCTCAGACTCGGCTTGGAATCGTTCTCAAGGAGGAGACCAGGGGGGCGGAGGATGCGTCCCGCCCTCTGACACGAAGTCACCGCATCCTTTTGAGCGCTTCACTAGCGTAGAGCCTCACCTCCCAGTCCTCGTCCTGAAGGGCTTCCTGCAGGAGGGGCCGCCCCTCCGGTGAACCGATTTGGAGAAGGGCGACCACTGCAGTGCGGCGAACCATGACCGACTCGTCGGCGAGAGCCTTGCCCAGGACGGGTACCGCGCGCGCCGAGCCAGAGAGCCCCAGGGCCTCGACCCCGTCGAGTCGCATCCACCACTGTGGGTCGTCCAGCAACTCCACGGCCGCGTCCACCGCCTCCTGTGCCCCCAGGGCGGCGAGAGCGGCGATGGCATCGTTGCGGGGCCACGGTTGCTCGTCCCCCAGGACGATCCAGCGAAGGCCGTCGACGGCACTGGGCTCGCCGAGGGCCCAGAGGGCTCGTACCGACCACCCACGTACGTTGGCGTCCGGATCGCCGAGCGCCTCCACCAGAGCGGGAACCGCATCCGGCTCCGGGGTCTGGGCCAGCTGCTCGGCCACAGCAGCCCGAACGCCCGGATCGTCTTCTCTCAGCAAGGTCACGAGCCAGGGAACTGCGTCTTCTCCGAAGCCCGCCAGGTGCTGAGCAAGAAAGTAGCGTGGTCGATTCTCGGGCTCGTCGCGGATCTCATCCGCCAGCTCGGCGAGAACGGTGCCCATCTCCCGGGAAGGGGAGAGGGCGACAAGGAAGCGCTCTCGGGCCGGTCCGTAGAAGAAGGTGGACGCCCCCACCAAGAGGAGGGTGTAGAGGCCCACCACCGTGGCGACCTCTCGTCGTCGCTCGAACCGCTCCTTCCGGAAGAGCACGCGGAGGGGCAGGGCAAAGAGGCGTTCCACGACGGAGGGCACCGGAAACAGGAACGGAGCCCTTCGGCGGTAGCCTTCGTAGACCTCACCGTGTCGTCCTCGCATGTCCAGTTCCTCCAGAAAGGCCACTCCGAGGATAACCATGGTGGACACGAGCCACGGCAGACTCGCGTCGATTCCCCAGGACCTTCGCGGGTACCTCCCCTGGAGCAGGAGCAGGTAGACGCCGTAGCTCCAGATAATCCACCCGAGGTACTGGGGGTGTCGGGAGAGGCGGTA
>JBDHCH010000432.1:0-3481 GCA_039592115.1 Gemmatimonadota bacterium | reverse complement strand
CGAAGTTCCGCGGCTCCCGCAGGTCCACCAGAAGGGTATCTGCGTCTTGCGTCTTCAGTCTCCCGTGAAGCGTCTCCGGCCCAAGCTCACTGAAGCCTCTCCCCCGTATCAGGCGGGTGAAGAACTCCGTCGCATCCATGGCGATGTTGGCTTTCTTGAACCGGGACAGTGCTAAGACGCCGAGGGCCACTCCAACGACCGCAACACCGAGCGGAGCCAGTAGGGTAATCCACCAGCCGGTCATAATCTCCATGATGATCGCCTCCTTATGGCTTCCGAGCCTCGATCATCGCCGATACGATGAACTCTTCGAGGTTCGTGCCCGGTGACCATTCACGGACCAGCTCCCGACTCTCGTCCCGTGGCCTGATGCTGATGTCCACGAACCCGGCGTCAGCCAACATGGCTTCGATGTCCTCAGCCAGGACGGCCCCGGAGATGCAGCCCGTGTAGGCATCAAGATCTTGTAGCAGCGAATCCGGGAGTGGCGCGGTGGCGATCATGTCGGCCACAGCGAGTCTCCCTCCGCTGCGGAGGATCCGGAACGCATCCCTGAAGACGTCCGGCTTCTCGGGCGACAGGTTGATCACACAATTGGAGATGATCACATCCGCGATTTCGTCGGCCACCGGCAGGTGCTCGATTTCGCCGAGTCGAAACTCCACATTCGACGCGCCCACGTTCATAGCGTTCTCTCGTGCTCTCGAGACCATCGCCGGAGTCATGTCCACCCCGATCACACGACCGGATTCGCCAACCTGCTCACCGGCCAGAAAGCAATCGAACCCTCCCCCTGCGCCGAGGTCGACCACGGTTTCGCCGGGTTGTAGGGAGGCGATGGCCTGCGGGTTACCGCACCCCAAACCCAGGTTCGCCCCTTCAGGGGCCACGGCAACCTCGCTGTCTGAATAGCCGATCCTCGCCGCGACCTGATCCGGCGACGCCGAGAAGTCCTCGCCGCATCCACAACCGCATCCACAACCGTGATCCGCTTCGAGAGCTATTTGGCCGTACGCATCTCGCACAAATTTCCGGATTTCATCCGGTTTTGCATTGATCTCCACAGTTTTCTCCCATGCCTGTGCCGCTCGGTGCGGCAATGAAGTCCGCAAAAAACTCACTCAACTCATTCAACAACTCCGGCTCCACCCAGCAGCGGATCTCCCGTCCGCATCGCTCGGTAGCGATAAGGCCCGCGTGGGTGAGCTCTTTGATGTGGTGGGACACCGTGGATGGGGCGATGTCCAGGTCAGCGGCCAGCTCACCAACGCAGCGGCGGATTACCTCGCCCGGTGCGCACCGGATCCCGGGTACGCAGCAGCCGGCCAAACGCCAGAAGATCTCCAGTCGGTGGGGGTGACCCAACGCCTTGAAACGCGAGGCCAGTGTGTTCAGTCCCATATTTCGATAATTCGACATATTTCAAATTATTATTCCCTGAACCTCCTGTCAACAGGCAGTCGACCGATGTGGACTCGACCTTGGGTCCCCCTGCGCCTAACCCAGAGCCCTTGGTGCTGTTGCCTGCAGAGCCCTAGCTTTCGCTAATCCCACGACATGTACGAGATGGAGGGAGTCGAAATGGCTGGAGTGGTGTTGACGTACCTCGGATCGGCGACGGTCTTCTGCTGGGGAGTAGCTCACCTCATCCCCACCCACAACGTGGTCGCGGGTTTTGGCGAGATATCACTAGACAACCGACGGATCCTGGCAATGGAGTGGATCACGGAGGGAGTGGCACTCATCTTCACAGGTACCGTCGTTACCCTGGTGACATGGGTTGATCCTGCCAGCTCCGTCTCCTTGACAGTCTACTGGGCTTCAGCGGGGTTCCTGGTTTCCATGGCCGTGGTGTCCCTCTTCACCGGGTTCAAGGTCGCATTTCTCCCGTTCAGGCTCTGCCCATTCATCTTCACCGGGTCGGCGATCCTTATTGCTGCCACCCCGCTTTCGGCCATCCTCGGGCGGCCAGCCCAGGAAGGGATGGATCTCGCCAATGAAGCAGCTCCAGCCGAAATGGTGCTGATCCCCGGCGGAGAGTTTCTCATGGGCTCATCTACGGACGAAAACCACTCCCCTGCCCATACGGTGAGGGTGGAGGCTTTCTACCTGGATCCCCACGAGGTCACGAATGCCGAGTACTACGAGTTCTGTCAGGCCACCGGACATAGACTGCCCGAGTTCTGGGGGATCGAAGCCCGTCGGTCGGGGCCCCGGTTCCCTGAATACCCGGTGGTGGGCATCAGCTGGCAGGATGCGGCGGATTACGCCGCGTGGCGAGGAAAACGCCTCCCGACCGAGGCGGAATGGGAGTATGCGGCCCGGGGGGGGCTAGTGGGTAAGGACTACCCCCATGGCGACACCCTGAGTCCATCGGACGGCAACTACGCGGAGTCAGGACTCGGGGCCCCGGTGGAGGTGGGAACCTACCCGCCGAACGGATTCGGTCTCTTTGACATGTCCGGGAATGCCTTCGAGTGGGTCGCGGACCGGTACGGGGCCCTGTACTATGCCGAGAGTCCGGCAATGGACCCCCAGGGCCCCGAGACGGGGAGGCTCAGGGTGATCCGAGGGGGAGGGTGGCACTCTGGGCCCTACTGCAACCGTACGTACTACCGAAACGCCCTCCCACCCCAATGGGTGGACTTCGCTGTGGGATTCCGATGCGCGCGAGACGTTGACGGTTGACGGTCCCACCTCGAGAATCGAAAACGAGAGAGATGAGGAAAATGAGAATACTCGTCGGAATGGTCCTGTTAGTCTTCCCCCTCACCGCATGCGGTGGCGCGGACGAGGCTCCTGATGCACCGGCGGATGAGACCCCGGCGGCCGAAGCACCCGCCTCTGAGGCAGTGGAAGCCGGAACGCCGGAAGAACTCCAGATCGTCCGGGTGAGGGTGGAGGGGGACGCATACCTCTTCTCTCCGGAGGTCGTCGAGGCGGGAAAACCCGTTCGCCTGGTCTTCGACGCGGAGGATGCCACGATTGAGTTCACACCAGAGGCCCCGGGGCCGATCGCAGTTGCGTGTTCGATGGATATGTACCGGGGGACCCTTTTGGCCGAGTAGGTCGGGGTGAAGCAGGACCTTGACGCCGAGATCGTCTATTTCCCAGATCGTTGGTACTGGCACTTCCCGCCCTGGGATCGTCGGCGCAGGGAAGCGTGAGATCATGGAGGCAGCCCGGGATTGCGGACCGGCCAGGTTCGATGAGTCGGGAGGGGTGCGCGTCCGAGTTTGGATCCTTCCCCCCCGAGGGAGACATGGTTTTTTGGACGGGCACTCGCCTTGGAAGCCGAAAGGTCCAGGATCTTGAGAGGGATCCCCGGCTTACCCTCTACTACCGCCCCCCACTGCCGCAGGATACGTGGCCATCTTGGGGATAGCCCGTCTCGTCGATGACCCGAAAAGGAAGAGTGCCCGCTCTGAGCTATTCACCACCGCGAAGGCGACACTTGACGGACTAGAGTTTAGTAGCTAAA
>JBDHCH010000431.1:0-5153 GCA_039592115.1 Gemmatimonadota bacterium | reverse complement strand
ACACTGATACGGCGATGTCCCCGGTGCCGGGACGCAGTCCAGGGTGGCCTCCATCTCCTGGGTCCGCCGGCAGAGTATGCGCTCTTCCGCCTCTTGGCCTTCGATGATCACGATGGGGCGCCCATCGACCGGGTGGCGACGGCGGCTCGCCTGGCGCAGGACCCAGGGGGGGCCTCTTCACTGGTACGGATCCTCACGAGTCATGGTCGGCCCCTGGGAGACCTTCCGCCGGTGGGGGTGTTGGCGCTGGAAATCGTCACCAACCAGGCGAGGGAGAGCACTCTTCTGAAGATGGAGCTCGCGGACCTGAGATTCCGGTGGCGTGTCGAGGTGGAGCTGGCGGAGATCGTAGACGGAGAGCTCACCCCGGTTTCTGTCTGGGGGCGCTTTCTTCAACGGGTCCGTGGAGGGGGGAAGCCTTCGGAGGGGTCCTAGGAGCGGAGGCGCGGCCGCCCTCCTTCATCGCGCTACACTTCCTCAACACCGCCTCAGGGCAGACCGTTCCTAGGCCCTTAGCCAGGGGTCGCGGGTTTTCTCGAGCCAGGGGTTCAGCTCCGTTTGGATCAGCTCACGGACCACGTCGGGCCGTTGGTCCGCGATGTTCACCAACTGATAGGGATCTTCCACGTTGTCGTGGAGCACGGTGGTGGTGGTCCCGTCGGCATCCTTCTCGATGGAGAGGGTGTACCGGTGGGTCCGAACTCCCCTCCGCCCCGACGCGGGGTCTCCGTAAGGCACCCAGATGTAGAGTTGGGACGTGGGGCGCTCCCCGACGCCATCCAGGAGGATTGAGGCACGGCTCTGTCCCTCCACCTCTCCTGGAATGTGCTTGCCCATCCCCATGAGCTCCAGGAGGGTAGGGCAGATATCCGGCGTGGAGATCAGGAGGTCGTCCTTCCTGGGGTGGATGCGCCCGGTCCACCGGATGAGAAGAGGGATCCGCATGGATTCCTCGTAGTAGACGTTCTTGCTCACCTCTTCGTGGCTTCCCAGGCAGTTGCCGTGGTCTGAGGTAAAAACCACGATGGTGTCCTCGTCCAGGCCGTCCAGGCGAAGCACGTCCAGGATCCGCCCGAATTGGTCGTCCACCCCGGTCACTTGAGCCAGATAGTTCTTCATGTGGCGCCGGGCCAGTTGTGCTCCGGGGGTGTCCTCGCCCAGAACCACGTTCTCCCGGTTGATGAGGTCTTCCGGCGCGGCGTCGCCGTACATATCCAGGTACCGTCGCGGCACCCGCTGATAGGGCATATGCGGTGGGTTCATGGAAACCACGAGGGCCCAAGGCTTGCCCTCCTCTCGATAGCTTCCGCCTTCGTTCCGGATGAAGCGAATGGCCATGTCGGCCTCATGCTCCGGGCTCCACTGGTCCACCCCCGTAGGCGTACCAGAAGCCGAACCCGTGCCGCCGGTCCGGCGGAGTCCACTCGTTCCAGGCGAACTCCTCTGTATTGTTGGACGTGTCGACGTACGGTTTGTGCGGCGAGTCCAGGTGCCACTTCCCGATGTACCCCAGAGAGTAGCCGTTCTCCTGAAGGATATCGGACCAGCACCGTGCGTCGGCTGGCAGTTCGTATCCGTGCACGGCCCCGTTGGTGTTGCAGTTGGCGAGGACTCCGTTGGAATGAGGGTAGAGCCCGGTGAGCATCATTCCTCGATAGGGGCTGCAGACAGGGTAGTTGCTCACCGCTTGAGTGAATGCGACGCCCTCCTCGGAGAATCGGTCCAGATTGGGCGTGATGACGGGGTCTTCCCCCATGAAGCCCAGAGCCTGGGCTCGCATCTGGTCCGGGAAGACGAAGAGAAGGTTCGGGGGCCGGCGTCGGCCACCCAAAATCCCGCAGCCGCTCAGCTCTCCGACCAGGGATCCGGTGGCGGCTGCCACCAAGCCCGTCTTCAGGAAATCACGCCGGCTCTGCGGTGTCATGGGCTGCCCATCTCCCACTCATCCCGCATTCTCTCGATGAAGTCGGCCCGGGTCCACCAGACGTCCCCGCTTCCGATGAAGAACATGAACTTCCCGTCAGCGGTGATCATGGGGCAGAGGGGTTGTTCGACCGGTGCAGTGATGTGATCCAGGGACCGAGGCGTAGACCACTCACCGTCCGAGTCCTGAAAGCTGATGGCGAAGTGGAACTCGCCTGCCTCGGCGCCGTGATGGGAGGATGAGAACAGGAGGTAGCTCTCGTCCGGGGCAATGAACGGTGTGAGGTCCGTCCCTTCGGTGTTGATCACAGGGCCGAGATTCTCCGGCGGTTGGTGGATGCCGTCCACCCGCCGGGACCGGAAGAGATCCCTTCCGCCATATCCGTCCTCCCGGGACGAGGAGAAGTAGAGGGTTCCCGCCTCGGAGACCGAGACTTGCCAGTGGTGATTGTAGGTGTTCACTGCCGGACCCACAGGGCGGGGATCAGACCATCCATCCGCGTCCCGCTCCACATACCAGATGTTCTCCTTCCCGGCCTCGGCTCCGGGCTCCAGGGGCCGCATGGAGAGGAAGTACAACCGGGTCCCGTCCGGAGAGAAGATGGGCTCACCGTCCCCGTGTTCAGAGACGAATGGAGCCGGGGCCGGGGCACTCCATCTCCCCTGCTCCAACCTGGAGAAGGAAATGGGGCCGCGGAACGCCTGAGTCCAATAAACCTCCGTGCCGTCCGGCGAGAACGCTGCCGGAGAGTGCTCGGAATCGAATCCATGCCCGGAGACGATTCCAAGAGCAAACCGTTCCGGCGAGTCCCCCGGCTCCGGTTGCCCCAGCCAAGGTCCCTGGAGCATTGGGAATACGGCGGGTTCATCCGAGGCACCCAGCGTCAGCAACGCAGCGACCACGCTGTCGTGTTGGTTCTCCCGGGCGAAGTGCAGAGGCGTCATTCCCATGGCACTGGACTCCTCGAGGGAGCCCCCGCTCCGCACCAGGAACTCCACGAAGGCTAACCGACCGTTCTCGGCAGCGACGTGAAGGGGAGTGACCCCGTACATGTTTTTCCGATCCACAGAGATGCCCCGGCCGACCAGCGCTTCCCCGATGGCCACGGACCCGCCCCGGGCAGAGGCATGCATCGGCACCTCTTCCCACCAGGCGAGTCCCCGGCCCTCTGCCTCGGTAGTGGCGAGCTCGAAAACGCCTTCGAACCCGTTGCTCGCGGCCAGATAAGCTGCTCTGACGACAGAATGGTCTTCCTCCGGCAGGCGAGCTCCGGCGGCCAGGAGAGCGTCGATGATGTCCTCCCGCCCGTAGAAGAGGGTGGAGAACAGAACCTCCTCTCCTCGCTCCGTCCGGTCGTTCACGTCGGCGCCTGCGGCGATCAACCGCTCCACGGTCTCCAGATCATCTCCCCAGTTTGTGGCCAGGTAGAGGGGCGTTCGCCCGCGAAATTCCCGCGCCATGACATCTGCCCCCCGAGCAAGGAGGAGTGCGACGGTGGCTGCGTCCCCTTCGTCGGCGGCGTGGTGGAGAGGCGTGCGGCTCTCCACATCTGTGGCATCGACGTCGGCACCCCGGTCCAGAAGGAGCTCGGCTAGCGCCGAGTGCCCGGCAAGGACCGCCTGGTGCAGAGGGGTCATCCCATTCGCGTCCCTGACCTGAAGTAGATCGGGGCTCCCGTCCAGGAGATCTCTCACCCGGCCCAGGTCTCCGGCCTGAGCAGCATCCAGGATCCGGCTCGCTGGATCCTCCGGGGACCCTGCACAGGCCTGTACCCCGATGAGAGGGAGTAGGAGAAGGGCAGCCCGACCAAGTCCAAAGACCCTTCGGGGGGCGGATGGCTGTCGTGAGAGGGAGTCGAGTCCGCTGGCGCTGTTCCTCACTTCTTCCTCCTGCCGAGCTCGATTGGAGCTTTGGCCTTCCTTCTCATTTTCTGCTCCCACCAGTTCTGGTAGAGATCCACGCTGAACATGAGGAGAAGGGTGAAGATCACGATCCACTGGGGGATATATGGGAACTCGGAGGAATTCACCGAGACCTCCGCCACGTGCCCGCCCTCCAGCAAGAGAACGAAGCCGATGAGCAGGAGGACGAAGAGTCCGAGGATCTCGAAGTCCGGGTTCTCCCGCATGAAGTGGGCGAGGGGGTCTGCGAAAATCAACATGAGCACGACAGAGATCACCACGGATCCTACCATTACCGCGAAGATGTCCGTCATCCCCACCACCGTCAGGATGGAGTCGATACTGAAGAGGAGGTTCATCCCAACGATCACGGCCACCACTTCCCCGAAGCTCTCAGTGGCCTGGACCTCTTCTCCTACCCCCTTGGCTTTGATGCGCAGCTCCTTCACACCCTTCCAGATCAGGACGAGTCCGCCGATACCGAGGACGAGGGCTTTGAGGGTGAACTCCGCCTCCATGTGAACGCCCGGAAGGATGAGAAGGACGATTCGGAACAGCATGGCCAGGATCAGCCCCAACTGGACCGCCAGCCCTTGCCTCTTGGGCGGGAGCTTGTTGGCGAGGATGGTGATGATGATGAGGTTGTCAGCACCCAGGGCGATCTGAATGAGGGTGACAGAGAAAAGGGCCGCCCAGAAGCCGGGATCTGAAAGGAGTGAGAGCATAAGGTGGTCCTTCGGTTGTCGTGATTCTTCCGGTCCCGAACATCGGGGATGGTCGGGGGAACTCGCAAGCGATGACTTCCCCGCTCTTCCGATGGGTGTGCCTCGAGGTTGGGGTCCCCCTCCCGTCCCTCGTGAGGCATATCCCCGATCAATCGGCGTGGGACCTCGCCAGCCTCTCCTGGTTTATCAACCATGCATCGGGCGCTACGCCCAACCCTCCCTCAGGGAAGCCACCATGAGCGTTTACGTTCGCAGGGTCCTCCCCCGTCTCGGTGCCACCCTTCTATTCCTCTCCCTTCTCGCTGTGGGCCTTCCCACAGCCATGGAAGCGCAGGTGACGAGGGCCGACAGCGCCGCCGTGCTGTTGGAGGCTGCTGAGACCTTCCAGGCGGAGGGTCGCTGGCAGGTAGCGGAGGCATTGTTCCACTATATCGGGGAGCGATTCGGGGACACGCCGGCCGGAGCGAGGGCCATCGCGGCGCTGCGTGTCCTCCCTGAGGAGCAGTCCAACCGGAGCGCCCAGGTAGAGCTCATGGTGTGGAGCACCACCTTCGGAGTCTGGCTGGGGGTGGCCATCCCTGCCGCCCTCGGCGCGGACGGCCC
>JBDHCH010000430.1:0-3070 GCA_039592115.1 Gemmatimonadota bacterium | reverse complement strand
CGCCACATGCCCATCTCGCCCCCATAGATCAGATCAGGGTTGTCGATGGTCCCTCTGAACACGTCGGGAAACAGCGGCTCACTGGGATTGATCATCCCGCTGGCCGCCGTAAGGTTGGCCAGGATTCCGGCGTAGACCTCCGCCTGTGGGTCATACCTGGGCGTGATGGTTCCACCCTCGCTGGAGCCCCCCAGTGCTTCTGTGTACGGGAGATCCCCCCACAGGTCCGTCATGTTCATGAACATCCACTCCCGCATGATCATGCCGACGGCCTGCTGATTGGCGTTCCCGGTTTCTGTGGCGAGGTCCACCATCTTGTCGAAATCAACCAGCGCGCCGGTGTAGAGACCTGACCAGGTTCCATCCCCGAAGGTCGGCCCAATGTCATAGCGATCCGTACCGGTATACTGAAGGGCAGCATAGTGCTGGACCCAAGTGGATGCCGTCCCTCGGTCGAACCCGGTGCCGAGCAGGTCGTTTACCGCATCCTGGATTCCCGCCGGCAAGAGATACTGTACGGGGACGGCGGTCGGGGCGTTGGGATTCGTGTTGATATCCGTGAAGTCATCGGTACAGCCAACAGCTGCCAGGATAGCAACGGCAAATGCCCCGAATCCGATTCTCGTGTTCCGTTTCATTTCAGTTCCCCTCCTCTCAATAGGCAAATCTTGGTCGGAAGACGAGGCATCTACATCACTATGTCCACGTTGATCCCAAAGGACCTCGAGGTTGGCCACTGCTCGAACTCGTAACCCTGGAAGTTGTTGTTCCGCCGACCCGTCTCCGGATCGATGTGGGGAACATCAGTCCAAAGCCAGAGGTTCCGCCCGATGATGCTCATCCGAGCCCTGGAAATGGGCAGGCCCGTCCGCTGCACGAGGTTCTGGGGAAGGTCGAACCCCAGGGCAACCTCCCTGAGCTTGACCCAGTTGTTCTCGTAGATCCAAGGCTCGGTCACGTTGTAGATCCCCCTCCAGTATGACCGAGGGGCTTGAGCGGTCGTGTTCGGGCTTCCGTCCTCATTCACACCGGGAAAGACGAGGCCGCCCTCCGGCCTGTCCGCAGTCTCTCTCATAAGGCCGGTGCGACTGCCAAGCCGGCAGGTACCGCACATGATCTCACCGCCCCTCCGGATGTCGAAGAGGGCGCTGAGGGTCATGGCCCGGTAGCGGAAGGTGTTCATCCAGCCTCCCATCCAGTCCGGCTGATATTGCCCAAGGGGCACCTTCTCGCTCGACCTCTTGGGGCGCCCCCCGGCGTCCACGACCACCTTACCGTTGGAGTCCCGTACGTACTCGGTTCCGTACATTACCCCGTAGGGCTCCCCGGGACGGGCTTCCACCGTCATCCCGCCTCCGCCGCCGATCACCAGAGACTGCAGGCCCGGCGCGAGCTCTGTGACTTCGCTGTTGTTCTTGGCGAAGTTCGTGGTCACGCTCCACTCCAGCCCGTTGTTGAATCTGAAGAGGTCGACGTTCAGCAGAACCTCGACGCCCGTGTTCTTCACCGTACCGGCATTGAGCACCTGGGATGTGTAGCCACTGGTCTCGGAGATATCCACGGCCAAGATCTGGTCCTTGGTCTCGGAGTTGTAGTAGGTGAAGTCCATAGAGGCCCGGTCATTGGCAAACCGGATGTCGGCACCGACCTCCCACGACTCGGTGGTTTCCGGCCTGAGGCCGCTATTGGGGATGCGGTTGCTGGTCGTGAACCCGGGCACATTCCCGAATTTCTCCACCTCGTTGTACACCGACGCCAACTGGTACGGATCGGCATCGTTACCCACGCGGGCCCAACTGGCTCGGACCTTTCCGTAAGAAAGCCAGTCGTACTCCATATTGAACGCGTCGGTGAACACCAGGCTACCGGAAAACGACGGGTAGAAGTACGACCGGTCGTCCTCCGGGAGGGTGGAAGACCAATCGTTCCTGGCTGTGACGTCCAGGAAAGCATACTCCTTGTAGCCCAGGGTCGTGAGCCCATAAAGGCTGTTGACCCGCTTCTTCTCGATGAGGTTGTCCAGAAGCGGAGGGGCCGCAGAGTTGCTGACGTTGTAGATGTTCGGCACGTTCAGCTTCCTGGTTCCGGCGGCCTTCTGATCGAAGTCATTGAGCCGCCGGTTCCCACCGAAACTGGCGGTGAGATTCAGGTCTGAGGTCAGATTTCGGTTCGCCGTGAACAGGACCTCTGCGTTGGTTTCCTGCCTGAAAACGGAAGCCTCCGTGAACCCGCCCTCAGGACTGTCCTGGGCATAGAACGGATAGATCTCCATGGTCCGATGGTTGTACCAATCCGTTCCGGCCCGGAAGCGTGCGTTGAGCCAGGGAAGGAGCTCGTAACTCGCCGTCACCTGTCCCGTGACCCGGTCACGCGTGTCGTCGTTGGTCCGAAATTCCTGGAGCCAGTATACGTTGTCGTGGTAATTGTGGTTCCAGTTCGGAGTCAGGGTGCCCGAGTTCGGGTCCCACAACCTGTTGGCCCGCTCCATCCGCTTCATGTCGACCTGTCGCTGAAACCACATGAAGATGTGTAAAGCACTGTAGGAGCCGTTGAGGACCCCTGGGCGGTTGTGGCCGGTGGCCTGTGTGTATTGGGCCGACGCATCGACATTGAAACGCTCCGACACCGCCGCGCCTGCGTTCAACGCCAATTGGGTTCGGTCCTGAGTGTGGTTGGGAGCGGTGCCGGCGGCATCGAGTCTCAAAGCCGAAAACCGCAGGTTCGTTCGATCCGTAGAACGGGCGATGGCGAAGTTGTTCGTGAACGAGGACCCCGTCTGCATGTACTCCCTGGTGTTGTACGGAGAGGGGAGAAACGGCTGGGGTGTGCCGTCCGACCACCACTGCACGTAAGGCGTTCCATCCAGGGCCGGCCCCCAGCTCTCATCCACCCCATCGTTCAGTCCACCGCCCCGTCCGTTGACCCAATTGTACCCGGAGTCCGTGCTCCCGCCCCCCCATTTGTTCTGCCAAGCGGGGATCTTGAGCGGTGTTTCCAGGGTGAAGTGCGTGCTGGCAGTGATCCCCAGGCCGGGCCCAGCAGTCCTCCCCGACTTGGTCGTGATCAGGAC
>JBDHCH010000429.1:0-3821 GCA_039592115.1 Gemmatimonadota bacterium | reverse complement strand
GCCCAGGAAGAGGAGGTTCTCGTTCACCGGATCCTCTGTTACCACGTGGACGAAGTCCAGGGAGCCGGTGGGAAGGTCGGAGACGATGGAGCGAAACCTCTCACCCCCGTCGTCGGAGACGTAGACGTACGGCGTGAAGTCGTTCGTACGGTGGCCGTCGAAGGTCACGTAGAACCGGTCCACGTCGTGGTTGGAAGGTGCGATCCGGCTGACGTAGGTCCCAGCGGGCACATCGGGCAGACGGTCCGTGAGCTCCCTCCACTCCCCACCGTCGTCCCGGGTGATCCAGAGCCTCCCGTCATCGGTCCCGGCGAGAATCATCCCCTGCTGGATCGGCGATTCTGCCAGTGAGACTATGGTGGCATAAGTCTCGGCTCCGGTGATGTCCGGCGTGATTCCCCCCGTGGTCTCGGTGCTGACCTTCACCTTCTCCTCGTCGGCGTAGGTCAGGTCCGGGGATATAGCCGCCAGCCCGTCCCCCCAGTCGGTGCTCTTCAGTACCACGTTGGCGCCCGTGTAGAAGTGGCTTCTTTCGTGGAGCGACTGGAAGAAGGGAGTGTTCCAGTTCCATCGGAGATTGTTGGCGATGGAATCGGCCGTCGCCCGCTCCCTCAGATCCTGGATCCTGGGATCATCCTCGGCCATGCCTTCCTCCATGAGGACGACGATGGTGTCCTGGTAGGGACGCCACGCTTTCTCCCAGTCGGGCTTCTCGAGGGTGACACGGTCGCCGGTGGCCAGGTTCTGCCGGGCCATGTTCCCACCCTGCGATTCGGACCAGACCAGGTCGTGGTCCGCAGGGTCCTGGGCCGAAACGAATCCGTCTCCGAAGTGGATGTCCCCCCAGTGGTACTTGCTGATGTTCCCCGACGCCAGGCGGCTCGGACCGCACCAGAGCCCGTTGTCCTGGAGCCCGCCACACACCCGGTACGGGATGTCCATGTTGTAGCTGACGCTGTAGAACTGCCCTGTGGCCACGTGGTTCAGGGTGATCCAGTTCCCGCCCCGGTCGAAGCTTATGGCGACGCCACCGTCATTCCCGACCACGATCCGGTCAGGGTCTTCAGGATCGATCCACATGGCGTGGTGATCGACGTGGACGCCGTTGGTTGTCGTCCTGGCGTTCTCCCCTCCTTCGTCTGAGAACATGAGGGGTGTGGAGGAGAAGTAAACCCGGTCGGGATCGGCGGGGTCCACTCTCACCTGGGAGTAATAGAACGGCCTGGTGTTCGAGTCGTTCACTTTCTCCCAGGATTCGCCGCCATCGTCGGACCGATAGAGGCCGCTCCCTCCGGATCCGTCCTCCTCCGTTCTCGCTTCGACCATGGCGTACATGATCTTCGGATAGCTCTGGCTGATCGCCAACCCGATCCGGCCTTTCTCGGCCGTGGGGAAGCCGTTTCCGACGACTTCGGTCCAGGTATGACCGCCATTGTCGGTTTTCCAGAGCCCGCTTCCGGGTCCCCCACTCTGCAGGAACCACGGTCCCCGCTGCCGCTCCCAGCTCGCCGCGAAGAGCACCTCCGGATTCTTCGGGTGCATGATCACGTCCACGAACCCGGCCTTATCGCTGATGAACTTGACCAGCTCCCAGGTCTCCCCACCGTCCTCGGTTCGGTAGAGGCCGCGCTCCGGGTTGGAGTCCCAGATATGCCCGAGGGCCGCAACGTACACGACATCGGGGTCCTCAGGGTGCACGACGATCCGGCCGATGACCTGGGTCTCCTCCAGGCCCATCAGCTCCCAGGTCTCGCCGGCGTCGGTGGACTTGAAGATCCCGCCCCCTGCGGAGATGGAGTTCCTGGAGTCCTCCTCTCCGGTTCCCACCCAGACCTGTTTGGGATCGCTCGGCGCGACGGCCACGTCCCCCATGGCCACCACTCGGTCATTCGTCCAGATGGACTTGAACGACGTCCCGTTGTTGGTCGTCTTCCAGAGGCCGCTTGCCGCGGTGGCCACGTAGAAGGTCTTGGACGGAGAGGGGATCCCCTCCACGTCGGAGACACGGCCGCTGATGTTTGCCGGGCCGACGGACCGCCACTTGAAGGCCTTTGAAAGGTCCTCCCCGAGAGGCTGGGTGAGTTGAGCGGAGAGGCTCGGTCCCCACAACGCACAGGCGATGAGAGGGACGACCAGGGTCCTCGGGGAGATGGTGCTCAGACGCATGGTTACTCCTGATTATGGTGCGTTGCCCGCCGTGGCATCTCCATCAGGCGGCTGGTGGGTGGACTGCCACTGTTGATAGGCGGTCTCGATGGTCTCATCCAGGAAGGTCAGGAATCCGATCATTCTCTCCAGGGATGCTTTGAATTCCTCCTGGCCCTCGCCCTTCTGGTCCAGGGCTTCCGCCAAAAGAGTTCGGATTCCGTAATAGGCCCTGGACCTCTGGACGAAACCTGCTTCCCAGTCAGTGAAGCTCTTCCGGAAATACCGTTTTCGGTCCCCCGGGCGGGTGCGGTATTCCACGCTTCCGACGTCCTGGAGGTATCGAAGGGCGGTGCTGTTGGCACTCTTGCTCAGGTCGAGGGCCAGGCGGATCTGATCGAACGTGAGCTCCGGGTCCGGCGAGACCAGGAGGAGGCCCAGGATCCGCCCCGCAGCCGGGCGGATCCCCATACGGTCGTGGAGCACACCGATCCTCTCGATCAGGTCTCGCTGCTCTTCGGTGAGACTCTGCATGAGGGGAAGAGTAGGATAGTTCTTCTGGTTCTGCAACAAGAGAACCAATCGAACTTAAACTTCGAAGCAGGGCACAGGAAGGAGCGGCGCCCCAGGCGGCCGGTCAGCCTTTGGGACGAATGAACTCCTGGTACGCCGGGTAGTCGTTCAGAAGGGCCAGGTCCATGTCCCGATGTAGCCAGATCCCGAACTCGAGACCTTCCCCTGGCCGTGTTGGTTGGGCTCGTTCAGGTCCCCCAAACGCCTCGAGTACTCCCGTGCCGTCGCAGAATCACCTGAGCGGGCCGCGGAGGTTCCCAGGTATCCCAGAACCCTGGACGACGGAGGGGCCCGGTCCAGGAGCCCTCGGAAGACCTCTCCAGCTTCACTCCATCGCTCCCCCAGGTAGAGGAGCCGGCCTCGGGGCGCCTGGGACTCTGGCGTGGACAGAACGTCAGGCGGCAAGGATCTCATCCAGGATGGCCCGCAGCTCATCCGTGCGCTCCAGGGCGGCCAGCGCCCGGGCCTCCAGCCCGAGGGCGTAGAGAGCACCGGGGATGACCTCCTTTCCCTCCCGGGCGATTTCCAGCTCCTGCTCATGGCTCCCCAACAGGTGGAGGATCTCCGTGTGGGTTGCCCAGAGGGGGAACCAACCCCTGCCAATGCCCCGTATGTCCTGCCAAATCCCCTCGAAGCTCTCCAGAGCCTCCTCGGGCCGGTTGGTGTCCACCAGGGCGTTAACCAGGGCCAGGCGCAAGGTCCCGCTGGGTACCAACTCCGTTCCGGCCCGTGCTGCCCTTAGCCGGCCGCCCAGGTCACCCCTGTTTCCCGCCATACCGTAGTCCAGCCGATACCGGTCATAGGGCGCCAGCTCCTCTCGACGGGGCTGGATCACTCCGATGAGTGAGTCGCCCCCCGCCTGGTCGCCGGATAGCCCACGGGCAGCCGCAGCGGCCAGAAGGGCCCGAAGGAAGGTGGTATCGGACCGGTAGGCCCGCAGGTGCCCTTCGGCCGCCTCGGGGTACCGGCCCTGGAGCCAGAACTCCGACGCCCTGGTGTAATGCTGGAACGCCTCATAGGTGGGTGGCTGAACCGACGCCGGGACCTCCCAGGCCGTTCCTCGGCGGAGCCGAGTGGCCAGTACCCCCATCACCCGGTCCCGA
>JBDHCH010000428.1:0-3263 GCA_039592115.1 Gemmatimonadota bacterium | reverse complement strand
TAATCTACAATCATTACGTCGCGCAGTCTGGGAAGTTTCAGCCCGCTCGGAGCGTCGCCCGAGGCCGTCCAGGGGGAGATCCGGGACGGGCTCGTCTCGTTCGCCGCGGCGCCCCTTGAGGCCCCTCCAGGCCTGCGTTGGCCTGTGCCAGGCCACCCGGTGCAACTTATTTAATCAGCCGAGCGTCCGAGCGTCTCACTTACTAACAAAGCTAGTGAGGTTCCTTTTCAGCATGCGTAGGAGAGAGTCCATGCCGCGGGACAATCTGGGGGAGTTCGAGCACATGGTGCTTCTGGGAATCCTTCGCCTCGGCGGAGAAGCCTACTCGGTTCCCGTCGTCCTGGAGCTGGAATCCCTGACAGGACGAGAAGTGGCTCAGGCGGCCGTGTTCATCGCGATGAAGCGACTGGAGACCAAGGGGCTCCTGGAGTCCCGGATGGACGAAGAGAGTGTGAAGGAGACCGGGCGGGTGAGGCGGTACTTCAAGCTCACCCAAGCCGCTGCCGCGAAACTTCGTGAAACCAGGACCGCTCTCGAACGTCTCTGGGACGGGACCGAAGCCCAACTCGACAGGATCTGAGGAGGTCATGGAATGATGGACATCTGGCTTCAGCGGATCGCGTCGTGGGTCCTGGGTCGGGAGGAAGCCCGGGCCCTGTGCAGTGAGCTGGAAGAACTCCACTCGCACCGGGTGGAAAGAGACGGAGAGAGGGCGTCCAAACGCTGGTTGAGGCGACAGAGGCGGAAGATGTTGAAGCATCTGTTGGTCGGCGGGCTGCGCCGTGGCGCTCTGAAGGATGGAGGGCATGTTCGCAAAACCACCGGACCACGTTGGGTCGCCGGGCTGCGGGCCCAATTCCGGAGTCTGGTCCGGGCACCGGTGTTCGTGGGGTCAATTGTAGGGACATTTGCGCTCGGGCTCGGAGGGATCACGGCGGTCTTCAGCGTGGTCCATGCAGTCCTTCTGAATCCCCTCCCCTATCCGGAGCCTGAGGAGCTGGTCCGAATCTCCACCTCTTCCGAGGGTCACCAGTGGCCGCTCTCGGCAGCCGATTATCTGGCAATCGAAGAGCAACAGACTCAGTTCGAGAGTGTCGGAGCCATGTCGTGGACACGGGCCACCTATTCCAGGGATTCGGGATCGGACCGGATGTTGGTCCACTCGGTCACCCCAGGGGTCTTTCCACTCCTCGGTATTCAACCGGTTCATGGCCGGGTCTTTGTGGAGGAAGAAAGGAATCCTGGCGCTCCCTCTGCAGCGGTGCTGGGCTGGGAATTTTGGAGTCGGGAGTTCGGGGGGGACCCGAGTCGCTTGGGTGAGACCGTTCGCATCGACGGTCGCGAGATCCCTGTCGTAGGCGTCCTCCCGGCCCAGGTGGGCCCCTCCCTCCAGGACGCCGACATCATCCTCCCGCTCCGGGTGGCGCCGCCCCTGCGGAAGGGCCCTTTCTTCCTGGTCGGCCTCGGTCGTCTCGGTGAAGGCGTTAGCTCGGAGGCTGCCTCCGCGGAACTGGTCGCCATCAACGAACGGATATTCCCGATCTGGAAAGATTCCTGGCAGGACCAGGAAGCCACCTGGGCCATGACCGATCTCAAGACCCAGGTGGTTGGGGACGTGGGCACCACCTTAATGGTAATCCTGGGTGCCGCAGTCTTCGTGCTCATCATGGTGTGCGCCAACGCCGCGAGCCTTCTGCTCGCCAGGATCCTGGATCGCCGTCGGGAGTTGGCTGTGCGTGCTGCCCTGGGGGCATCCCCGACCAACTTGGTGGCTCACCTGGCCGCGGAGAACGGCCTCCTCGTGATCCTCGGGTCCCTCGGTGGCATGGGATTGGCTGTCCTCGGGATACGGCTCACCACCACCCTCGGGGCTCCCTTCATACCAAGAATCTCCGAGGTAGGTCTTACGGGACCGGTGCTCCTGTTCTCCCTCCTCATGTCTGCCGGGTCCCTGGTGCTGTTCGGAATCCTGCCCGCTCTGAAAGCTCCGAGAGCCCGCGTCTCCGATGGACTCCGCGAGGGCGGTGCACGCATCGGTGCGTCAGCTTGGACCCGACGGGTTCGAAGCCTCCTGGTGACGACTCAGTTTGCTGTCTCTCTGCCGGTGCTGGTTGGGGGAGGGCTCCTGGCCGCCAGCTTCTTGGCCCTCACGCAGGTGGATGCGGGGTTCGATGCTAATCGTGTCCTGGCCCTCGATGTAGCCCTTCCGGCGGACGCTCAACGCTCCAATCGGGAGCTCGCCCAGGTCTGGGACCAGCTTCTGCAGGAGGTGCGCAGCCTCCCGGGAGTTGGCGAGGCCGGGGTCGGGCAGGGTCGTCCCCCTGCGGACTACCCGTTCACCAACAACTTCGTGCTGGAGGACCAGCCTGTGGCTGAGGGGGAAACGCAACCCTCGGTTCCCTGGATCTTCGCTTCCGAGGAGTATTTCGAGGCCCTCGGATCCCGTCTCGTGGCCGGGCGGATGTTCGGACCTGTGGCCGACGGCTCGCCCCCTGTGGCACTCGTGGATGAGGCGTTCGCTCGTCGGTTCTATTCCGGACCCGACGATGCATTGGGGAGGAGCTTTGTCAGCGGGGGGTGCACCGGGGAGGGGTGTCCTCGGACCACCATCATCGGAGTCATGGAAGAAGTGCGGTACACGGGCCTTGAGGGGACCAACCCCGGCGTCATGTTCCTGGACTCCGAAAGCTTCCCATCTCCGAATTCGAGCCTGGTGATCAGAGCCCAGGACGGAGTGGATCCATCCACTCTCGTTCCGCTGGTCCGGGATGCGATCTGGCGGTCAGACTCGAGAGCGGCCGTTTCCCGGGTGGCCACTGGTCAGGAGCTTTTGAGCCGAAACCTCCGTGTACCCCGATATCTCGCTGCCCTCATGGGTTCCTTCGGCGGGTTGTCTCTCCTTCTCGCGGTCATCGGAATCTACGGGGTGATGGAATATTTCGTCCGCCAGCACCGACGGGATATGGGGATTCGGATTGCCCTGGGGGGAGAGCCGGCCCACGTGCTTCGATTGGTGCTGAGCAGAGGTATGGCTCTGGTGGCGGTGGGACTGGGAGTGGGGTTGGCGGCGGCGCTTTTCCTCAGCCGGTTCATGGCGAGCCTCCTCCACGGGATCGGGCCGACCGACTCCCGGGTCGTGCTGGGTGCGATGACCGGCATGGCGTTCGTGGCTGCCCTGGCGTGTTGGGGCCCGGCCCGCCGCGCCGCCACCGTGCCGCCAAGGGAGGTGTTGGCGGAGGAGTGAGGGAGCGGGGCCTCCTGTG
>JBDHCH010000427.1:0-3087 GCA_039592115.1 Gemmatimonadota bacterium | reverse complement strand
GCTGTAGAGATGCTCGGACCCCGGCTCGAAGTTGAGCTCCCTCTGCCGCGCGATCAGTCCCAGCATCGACTCGTCGGTCAAGACGTTCTCGTACGGGATCCCGGCCAGGCTCATGAGGGTCAGGTAGTCGCGCACTCCGCCGGTGTGGTGGAGGAGGTGTCGGACAGTGACGGGGGCACCGTACTCGGGGAACTCGGGGATATGCGTCCGGATGTCATCGTCCAGGGCCAGGTAGCCCTCGTGCTCGGCGATGAGCACCGCAGCCGCCGTGAACTGCTTCGAAACCGAGGCGAGGTAGAAGACCGAGGTCTCGTCCAGAGGGACGGCGTGGTCCATCTGGCCAATCCCGTATCCGCGGGCATACGCCAGCAGTCCATCCTGAACCAACCCCACCACACACCCCGGACCGTTTGTCCGGTCGTACTCGGAGAAGACCTCGTCGATTCGCTCCCGCAGGTCCGGATCCACCTGGAAGCCGCGGAGAGGGGCAGCGGTGGCGAGAATTGCGAGAGGGACCAGGACCATTCGCATGAGGATCGTCTCCATGAAAGGGCTGTCACTCAGACTGAAGCGTGAGGGCCGGATCGGCCCTCGCGGCCTGGAAGGCAGGGACCAAACCTGCCACGAGAGCGGTCCCCAGGGAAGCCACCGTCACGACGACGTAGGTCCCCGGATCTAACGGAGAGACTCCAAAGAGAAGGGTCTCCACCAATCGGGACGCCCAGAGGGCGATGGCCACCCCCGCACCGGCACCCACCAGCGCGACACGAAGGACCCCGACCAGGACCATACCGACGACTCGAGGCCGAGTCGCACCCATGGCAAGCCGCACTGCCATCTCGCCGGTGCGCCCTTGCACCCAGACCGCGAAGACGCCGTAGACACCCAGCGCAGCGAGGAGGAGGGTGGCCCAAGCAAATGAAAGCAACACGCCCGCTGCGAATCGCTGTCGTGCACTGGCCCGCCGCAGGGCCTCCTCCACTGGTTCTTCTCCCATGACCTTCACCAGGGGATCGGCCCCAGCGAAGGCTTCCCTCACCACGGCCCCGAGGGTGATCGGTCCGCCCTCCGCAGTTCGGATCAGGAGCCGGGTCGGCGCCATGAAACGCATTCGCCCCAGGGGGAAGTAGGCAGAAGGGCGAGCATCGAAGAACTCGCGGTACCGGGTATCGGCAACTACGCCCACCACCGTCCAAGCCATGTCTTCATCAGGGAACCCAACCGCCCTCTCCCCGATGGGATCCCGTCCGGGCCAGAGTGCACGGGCCGCAGCCTCATTGACCACGACCACCGGATCCGAGCCCGCGGCATTGTCCGCTTCGGTCAGCCCCCGGCCACTCCGGATCGGAACTCCAAGGGCCTCGAAATGGCCCGGCAGAACAGCGTCCACAGCCAGATAGGGGTTCTCGTCCAGATCCTCCTCCTCCTGCCCCTCCGCCCGGAGGATCACGTCCAGGCCACTCCCCAGGGGAGCCGAAAGGGTGGGCCTGACCGAGAGGATTCCAGCTCTTCCCTCGAGATCCCTCACCACCTGCTCCAACGCCGCCACGTATGTCTCGGGGACCTCGAAGAATGGGTAGGGAACGCTCAACGAGACCACAGAAAGATCCTCGGCTTCGAAGCCGAGCTCGACGGCATCCATGGCATCCACGGTACGGACGAGGAGGCCCGCTCCCACTGCCGAGACTACCGTGAGCGATAGCTGGATCGCGGCGAGGAGCCTTTGGGCTCTCGATCCGATCCCCAACTGACCTCGCCCACCAGCCGACAAAGACGCGCCCGGATCCGTCCGCACCAGCCCCAGACCGGCGACCATGCCGGCCAGCCCTGTACCCAGGAGCCCCAGCAGGATCGCAATTGCCACCGATCGACCGTCCAAGGCCACATTGTCCAGCCGGGGAAGGTCCCCCGGGGCGAGAGGGAGAAGGATCTGGAGCCCGATCCAGGCCAATCCGAGCCCACCGGCCACACCCAGGGCGCCGACGATCCCCGCCTCCGCAACGACCCGCCACAGCAGCTGGATTCTTCCCGCCCCCAGGGCCCGATTGACTGCCAGCTCATGGGCTACCGCCGGGCCGCCGGCCAGGAGGAGGAGCGTGGCGTTTGCCACAGCCACCAGCAACAGGAGCGTCGCGGCGGCCAGTCCCGCCCGAAGAACCGGCCGAACAGACCCTACCACATGGTCGTGGAAAGGGGTGACCACTGGCCGGAGGTCGGAGTAGACCGCGGAGATGCCAGGATCGGCCCTCAGGGCATCGGTGAGGTCGGCGGCCACCGTGGCTGCGTCCACGCCAGGCCTCCGCCGACCCAGGATGTCCAGCTCGATCCCCACGGGCTCCTCTTCGGCCCAACTCGGGAAAGATCCTCTCAAGGTCGCCCAGAGATCGGTTCCTTGAGGGAAGTCGAACCCTTCAGGCGCCACGCCTACGATGGTGAAGGATCGGTCACCGTATCGGAGAGTGGAGCCCAGCACGCTGGGATCGGCCCCGAATCGAGCCACCCAGGTTCCATGTGCGAGGACCACGGCTGCCTCGGCACCCGGATCGTCGTCCGAGAGGGTGAGGAGGCGACCCGCTGCGGGTCGAGCTCCGAGGACGCCGAAGAAGTCCCCGGCGATTCTGACGTGGCTCAACAGATAGGGATCGGGGCCGCTCTCAACGACGGTCGGTCGTGCCCCTGCCCGCTCCACCGCTGCCACCCCCGAAAGGCTCCCGGTGCCACGGACGGCCAGATCGAAGGCGCTGGGCGAAAAGGGGATGTGGAACATCTCCCTGGCGGGATTGACGAACCATGCCACGACGAGCTCGTCCTGGCCGCTGACAGGAAGCTCCTGGAGCAACACTCCGTCGACGGCCGCGAAGGCGGCCGTGGTGGCACCGATGCCGAGGGCAAGGGTGAGAGCCGTCGCGGAGGCACGGAGCGGCTTCCGGCGTAACCTCTTGAGCGTGCTGGACAGGCTCATTGGACCAGGGTGGTTTCGCGGATCCCTGGGAGGAGCGGGGTGTGGAGGAGCCTCGTCATCCAGCTCCGGCCCCTCCTTCCGAGGTCAGGTACCCCACGGGATCAGAGATCTTCCGGGATCGGCCT
>JBDHCH010000426.1:0-5882 GCA_039592115.1 Gemmatimonadota bacterium | reverse complement strand
CTCGTGACGGCGGCCGGTAGCCTCGCCAAGTAGAAGGGTCGCCACATTCGCCAGGGCGATGAGCAGGAGGATTCCGGAGGCCCCCAGAAGCAGGAGCAGAGGTGACCAAAGCCCAGCATGCTGGAGCTCGATCCAGCTCTCCGCTCGTACACTATGTTCCGGGTCCTCGTCGGGAGCCGGGATCAGGCTCCTGGCCTCGGCGGCGACCTGGGGAAGGGTCACCCCGGGCTTGAGGCGTCCGACGGCTTCATAGGAATGGCTGGTCTCTGCTCGCCGGTAACCATCTGCGCCGGTGGGGATCCAGACCGGCTTCGCCCCACCTGATCCAAAGAACCCTAGCCCAAGGAGCTCAAAATGCTCTGGCAGGACTCCTACCACTTCGAATGGGGTTTCGTTGAGGCCGATGGTACTTCCCAGGACGTTCTCATCCCCCCCGAACCGTTCCTGCCAGATGGCGTAGCTGAGAACCGCCACCGGAGCTGTCCCGGCCTGGTCTTCTTCAGGCAAGAAGCCTCGCCCAATCACCGGCTGCACGCCCAACACGGAGAAGAGAGAAGCAGACGCAACCCCAACCGTAATTCTCTCCACGTCCCCCGGACTCGTCAGGTTTCGAGCCGTGGATGCGTGGATCGCCACCCCTTGGAGCTGGGTTTGCCCGTCACGCCAGCGCTCGTATCCTGGATAGGCCAGGTAGCCCCAGTCCCACATGGGAGCGAGATCCGGGTTTTCCTTCCACTCAGGGTACGTCTGCCAAACAGAAACAAGCTCCTCCGGGTATTCGAAGGGGAGCCCTCGGAGGAGAACACCTTCCACCACGCTGAAGATGGCGGTGGCTGAACCGATCCCCAGGCCCAGGGTCCCGACCGCCATGAGGGTGAACAGCGGCCGCTTGCGAAGGGTGCGAAGACCAAACCGGACATCTCGAAGAACGGTTTCCAGGCTCCCTCCCCCTTTCCCGCCTGACGGTTCGGCCCCCCAATTCCTCTGCCACCACAGCCCGGGGGCTGTCCGGAGAGTGTCCGCAGTCAGAGAGAGGAGACCACGACGGATCGCCAGCTCCATCCACTCCTTCCCGTACTCGCTTCGGAAGCTCCTGGGGTAGATTCGCAGAAAAAGGGCACAGAGGAGCTTTTTCATCGCGCCTGCTCCTGGTCCAGTACGGCCTTGGACCGGGCCACGTGAACCGTCACTTCCATGCGGCGTGCCTCCCTGGCCAGCGCCTCCCGACCAAGTGGAGTGATGGAGTAAAAACGCCGCCTGGAATCGTCCTGAGACGGATCAGGAGCATCCTCGGCTTCACGTATGAAACCCGTTTCCCGAAGCCGTTTGATGGTGCCATAGAGGGATCCCGGACCAAGGACAGTTACTCCGCCGGAACGGGATTCGATCTCGTCGACGATCCCTAGGCCGTGACGATCTTCGTCAGCCAGAGCTAGGAGGATATGAAATGCAGCTGGGGTAAGAGAATTGGGCCAATCCGATCGTCGCGGCATGTTGCTGGTCTCCCCTGTCCAAAAACTATCGAAGAATGATAGTTCGATCAGGAGATTGGACGCTCGCGGTGAGGAGAAGGTTGCAGGGTCGGTCGCCCTTCAGGGCCGTGAGACCGGAGAAGGAAACCGGATGGGCTCGTTCAGGCAGTCGGGTCAACGCAACAAGAGGCGGCCGTCTTCCTTGGATCTGGACGGGCCCGAGCTGACGGCCACGCTGACGACCTGGTACGACGAAAGCGCTTCAGCTGAACACGTCTTCGGTATGCCGGCCTCCCCACGGACATTAGCTACGTTCCCATGGAGCCAGGCGGTTCAAGGCGTTTCCATGCAACGTGCAGAGAGAAGTCCGGTCGGGAAGCCGCCGAGCCTTTCGGAGGCGGAGCACCCAGACCCGCCACAGACCCCAGGCCAATCCGGCGGGCGGCGGGGGCACCGTGTCACGGCATCCGGGGATTCTAGGTCGGACCAATGACCGGCCCAACCGGCGCACGAGTCGGCCCAACTCGAGGAGGCGCGCCCGAGAGAGAGCGACCCTACCGCCCCTCCTTCCCTCGGCCTCCCTCCTCCTGCTACATCGCCCTCCCCACCGACAGGTGATACACCGTTTGCTGCCGCTCGTAGATCACCAGGGCGATCCCCTCGTCCTGCGCCTCTGCGAGGACCTGGCCGAAGATCCGCCCCAGCTCCCGTGACTTCCGCGCAGACACCGATTCGAAGGCGAGATCTGCGATCCGTCGGATGTGAGGCCGGAGGTCTTCGGCCACCCCGTCGATGATCTCCGCGGGCACCTCCGCCGGCGGTGCGAACGCCGCGTAAGAGAGGTCGACGGTGGTTCCGAACTCGTGGGAGCTCACACCGGCGGCGGCGTTGGCGTTGGTCCGGCGCAACCGTGCCTGTCGTTCGGCGGTGCGAAAAGCACTCGTGATCTCCATGCGGTAGGGCGGCAACCCCATTCCGGCAAGCCGCTCCTGGAATCGCCCTCCCAGCTCCTCCAAGAGGGTACGCAGATCGGGGACCACATGGGCCGGTGAGTCCCCCGGCCGAACGATCCAGTACTGGGTGCTGTCCTCCAGCTCGATCAGACGGCCGGCCGCAACGAGCGAATCCACCGCATCCTCATCTTCGGCTCGCACTCCGAGCTGACGGGCCCTGGTCAGATGGGAGGCACTCAGGAAGCGGCGCAGCGCGGCTTCCTCGCCCGGCGTCATGACGGGGAGCGGGCTCAGGATCCGGTCGGCCGACCGGGCGAGCCGATCGGCCGCGTCGATCCGCTCCGCCAGGATGGCCTCGATCTCCGCTCGGGTCTCCTCGCGGGCAGCCTCCACGGCGGCCGTTCGCCGGCGCTCCGCAATTCCATAAGCGAAGATTGCCATTCCGAGTAGGAGTACCGTGATCCCGAGTCGCCGAATACCCCGCCGCGAACCACTACCGCCCGGCCCTTCGTCCAGGGGGCCGCCTGCCACCCAAACACGGACACCTCCTTGATCGGTCGTCCCTTTCGATCCGCATACATCCGCAGGATGATGGAAAGGATAGGAAGAAGACTGCCCAGGTGGCCAGCCAGGGCCGACTGGAAGGCCCCCCGCCGCCACCGGGGAGTCGAAGAACCTTGGCGCCTGCAACGAGCGGTTTCAGGATGGGAGATGGGCAAGTGGAAAGAGGTTGGCGTGTTCGTTGCTATGCCCCTATCGTGGGTTGATTCGAATAATCTTCTCGGGACCGCCTTATCCCCTGAGCCCCAAGGCTGAGAAATCGATTCCGGGTTCCAGCCTGGGCATGGCATGAGGAGGATCGAGTGAATTCGGTACGGCTGCTTCTGGTCGACGACGACCCGTCCGTCCGGCGGGCCCTCAGCGGCACCCTGGTCGAGGCCGGCTACGAAGTAGCCACGGCCGAGAATGCGGAGGGAGCTCTCGATCGACTGTCTGAGATTTCACCTGACATCATTCTCTCCGACATCCGTATGCCTGGCCTGGACGGCATCGAGCTCCTCAAATTGGTCCGGAAACGGACGCCTTCCGTCGATGTAATCCTCATGACCGCTTTTGACGACATGCCCACGGTCGTCAGGGCCATGCGGGAGGGCGCCTTTGACTTTCTGGTAAAGCCACTGGAACCGGAGGAGCTCCAGTCGGTCCTGGAACGGGCCGAGGCGGATCGCCGGGCCCGGGAGCGGGTGGAGCGAGAGGCCGAAGAGGAGGCCGATGCGTACCGCCTGGACACGCTTGTCGGTCACGATCCCCGCATGATCGAGGTGTACAAGCTGGTAGGACAGCTCGCCGCCAGCCGTATCACCGTGTTGATCCGAGGGGAGACCGGGACCGGGAAGGAATTGGTGGCCCGGGCTATCCACCACAACTCGGCGGAGCAGGCCGAGCCTTTCGTCCCTGTGAACTGCTCAGCTCTGCCTGAGAACCTCCTGGAATCTGAGCTCTTTGGACACGTGAAGGGAGCCTTCACCGGCGCGGTGTCGGATCGGAGAGGCCGATTCGCCCTGGCTGGTCGGGGCACGGTGTTCCTGGATGAGATCGGTGACACGACGCCGGTCTTCCAGAGCAAGCTCCTGAGGATTCTGGAGGACGGGGAGTTCTACCCTGTGGGCGCCGATCACCCGGTGCGTACGAAGGCGCGCGTGATTGCTGCAACGCACCGCCATCTCGAACGGATGGTGGAGGAAGGCGCGTTTCGGGAAGATCTCTATTTCCGGCTCCAGGTAGTGGAGATTCGGCTCCCACCTCTGAGAGACCGCCCATCGGACATCCCGCTCCTGGCCCGCCATTTCCTGAGGAAAGCGAGTCACGAGCTTCATCGCTCCGAGCCGACGCTTCCCGAGGGGTCTCTGAATTCGCTGCTCCAGCACGAATGGCCCGGGAACGTCAGGGAGCTGGAGAACTGCATCACCCGAGCCGTGGTCACCACCACAGGTCAGGTGATTCGGCCAGATCATCTACGTCTTGGGAGCGAAGTCCAGGATTCTCCGGAAACGTTCCGGACCCTGGAGGAACTCTCTCACGATCAGGTCCGCCGCGTCATGGCGGCAACGGACGGAAACAAGACCGAGGCGGCGAGGATTCTCGGGATCTCCAAACCCAAGCTTTATCGCATTCTGGAATCCATCGGGCGGAATGAGACATGACCCTTCACGCCACGAGTTCTCCGTCCCCGCCGAGATCCCGCTTCGCCCTGGTTCCCCTCCTCGGCTCGTCCTCCCTCCGCGGGAGGTTCCTGGCCGTGCTCCTTTTCGGGTCGGTGATTCCCCTGGGAGTCATGGGTTGGTGGCTGGCCAGTTCCACCCGGCGGTCCGGCGAGGAGCTTCTTCAGGTCCGCTTGGAAGAAACCTTGTCCGAGTTGGTCCATACAATCGGGTTCAATTGGGTGGACCTCCGCTCGGACCTGCTGGCATTCACCGAGATCGACGAAGTCAGAACTGCGTTAGCCGAAGGGCGGCATGTCATTCCTGCCGCACCTCCCCTCGGATCTCAGGAGCTAGAAGCGGCCTGGGCCAGAGTGGAAGGGGTGGTGAGTGAGGTGGTCTTCTACGATTTGAACGGAGAGTTCAGGGGAAGGTTTCCGAACGCGGATCCCTCGGCGACGAATCGCCGAAGCACATCAGGTGGCTCCGTTTTTCCGCGCCGAATGGACGTGTATGGGAGCGGATCCCAGGGGCGGGTTGGGATGATGGAGGTCCGGCTTCGCACCGGAAGCCTGCTTCCCAGCGACCTCGTCCTCCCGGGACTCGCGGGATCCGTCCTCGCCCTCTTCGATGCTAGCGGGGCTTTTCCTCTGATGCCCCTCACCATCGAACCGGACCTCCTCAACCAGGATCGCTTTACTTGGGCCGAGGAAACCTGGCTGACCTTGAGGGACACCCTCTACGAGCCGCCGCTTCAGGTCGTTCTCGCGGCACCCATGGGCGGATTGGGAGAACCTTTCGAGGCTGCGGCCCAGCGGGGGTTGATCGTCCTGCTGGCCGTTCTGGCTGTTTCTGTCTTCCTGGCGACCTTGGCAACGCGACGGATCACCAGGCCCCTGGGGGCCTTGGCAGACGGAGCCGATACTGTCGCCCAGGGGAACCTGGACGTCATGGTCGCCGAAGACGGTCCTGAGGAGGTTCGACGGGTTGCGGGCGCGTTCAACACCATGACCGAGAATCTCCGCAGAACCCTCGAGGAATCAGCCCAGCGAGAGTCTCTTGCCGCCGTGGGTGAGTTTGCCGCCTCACTCGCGCATGAGGTGCGGAACCCGTTGACCGCCATCAGCCTGGATCTGAAGAGGGCCCAGAAGCATATCGGTGAAGGTGGAACCGCCCAGGAGCTTCTGGGGCAGGCCTTGAACGAGGTGAAGCGGCTCGATGCCTCGGTGACGGATGCCCTCCGCCTGGCCCGCAGC
>JBDHCH010000425.1:0-3112 GCA_039592115.1 Gemmatimonadota bacterium | reverse complement strand
GGCTGCCCTCGAAACTCCGCAAGAACCCAGTAGTTGGGTTCCCACCTCAGGTATCGACGGATCTCCGAGGCCCGGTGCCGGGAAGGACCGAAGGCCGAGGCGGCGATGTCAGCAACGGTCTCGGCGTCATCCACCGATGCGGGGCGAAAGGAAAGATCCGTCCCTGAGGGGTCGTCCGTCAGCTCAACCAAAGCTCTCCGCGTCAGCCCTCCAGGAGGCCCTTCGGGCCCTCGCCCAGGCGGCGCGCCTCCTCTCCGTCAGCGCTCCCTTCCACGATGGCCACCAGCTCGTCCAAAAGCCCCTGGACGGCGGCCGACCTCCGGCGAACGAAGGCAGCATAGATCCGTCGCGAGAGGAGGTAGCTCCCTCCCAAGGCAGCCACGGGGAAGAGCGTGGTGAACGCGATGGTGCCCAGGGCTCCGAGGGCCGCGCCGAAACCCACTCCGAACCCGACCCCGAGCCCCACCCCTAACCCTCCCCCTCCGATGATCCCGCCATGAATCGACCACGCCATGTTCTCGTAGCGCTCTTCCAGGACGACGTGGGTCTCGCCGGTAACGACACTCAGGGTGGCCAGGAGCGTCCGAGTGGATCCGGGGTTGGTGCATTGCCAGGTAAGGGCTTTCCCGCGGCCCGAGGACTGCCCGATGCCCCCTGCGGCACGCTGGAGAACCGCGACGAGGTTTTCCAGCACCGACTCCGGGACTTCGCCGGGAATGCTCCTCCTCAATACGATGGCCACGGGCGCACCCAGGAACCCCCTGGTCGTTTCCGAGGGGAGGATGGTCCCCTCTCCATGGGCATCCAACTCTCGGGCAGCCTCCCGCAGGGCCAGGGCGTTTAGTCCCGCCTCCTCCGCAATGGCCTCCAACTCCTGGAGTGTGGGACCGTCGGTGGGGGCCGTGAGGTATTTGCTCTCGCTCTCGAGCTCGGACGCCCGGTCCAGGAGCTTCCGCACCTCCTCGTCGGTATAGCGACGTCCGGGGCCAGGATCAGAAGACATGGCAGGGAAGGGTGAGGAGTGGAGGTGCCGGCAGTCGCGCCATGGGGGAGGTTCCTCTCTCAGGACCGGATGACCATGCGGAATTGAAGGTCCCGGGCCAGGGTCGGGGCCTGCCGCTTGATCCGACGTTGGACGGCCGCCAGGCCGGCTCGGGTGAAGGCGTTCTCCTGGAAGCCACTCAGCAGAATGATCTCGAAGGCTGCCGAGAGCATCCAGTCTACATCCACCTTGTAGCCGCAAACGGCCAGCGCGTTCGTGCGCTCCAGGAAGTGTCGCACACGGTTGCCGTGTTTGGCCATGGTCCCACAGGAGCCGAAGTGGATTATCCGGCCCTTGCACTTGCCCTGGAGGCGCTCTTCGAGCCAGGCGAAGTCCACCGGCCCGTTCCGCTTTTCTCCGACATAGAGGGCCCCTGGGTCACCGTGGAATCCCAAGTAGAGGATGGGGTACCGGGCATACTTCTGCTGGGTCCACTTCAGGAGGTAGTACTCGAACTCGGGCAGCGTGCCCACGTCCCGACGGATATAGGGCACGGCCGGGTAATTGGACTTTTCCAGAAGCTCCAGCACCGGACGGACGGAGGTTCGACTCCTCAGATCCAGGTACCAGTCCCCCTCGAGGCAGAAGATGCCTTTCGACATGCCGTCGTTCCCGTCCGTTACTTCTCGTAGATGTGCTTCCCGATCCGTCTAACCCGAGCCATTTCCTCCTCGTCGAGGGGTCCGGCGTCCAGAACCGAGAGGTTCTCTTCCAGACGCTCCGCCGTGGAGGGGGCCGTAATGCAGACGTTCACGTCGGGATGGGAGAGGACGAAGCGATAGCATTCGGTTCCGGTGAGGGGAGCTTCGCCCTCCGGCATGAGCTTGGGTTTCAGGAGCTTCCGCCAGCAGGTGGCCGTGAAGACCACCGTCCCCGGCCGATCCTCCTGACGCAAGTGCGGAAAGATCTCCTCCTCGGCTCCGGTGTGCACCGCGTTGTAGCGAAGGTGGAAGAAGTCCACCGGGGTGTCCACCTCACCACTGCCGATCTGTCCGAGGAGGGGCCGGTTGTGGCTGGACATGCCCAGGAACCGAACCTTCCCGCCCTCCTGTAGTCGCTTGATCTGGTCGGTGAGTGCCTGCCCTGGGGGTTTGCGCAGGTCCTGGAACAGCAGGTCGATCCACTCGAGCCTTAACTTCCTCAGCCACCGCTCGACGTAGTGTTCCAGGCGGAGCCCCCGGAAGAGTGGCCGGGCCAGCACGAGAAACAGCTCGTCCCGATGGTCGGGAGCCAGGTTCCGGACAGCCTCCACCATGCTCCGCAGGTTGAGGAATGGGGAGACGTAGAAGTAGTTGATCCCGTGCTCGTGGAAGGCCTTCTCCATCGATGCGGCGGGGACGCCGTAGCCGGAGGCCAACCCCAGCCGGGTCACCATTTGACCGGTCCTGCCCAAGAGAACTCGCTCCCGGAAGTCCATCCCTGTCCTTTCGTCTGGGATCCACGCTCCGCTCACGTTACGGGGCCCGCCCACGAACCACCAGATCTTCTGCGCCCCCCCCCGCCCCCCCTTGACCAGGGGATCGGCTCTCTCCGGCGGTCAATCCACGTCCAGCAGGTCGGCCGTGGCCTGCACCCGGCTCCACGCATTACACTTGGGCTTCGTCAGGATCCGTCCCTCCGGCACGGAGCACACATGCAGACCCTGAGGTTTCCCGCGGTACCATTTGTCATGGCGCTGACGATCGCCCTCGCAGGTGTGGGGTGTGAGGGCTCGCCGTCGTCATCCACCGTACACGGTGGGCCACGGAACCTGACACCCGCGACGCCCGAATCGGTCGGCATGTCGTCCGAGCGCCTCACCCGACTCCATGAGGCCATGCAGGGCCTTGTGGACGAGGGTCGGCTCGCCGGCATCACCACCATGATCGCACGGCACGGCCGGATCGCCGACTTCCGGACCTACGGACATCGGGACGTGGAAGCCGGCGATCCCATGTCCGAGGACGACATCTTCCGCATCTACTCCATGTCGAAGCCCATCACCGGCGTGGCCCTCATGATGCTCTACGAGGAAGGCAGGTTCCAGCTCAGGGATCCGGTCCAACGGTACATCCCCGAGTTCGCCGAACT
>JBDHCH010000424.1:0-3130 GCA_039592115.1 Gemmatimonadota bacterium | reverse complement strand
GAAGCCACCCAGTTTCTCTCTCATCTCAACGTCAGGGCGAACCCCATTCTCTAGCGCAGCCGCAAAGTAAGGGGGCGTCTTCCCCATCTGCCTCAGGTAGACAGAGATCTGAGCCTTGTGGTGAACCCCGTGGTCGACCACGAGCCAGAGCCACCAACGCGGAGTCTGGATCGGCTGCCCCTTCCCATGGAGGACAGGTTCATTGAGACGCCTTTCGTCTGGTTCTTCCAGGGCCACGATAGTGCGCTCCCGTGCCTCGCTCAGCAGAGCCCGCAGTTCGTCTGCCCTCGGCTCCTCCCCCCGAATCTATGAGACTGGGCACAGTCTCGTCTCAGGGAGGCACCCCAGGCCAACGACTTGCAGGGATCACAATCGCAGTTCCGGACACACGCGGGGTACCGAGTTGGCATGGCCGGAAGTATCCGCGGGTGATCCTGCTATTCGGCATCGCCGTCCGACTCAGCCCGCACCGCCTTTGTGCCCGTCACGGGAAGCTGCACCCGGAACACCGTCCGGCCGGGCTCTGATGTCACGACGATGTCGCCGTGGTGCATGTGAACAATGCGGCGAGCCAGGTGCAGACCAAGTCCGGTTCCGCTGCCGACGGGTTTGGTGGTGAAGAACGGATCGAAAATCCGCGAGCGACTCTCGTCCGGGATTCCCTGTCCGTTGTCCGCGACCTGGACCAGAATCGAGTCGGCCCGCGCAGTCGCTGTAACGGTCACGCTCCCTTCCCTGGCCACCGCGTCGATGGCGTTGTCGATCAGCTTTTCCCAGACCTGGTTGATCTCGCTGCCGTACCCATAGACGCCTGGCAGCTCGTCCGCCGTCTCCATGTGGAGATCGACCGACTTCTCACGCGACTTGCTCTCGAGTACAGCGATGGTATGGGCAAGGCCCTGTGCGACATCAACCTCTTCCGGCACGCCTTCACGATCCATGAACGTGAATCCTCTCACGGCGTGCACGAGATCGTGAATGCGTGCTGTCGCCGTCTGGATCTGGCGAGCGACATCCCGGGCGGTTATGGCGCTTGCCATCCATCTGACCGCCAGGTCGAGTGCGTCCGCCGGCAAGGCGTCGGCCAGCGCATCCATCACAGCGGTACTCACTCCGGAGGAGGCCAACACCACCGCGGTGGTCGGCTCAGCGCCGTGTCGCTCGAGCCATTCCGTGAATTCGTCTTCTCGATCCGCCGCCTCGAGGGCGCCCCATTCCGGACCGGCCTGCGCGCACTCCACGCGGGCTGCGTCGATAGCCTCGAGCTGCACGTCGCTCAGTCGTGCCGCGGCCAGTGCCCTCGATGCGCCTTGTGCCTCGTCCAGCAGTGACACGAGCGAGCGAGCGCCACTGGATGCGCCGGAGGCGGGATTGTTGAGCTCGTGAGCCAGACCCGACGCGAGCTTGCCGAGCGCGAGGAGCCGCTCGTCGTGCATCTGCAGCGTGCGGAACTCGCGGGCGCGATCGAGCATCTGGTGTACGAGCGCGGCCGTTGTCTCCGGGCACTCACTCACGAGATCCGGAAAGTGATCCTGGTGGAGGGCCACCAACGTCGTGTCGGCCTCAGCGACCAGGTTCCCGGGCGCCGTTTGCATCCGCGAAAAAGGGACAACGCCCAGCACGTAACCGGCCTCCACCTCCAAGACCCTGCGCCAGCCACCGCGCGTCTGTATATACAGGCCCACACGGCCGGTTAGCGTGATGGCCATCTCGTCGACCGCGGAACCGGCCGTGCGTATGATGTCGCCGGCTGCATGATTTCGGAGAGCCCCCCGTTCCACCAGCCAGGCGATTTCCGCGCCTGGCACTGATTCCAGGATCGGAAGAGCCGCGAGACGCTCAGTTGCTTCGTCGGCAAGCATGGCGCCAGGGACTTCTTGGTCAGTGGTCATGTCGCTCCTGTCCCTTCCGCCATTGAATTTGATCGGTCATACGTCACGCTTTCCGCTGGCCTACCAGGGCCCTTCTGGTCGGAGACGTAGAACAGCAATGCTGAGTCAAGTCGGATCCCCGCTCGGCTCTCCTGGCAATCCGGTTCTCTTGACCCCTCCTGTACTCCGTGTGCGATACAAACCCTGCGGGATTCCGGTGCGAAACCGGACGCCTGGGAATGCAGGAAGCTCCAAGAGAAACTCTTGGCAGGATGCTCCGCTAGCAGCGGTGAGGCACCTACTCCGTATTCTCGAGTGAGTAGAGGATGGCCACTGGCACGTCCCACTCATCAGTCATGCTCACCAGCACCAGATCACCCCGGATATCCAACAACTGCGCATTCCGCGGCAACGGGAGAAAGCCTGGCGGAGCCCCATCCGGCCTGAACTCGAGCCATCGCCCGCTCTGGCCCACTGTCGGTTCCCGGACGAGAATCCGTTCTTCAGAGACGAAGAGATCGGAGGAAAAGCTCGCTTGGGGGGGACCCTCCATCTCAGAAACCTCTTGCCGCCATCGTCGTCGGGCTTCCTCATCTGGAGCCCGGCTGAGGGACCACTCCAAGTACGCAACCATTAGTGAGTCTAGATCCGGAGCAGGCACTTCGACGCGGATGATCTCTCTGAGAGTGCCGCTGAGATCCCACCGCTCAAAACCCAGGAAGGAGCCGTCGGAGACAACAAGGTGGTTCGCCTGGAATCCGAACCGGGTGCTCCTCCCCGCCGGATGTGGACTGCTCCCGGTGGGGCGACCAAACCGCTCGGAACCAATCCGCTCTCCGAGGTCTGTCATTTCGGTGCCGTCAGCAGCCAGTAGCCTGAGTCGCGCCATGGAGACGTGGAAACCCAACCGAGGGCTCGAGGCCAGATCCCAATTGATGGCTGCCACGCGCCCACTTGTGTCGCACGCCAGGTGGTATGGGGTCGAAGAACCCTCCAGGCGGTTTGATCGCTCCTCAACGAACCGCCCGGCATGGTCATAGAAACTCATTACCCAGCCGATGTCAAAAACGGTGAACCCCGACGGGGCGCAGGCACCCACACCGATGATGTACTGATACTCACCGGGACCCTCACCCTCACGCCCATGGCTTCGCAGGAGGGTTCCGTCCCTGGAATACTGACGGACCTCCCGTGAGCCCGCATCGGCCAGGACGATATTGCCGCTCTCGAGGATCCTGCCCCCAGCGATCCTGGAGAAC
>JBDHCH010000423.1:0-3136 GCA_039592115.1 Gemmatimonadota bacterium | reverse complement strand
GTAAATCCCGGCATAATCCGGCATGTTTGCCGGAGAAGTACGGCAGATCGTGCGTCCTGCCCGTGAAATCACGGCATTTTGCCGGGATTTGACCCATTTGATAGGGGCCTGATAAGCGTGAGGTCGGTAGTTCGAGTCTACCCAGGCCCATTCTCCAGAGGTTATTGCCCCGCTTGGACTTGCCGGTCCGGGCGGGGTTTTTCGTAGGCCGAAGCCACGGATGTCTGGTCTCCGCCCAGCGCCTATCCTCCCATGATGGTGGGGAAGCGGTTGTTCACGACGTTGTTGTAGATGGAGCCGAACCGGTAGGAAAACCCCACATTGACCCCCCAGTTCTTGTCCGAAGCCCGGGTCCGGAGGTTTAGGAGGATCTCCTCGTCCGTCTCACCCTCGGCCGATAGGTAGATCTGGTCCGTCACCCGGGAGAGGTTCCCACCGACGTTGAGGCTCAGGCCCCGTGCGATGCGGAAGCTCACGTTACCCCTGAGGGCGATGTTGTGCTGGTCGATGTCGTCGAGAAAATGGGATGCGGTGATGGAGAGAGAACCGTCGCCCCAGGGCTGCCGATGGGCGTACCGGAGCTGGAGCGACTCCCGGTAGCGCGTCTCCTCGGTCTTTTCGAAGATGGTGCTCGACATATAGTCGCTGTGGGTCGGGCCGATGGCGTAGCGCGCGGTCAACGTTCTCCGGGTGGCCTCCACGTAGGGGAACACGCTGTACTCGAGGGCCGGAGTGACCTCGACCCTGAGGCGCTGGTTGTCCCGGGGCAGCCTGGCGAGGGAGGAGATCATGCCCACGGACCAGTGCTCCGCCGCGGAGTAGACCAGTTGGCCTTCGGCCGCCCAATCCGTGAGGGTGGACTCGAAGACGCTGGAGTCGCTGAGCAAGGTCTCCACCACGTTCCGGTTGGCGCCCAGGTGGAGCTCGAGCTTCCAGGTGGGTGTGGTCCGGGAAGCCATGAAGTTCCCAGAGATCCGCTCGCTGTCCCTCGTCTTCGTCCAGTCCAGGGTCCCGTTGGCGCTTACCTCGAACACCCACAGGTTCCAGGGATCATCCACGTCCTGTGGCCCGAGAACCCGGGCTTGCGTATCCGCCCTCCGGGGAGCCAAAGGCTCGACGGCGACGAAGTCCCGCAGACCGGATAGGGCCCCGTACCGGGCCAGGCCGATGGCCAAGGTCGTGGTGACACCGTCGAGCTCCTCCTGCTCCACGTCGGTGCCCAGGGACCGGGAGAAGAGTTGGTCGTCGGACCCCTCCAGCGCCCCCCTGCCAATGAAGTCTAGCTGGTGTTCCCTGCCCCCCGACCCGGTGGCCTGGCTGGTCAGGATCACGTGGACGTCTGCGTCCTCCCGGTTCCGTACCCAGTTGACCCAGTCGATCTCCGTGCGGAAGAAGACGCTGGCCACCATACACTCCCGGCCTTCGCAGTCCAGAAAGACGTTCAGGCGGGAGGACGCCGGGGTCGCGCCCGGTACCTGGCCGGAGAGAGGCGCGGAGTCCATGAAGCCGGTGAGGAGCAACAGGAGGGCCGCAGCGCGCAGGAAGGCCCGCGACCGGACGGGGACGCCAGGAGGCCGCATGCGCATCAGAAGCCCCCTCTCATCATTTCCCCACCTCTCATGTCCCCGCCTCCGCCGCCGATGGTGGGGAAACGGTTGTTCACCGTGTTGTTATAGATGGAACCGAACTGGTAGGAGAAGCCGAAGGTGAGGCCCGTGTTGAAGTCCGAGCCCCGGGTCCGGAGCCGGAGCAGGGCCTCCTCGTCGGTGACCCCGCGTGCGGAGAGGTAGACCTGGTCCGTCACCCAGGCGACGTCACCTCCAACGTTGAACCTGAGTCCACGTACGAGCCGAAAGCTCACGCGGCCCCGCAGGGACAGATTGTGCTTGTCCAGGTCTCCCAGCACGTGGGAAGCGGTGCCGGTGATGGAGCCGTCCCCCCAGGGTTGACGCATGGTTGCCCGGAGCTGGAGCGCCTCCTCCCAGGGCATCTCCTCGGTCTCGTTGTAGATCGTCCTTTCCTCGTACTTCCGATACGTCACCGCTACCGTGTAGCGGAGCGTGATGCTCCGGCGCGTGGCTTCCTCATAGGGGAAGAGGCTGTACTCGATGCCCGGCGTGAGGTCCGCCCGGAATTTCTGGTTGAACCGGGGAAGCTTGGCCGTGAGGGACGAGAGGTCCAGCGACCAGTGCTCGGCCAGGGCATACGTGATTCCCATGTTGACGGTCCAGTCCCTCTGATCGGTCTCGAAGATGGACCCGTCGCTTCGCTCGATTTCCTGAATGTTGACGTTCCCGCGCCCGCTGAAGGAAAGCTTCCAGGTGGGGGTGGTACGGTTGGCCGAGAAGTTCCCTGAGAAGCGCCGGGTATTCCGGGTCTCGGTTCCGGTGAGTCGGGTGCTGCCGCCCACGTTGAAGACCCAGAGGTTCCAGGGGTCGTCCACCTCCTGGGGAGCGACGATGCGTTCGTCCGGGTCGATGCCCGGGGCACTGGGAGTGCGCAGGGCCACGAACTCACGGTACCCAGCCATGGAGGCGTAGCGGGCCAGGCCGATGCTGAGGACGGTCACCACGCCATCGATCTCGTCCTCCTCCAAGTCCGTGGAGAACGAACGGAAGAAGAGCTGGTCGTCTCCCAGGTCCTCCTCGAGAGGGCTCGTGAAGTCGAGGCGGTATTCGTTGCCCCCGGACGGATCGGCCTGGCTGGTGAGGGTAACCAGAACGTCCGCCTCGGGCCTGCTGTCCACCCAGCTCACCCAGGGCACCTGCGACCGATAGCTGTCCGGGTCACAACCGTTCACCTCGCACGATAGGAAGGCCTGGAGGCGACCGCCTGGCCCGGGCCCTTCCTGTGCCTCACCCTGCCGGGGCGTGGCGAGGAGGGTCAGCCCCCCCGCCATGAGGGTCCCCAGGACCGTGAATGGAAGCCGAATTCTCATCGATATCGTTCGCTCCAGGACGTGTCGAGGCGCACGCAACGAAAGCGAGATTCTATCGCTCTGGGGCCCTCGCAGACAGATGGTGTGAGATCTTGGGTTGAGGGGCGGCGGAAGATTGGATTGAACCCCCCCGGGTTCATCGGAGACTGTTATTCCAGTTCGAGTCCACCTAGGCCCGTTTTCAGAGGTTGTTGCCCC
>JBDHCH010000422.1:0-3143 GCA_039592115.1 Gemmatimonadota bacterium | reverse complement strand
CCACGCAGGGCAGCGAGAGATTGGGGACGGCGGTATCCCATCCCCGTACAGTGGGGGACCTGATAGAAACGGTTGGGGGCCGTCACCGGGCCAATGGGTACAGGCTCGAATAGGGTGTCGAACCGGGGATCCCGTGGCATCTATGATCTCCGTGTCAAGGCCAAGGTCGAGGAGAGTATCGTGGTCGTGGACAGGCCAGTGCCGACATCGGATCGACTGGGCTTCGGAGTTGATCCTCCGGACCGATTCGCCGCCCTGACCCGACCCCAGGTTTGGTACCATGTCTTATCTCCGTATCCTTAAGCTGACAAGGGGGCGTTCAGGCCTTGTCACTTCCCGCCAGCATGCCCCACCCATTCTCACAAGCATTCCCCACCCCCTTCGGGGCACTGGGTGAGTAATGGTACTTGGGGTTGGTTTTCGCTAGTTCCTCCGTTTTCGGGATGAGTATGGGGTGCTGATTCCGGGGCGCTGGCGGCTGCGATAGCTGTCGCCTTCCATGACGATCTGATAGGCGTTGTGGGCGAGCCGATCCAGGGCGCTCTGGGCCAGGATGGGGTCGTCGAAGAGGGGGATCCACTCGTCGATGGCTCGGTTGGAGGTGACGATGGTTGAGCCTCGGCGGTGGCGTTCGATGATGACCTCGTAGAAGTCGCTGGACTGTTGGGCGTTGAGGCGGCGCAGTCCAAAGTCATCGACGATGAGTAGATCAGGGGCGAGAAGGCTTCGGAGCACGCGCTCGGTGGAGTTATCGGCCCTGGACTGATGGATGAGCTTGAGGAGGGCATCGCTCCTGAGGAAGAGCACTCGGCGGCCAGCCCGGCAGGCGCTATGACCGAGGGCACAGGCGAGGAAGGTCTTGCCGACGCCGACGGGCCCGAGGAAGAGGATGTCCTCGTGGCGATCGAGGAAGCCGAGACCGAGGAGGTCGCGGACCCGGTCGCGGTCGAAGGTGACGGGGGCGTCCCAATCGAAGTCCTCGAAGGTGTGGGCTTCCTCGAAGCCGGCGCGGTCGAGGCGGGTGGAGAGGTTCTTGTTCTCGCGGCGGTCGATCTCGTCCTGGAGAGCGAGCTCAAGGAAGTCGAGGGCGCCGAGGGAGGCCTTTTGGGCATAGGCAGCCCGGTCCGGCAGTGTGGGCATCATGCCGCCGAGCTTCAGGCGCTTGAGCACAGCTTTCAGGGAGGGCTTGACTTCAGTCATGTTTCATATCCTTGACGAGGGGGTGAGTGAAGCTGCCCGCAGGGCGTTGGAACCGAAGCTGGATGGGGATGACCTTGGCCTCGGCACCTGGGTCCAGGGGCAGGGCGAGCTGGTCGAGGTCCTGGAGGAGGATGGACTCAACACGGCGAACGTTGATGAGCTCGAAGGCCAGCGCCCGGCGGCAGGCAAAGTCGAGGCGAAGCCAGCCGTATTTGGCACCCAGGCGAAGGAGCTTCTGGGCCTGGCGGAGCTTGGCCCAGGGGACGGTTCCGGACAGGAGTTCTTCGGTGAACCGGCCGATGTTCGGTCCATGACCTTGGGCCTGTCTGATCATCCGGTTGGGATCGCGGAGCGTGTAGGGCGTGAGCTCGGTGGGGTAGTCGTCGTGGTCCGTGGACCGGCCACCAGGAGACCTGCGGGGGTGGGTCTTGACCAGGGTTCCGTCCACGTAGATGCGCACGAGCCCCGAGTCACCCTGGACCCAGGCTGTGCGACCGAGGAAGGCGTGGGGCACGGAGTACAGCGCCTTCTGGAAGCTGATGTGGTGATCGGGGTGGACCTTGTACTGGCCCCACGTGGGGGTGTCGAAGCGCTCGCCCTCGAAGGGCAGAAGGCACTCCCGTTCCACGTTCTCGAAGACGGCCAGGGGCCGCTGGCGGGTAGTGCCGTGGACGCGGGTGCCGGCGGTCTCGAGACACCAACGCAGGGCGTCGCGCTGCACGTGCTCCAGGTTGATCCAACTCTCGCCCCGGAAGAAGCTCTCCCGGATGTAGGGCACACCCCGTTCGACGTGAGGCTTGCCGGTCGGATCCCTGGAGCGGGTGGCATCGATGACGAACCCCCGGTGGCGGGCGTAGCCCTCGAAGGTTCGCTGGAAGATGGGATCGTAGGGGTCGGCCTTGGTGATGGCCGTCTTCATGTTGTCAATCGCCACCCGGCGAGGCACCCCCCCGAACCAGAGCCAGGCGTCCTCCAGCCCATTGATCACGTCGGGAAGCTTCTGGGAGAAGGTGATGTGGACGTACTGGTGGCGGCTGTGAACCAGGACGACCGACAGGGCCCAGGCCACGCGTCGCCGACCAGTCTCGGGGTCGGGGACCAAGCCCAGCTTGCCGAAGTCCACCTCAGCCAGCTCCCCCGGCTCACACTCTGCCATTCGGACCGTGGACTGCTGGCTTTTTCCGAAGCCGCAGTTCTTGATGGCGAAGCGGTGCAAAGAGCTGTAGGAAACTCGCGTGCCCTGGCGCTCCAAGAGCTGCCTCACCTTGGTGAGTCTGAGTCCCCGCTTCTCACCCGGTCCAGGCGTCAGCCAGCGGCGGATCGCCTCCAGGTGGGGAAGCAGCTCTTCCTCGACCTCTCCCGGGCTCCGTTCTCCCGAGGGCCGGTGCCGGAGGAACACCTCCGCTGCCAGAGCCTCGCTGGGTGGGTCGGTGCCTGGTTCCCATCCGAGGCTCTTCGCCGTTCGCACATACCGGCGGATCGTCTTCCTGCAATGGCCGGTGACCTGAGCCACCGCCGTCTGGCTCTCGCCCCGGCCGATACGTTCCAGAACTGCCAGAATCTCCCACATGGCCACCTCTCGATAGGCCATCCGCACACCTCCCAGTTAAGGTCAGGTGCCAAGATGGCTCGGGTGGCCCCGAAGGGGTGGGGCATGCTCGTGAGAAACTCGCCGTTCAGATGGGGCAAGCTCATGAGAAACTCGGCCTATAGGTGGGGCATCCTCGTGAGAAAAACTGCCTCAGAGGTGGGGCATGCTCGTGGGAAATGACACATGCCGCCATCGTAGACTCCCAAGGTTCGTTCGCCTTCTCCCCTTGCCTGTGGAGGGTAACCCACCTGTATAGCTCGAGGGTGTGGGCTCTCATCGTCCGGTTCCGTTTGCCTTCGAAGACCAGGTCCTGCAGGGCCCGGTAGTAGCGCTGGAAGTCCTTCGCCGACAC
>JBDHCH010000421.1:0-3464 GCA_039592115.1 Gemmatimonadota bacterium | reverse complement strand
CAACTCTTGGACCATTTCTGACAAGTGCCGATTGATTCTCGCAGGAAGGATGAGATCGAAATGGTCTGCGCCGGGCTCGATCTGAATCGAATCTTCTCGGTAAGCGTCCCCGAGTATGTCTGAGTCCAAGTTCGCGATGAGGAGACTCTTCACAGGTTTGCTCTCCATCTCGGTATCGGCGAACACGCACCGGAGAACATTCACCTTCTCCCCGGCCGAACGGAACCAGCCGGGAAAGGGGTCCCCCTCTCCTCGAAACGGAGCGACGATCTCCTCACCATGGATCCGAAGGGGCGTCAGGTCTGCCTGAAATTTCCGGAGTAGGTATACCAGGTACTCGTGGATGTTTAGCCACTCCTCCAGGGTCTCAGCCCGAGCACCACTAGACCTGAGATCAGGGAGGATCTCCGATGCATCCGGGGATGATTGCCCCGCGAACACCCCGGACACAAAACAGGTGTCCAGGTTCAGATTACATCCGATACTGAGGTATCCATCCAAAACAAATGGCCGGTCCGCCGGCCATGAATCGATCAGGGAAAAACCCAGGTCGGCGCCGCTAGAGAAACCGACCAGGATCGTGGTGCGAGGGTTCTGAGTCTGCACCAGATGGCTCAGGAACCCTCGAAGAATCGCACAGTGGCTTGTCTGGGAGAGGACGATACGCCTGGTGGGAGCAGGTTCAAACCCAAACAGGGTCACGGCCAGACTTCGATACGGAGAGCTCTCGAGTACGTTCTGGAACGCTTGGTGGTCCCCGCCGAACCCGTGCAGGTAGACGACAAGGACGTCGGACGGAACTTGATTATCAAGGTAGAGCAGATGATCCCCGATCATGCGAGGGTCGAGGTCATCCCTTGCGACCTGGCGACAAACACTGGCCGTCAAGGAAAACCTCCGCTCAACGACCTCCGCCCCAGGGAGCTCTCGTGTTGCCGCGCCCTCGGCAGGGTCTCTTAGCCCATCTTCGAGAGACCTTGCAAAGGACCCTGCTTCCTGGAAACGGTCCACAGGAAGTTTGGCGAGGGCCCTCATGACCACGGTGTTCAGCCCCTGGCTGATCGATGGTCGAAGGGTACGCGGGTGTGTTGGATCTTCCGAGATAAGCTTCGCGATGACCGATCGAACGCTGGCACCTGTGTGGGGCGGTTCCCCAGTGAGCATTTCGTAAACGACGGCACCCAGGGAGTAGATGTCGCTCGCCGGAGTAAGACGGTCCTGCCCCATGGCCTGCTCGGGACTCATGTATTGAGGCGTGCCCAACGAAATCCCGGTTTCGGTGAGCCTTCCCTCACCGGCTGCGGTAACCGCCAACGCGATGCCGAAGTCTGCGACGAGGGGTTGGTCTTCAAGGAAGAGGATATTTGCCGGTTTGACGTCCCGATGGATGACATCCTTTCGATGAGCATAGCTCAAAGCGTCCGCCAGCTGCGTCGCGATCCTCACCGCCTCTGCGATAGGGAGTGGACCCTCGCGATCCAGCCGCTGCCTGAGACTCTCCCCCTCAACGAACGGCATCACGTAAAAGAGGAGCCCGTCTTCCTCCCCGGAATCGTGCAAGGGTAGGATATGGGGGTGCTGCAGATTAGCCGTGGTTCGTATCTCCGCGAGGAACCGTTCCACACCCATTACGGCGGCCAGGTCCGGACGAAGGACCTTCAGGGCAACTTGGCGATCATGCCTCAGATCCCGAGCCAGGTAGACCGTGGCCATCCCCCCGCTACCGATCTCCCGCTCGATCTGGTAGCGGTCAGCGAGCGCGACCTTCAGTCGTTCCTCATGGTCCATGTCGGATGATCCGGTGAGAGGAGACTGTCCAGCCCAGCCAGCCACCGAGAGGAACAATGTGAGGCGGTTAGGGAGGGGGCAAGGAGAAGAGGGTGGATCCCTACAGTCATGTCCCCCCCGCTGCCGCATCACCCTGGCCGGAAAGGCCAAAACGAAAGCTCAGAAGCCCTCTCAAACCCCGGTCGGGGAAAGCCTTGCGCCAAGACCCCCCGAAACGAATTCTTAACTCCATCGCCTAACAGATTCCGAAGTCCCTCTTGAGTTCTCCGTGGCACCCCGGAGCGGGTGGCCGCGAGTTCTCTCATATCCGCAAAGGAGGACACGATGTTGTTCTACGTTGGATGGAAGATCCGAGAAGGTCAGGGTGCTGACGAGCTTGAGGCCAGCTGGGACCTGTTCTCGCGCTGGAAAGCCCCGGATGGTCTGGAGTTCAAGGGAATGTGGAGCCGCGCAGACGGGGGCGGGTTCTGCGTGTGTGAAGCTAGCTCGGCAGAGGTGTTGTATGAAGCTACCTCTCCGTGGGCCGGATCATATCTCGACTATGACATCGCCCCAATCGTTGAGATGGAAAAGGGTCACGATCTGTCCGCCAAGGCTGCCGCTTTCCGCAAGGGCTGATACTGCTAGGAGTTGTCTGGAGGGTTGTTTCAAGGGCGGCTCCCCATCACGGGGATTCGCTTGCTTTTGTGCCCAAAGGAGGTACTCCAGGATCTCCATATCCCCTTCGTGGGGTGACATGGGTAGGCGTTGGTGCATGGCTCCGGGTTTTGCGACATGATGGTGGTGCTACGCCCTCGATCCGGAGTCGCCACCCATGAAGTACCCGAAGCGGAGTCAGTACAAGTACGCCAAGTCCCGATACCGGATTCGTAATTGGTCTGAGTACGAGACCGGTCTACGGAATCGTGGTGACCTGACCGTCTGGCTTTCGGATGCTGCGCTCGATGCCTGGCGGGCTCCGGCCACCGGGAAACCTGGCGGCCAGCGCACCTACTCGGACCTGGCCATCGAGGCTGTGCTCACGATCCGCATGGTCTTCCACCTCCCCCTCCGCCAGACCGAAGGCTTCCTCCATTCCCTGGCTGACCTACTCAAGGTAAAACCACCAATCCCCGATCACACGACTCTGTCCCGGCGGCTCAAGAAGCTCGGTCGCATCAACTTCCGCAGGCTAGCCACCGACCGGCCGATCCACCTGCTCATCGATTCCACAGGTCTCAGGATTCACACCGGACACCTTCGGAAGCCTCCAAAAAGGAGGGTTTGGCGGAAGCTTCACCTGGCAGTCAACGCAGACACCGGCGAGGTCCTGGCATCGGACCTGACGAACCGACGCGCCTCCGTCACGGCGGACGGAGCCTACGATGCGGGAGCGGTCTACGAGGCTGCCCAGAGGAAGGGAAACGGGGCTAGGGTGAAGGTGCTTATCCCGCCGGGCCGGGGTGCTCAACCGTCTTCGATCCGGTCACCTGGAAAGAGGGAGAGAAACCGGAACATCCGGTCGATGCGAAAGCTCGGGCGGCGGGAGTGGTACACCGGCTCGGGTTACAGCAGGCGGAGCTTGGTGGAGAACGCCGTGTTCCGGTACAAGAGCATCCTGGGTCAGCGGATGAGGAGCCGAACCTTCAGTAGCCAACGGGTCGAGGTCAGCCTCGCCTGCAAGATCCTGAACACGA
>JBDHCH010000420.1:0-3196 GCA_039592115.1 Gemmatimonadota bacterium | reverse complement strand
CTTCGCCTCCGCTGATCCACCCCGCCAGGGGACCGCCTCAGACCGAACTCGCCATGGGGCCCGGCCATGGGGAAGCAGAAGAGGTCGCCCAGGAATCCTTCCCCGACGACCTCGACCAATCCCCCGAATCCGATCCCGCCGAGCCCGACCCAATCCCTGAGGACGACTTCGATCAAACCTGGGGCGCCTGACTCCTCAGGCCCTCCGGCCCCGCCGGAGGTGCGCCCGTCAAAACCAAAAGCGCCCCCCCATCTCCCCAAGCCCGCTCCTATCCCCTTTTCTTGCCCCGCTCCACCAACCTCTTGCCCATTTCGTCCGTACTCTGATCGGTCCGTAGGACCCTTAGATTTCCTACCCCTTGGACCTGCCAACCCTCGTTCACGAGGGCTTCCGAGAGGGACTCTCGAATCCGGGGGTCGTCGTCAACGATAAGGAGAGTGTTGGTCATTGGAGCCCAGTATGGGAACGGAGCCGAGGTGGGAGCAAGTTCGGCAGATCTTTCCAGAGCCTGGGCCGTGATCCGTGTTCAGTGCAACGGATTCGGCATCCAGTTGGGAGGAGGCAAGCAATGAAGCTGGAGCGGGATTCAACGGGGAACCAACTCTCGACAAAAAAAAGTGGCGTTTCAGGATTCCTTCAAGAGGCCATAAGCCCCTCTGCTTCTTGAGTGAGCCGGGCAGGGCTCGAGCCGAGGGCCGCACCACGGCCCGAGACGAGCGAGGCGGCAGCGCGCCGACCCCACCTGGTCGGCGGCCGCATGGTCCCGTCACCGTCGCCAACGACGTGGTTTTCGGCTGTTCTATGGACGTCGCAGGCCACATAAACGCCATGGATGCTGCAACGGGTCAGATCCTCTCGAGCTTCGTCAGCGGCGGCTCCTGCAACGCCGGGGCGGCCGTGATCGATGGTGAGGTCTACTGGGGTTCCGGGTACGCTTCGCTTGCGGCCTTCGTCGGCGCGACGGAGAATAACAAGTTCTACGGGTTCGGATTGCAGGAATGAGTCGAGGTGTCAAAGGAGGGCCATGGCACGCCACCCGAATCGTGGAGCGCACCAAGACCGGGGCTCCCCAGAGAGCCAACCTGAGCCGGCCCAATACTCCGAGGAATCATGCCCCTGATGCACCCCACCCGTTTCCCACTGGCCTTGCTGGCGTGCCTCTTTTGTGAAGCCTGTGGACCTTCCCCGCAACCGCCCGACGGCGGGGCCGTCCACGTGAGCGTCGTGACCGATCAGGCTGATGCCGTCCTTAGAATCCTTGACGCCCGGGCGGCCGGCGGCACCGTGAGCGAGCAAGCGTGGCAAACCCTTCTTTCGGCGGATGGATACCGACGGATGATGGAACGGGAGACGGCCATTGACCGTCAGCTCGGGATCGATCGCGGATACACGGATGCGTCGTTCAGGGAATGGATCGAGGGGGATGGCGCCCTCGACGACCTCGAAGGGCGCGCGGCGGTTTTGGGTGCCTGGCACGAGGTCGATGGCGCAGCCGCCGGCAGGCGGGCCCTGGCCTACCTTCCCGATTCCGCGGTCCTGCGAGCCACCATCTATCCCATCATCCGAAAGCAAAACAACAGCTTTGTGTGGGACCTTTCCGGTGACCCGGCCATCTTCATGTACGTGGAGCCGAAGGCCACTCTCGAGGAGATCGAGACCATTCTCGCCCACGAACTCCACCACGTTGGGCTCGCCGGGTCATGTCCCCGGGACGAAGAACGCGGAAGCGAGGCCGAGAGACTTGTGGACCGGTGGCTAACTGGATTCGGGGAAGGGCTGGCCGTCCTCGCCGCGGCCGGATCTCCCGAGGGACCGACGCACGCGCCGGACCACGAGGAGGGCAGGGTCGCCTGGGAAGCCGGGATGAACCGTCTTGCTTCCGACATGCAGCGCCTGGAGGCATTCTTCTTGGATATCGCAGCGGGTCGTGTCGAGGGAGAAGAGATGCAGAGGCGAGGCATGGCCTTCATCAACGCGCCGGACGCACCCCAGGGCGCGTTCTATACCGTCGGCTGGCACATGGTGGCCACTCTGGAGCGGTCGTTGGGGCGGCCGTCGCTGATCGACGTCGTTTGCGATCCCCCCGCCCTCATCCTCGAGTACAACCGGGCCGCCGAACTGCTGGGGGAAGGGGAGGAGGCACCGATGTGGTCGGAGGCGTTTATCCGCCTCGTCGAAGGGGCAACCTAGGGGCGGGGAACGCCCAGGCCCGATCTGTTCCTCGAATTGCTGGGCCGGTAGGGCAGATTCAACGTCCTGGCGCATCCGACGCCCGAAGACCGCGGCCAACTGTTTTTCGGTAACCGTCGGGTAGCGAAATAGCCCTACCCGAGGAAGGGCTCGATTAAGACCCGCAACCCCACCGCAAAGATCGGAAGGGCCAGGACCATTCCAACCCAGATGAGGCAGGTCTTACCTGTCCTGGGGAGTCCCCGCCTAAGGCACCGTCTACTGCCTCACACTCTCCCACTCCGCGGTTTCCCCCCAGAGCGAGTCCACTCGAACGGTCAGAATTGGATCCTCTCTGAGCCAGGGGCGAAGGAGCCACAGGCCCTCAAGTGGGGGGGTGGATTTCTCCTAGCGACACTAGGAGAGAGGTTTTCTCGTACTCCTAGCGACACTAGGAGAGAGGTTTTCTCGTACTCCTAGCTAAGCTAGGAGAGCGGATCGGCCACCAGCCGGTCCCGGACACGAACGAAGGCTGGATCAATGCTCCTTACGAAAGAGCTCCTTCCCGGTACCCTGGACATGCTCATCCTGAAGGCCCTCTCTCTGGGGCCCACTCATGGATACGGCGTCCTCCTACGCATCGAGGAAACCTCCAAGCAGCTCCTGGCCCTGGAGCAGGGCTCCCTCTACCCGGCCCTCGCTCGCCTCCAGGATCGGGGCCTCATCCACTCCGAGTGGGGCGTCTCCTCCAACAATCGGCGGGCCAGGTTCTATTCCCTCACGCCGGCGGGTGTCAGCCGCCTCGAGGGGGAGTCCTCCCGGTGGGTCAAAATGGTGGAGGCCATATCGAATGTCATGGATGCGCAGCCGAGTGAGGTATGAAGAATGTTCCGTCGAATAAGAGGTCGCGTTTCCTTGATGATCCGGGGTGCTCGTGTCCGGGAGGAGCTGGACGAGGAGATGGCCTTCCACATCCGGTGCCTGGGGGAGGATCTCCTCAAGGAAGGTATGAGCCCCAGGGAAGCCC
>JBDHCH010000419.1:0-3391 GCA_039592115.1 Gemmatimonadota bacterium | reverse complement strand
CACCGCAGCCACCGGCTCCAGGTCCCGCCGTTGAACCACGGCATTGGTGAAGTGGGTGGTCCCCACCATGACGCCCTCCACGGGCCCCACCTCCCCGCCCAGCTCTCGAACGAGTTCCACAAGGGCTTCCCGAATTCCCGAAAGCACGTCTTCGGTGGACGTCTTCGGTGGTCGGGGTCTTCACTGCGGCCACCACCGTGTCGTCCTTCACGAGAACCGCGTCGGTGTTGGTCCCTCCCACGTCCACCCCGATCCGTCTCACGGTCCCCCCCTGTCGAACACGGACGTGAAGTCCAGGTCGTACCCAAAGGCTCGGGGGCCGACGTGCTCCAACCCTTTCGGAGTGAGTTGAAGATCAGGAGCCCGGAAGGCCACGATCCGGACCCGTTGGCCATATCGGAGTGTTTCGGTCCCGATGGCGTCGCCTGTGTTGGCGTCCATGACGCAGATCAGATCAGGGACCGTCACCCTGGGCTCGTCGTCGAGCCAACCCACGGTGAACTCATTCTGGAAATCCACGCGGAACCTGTGGCCCCGGTCCTCGTCCAGCCCCTCCAGGCGGGCGGACCCCCGGAGGAACCCCTTGGTGGCCCGGCGGTCCACGTCGACGACCTTTCCCCGGAAGAGGAGTCGCCCACCTTCGGCCTCCAGGACCGCCGCCACGGGGTCTTCCTTCTTCGCTCGGGCTTCCAGGACCGTGTGGCCGATGCGAATCGCCCGGGTCACCGTATGGAGGATTCCCCACGCCTTCACCTCTCTCCCGGTCCTGGGCGCCTTGCAGGTAGCGGCAATCGAGCCCACCTCGGTGCACACGGTGCGGCTGATCCGCTCCATCCACTTCCAACTCGCGGCTCGGGACACCACCACCGCGTTCTCCCTGACGTCGGCCAGGGTGAGGGGATAGGGTTGGAGGTCCCCGATGGCGAAGCTCGAGTGCTGGGCCTCCGGATAGGCCCGGCCCATGGTGTCGGCGTCCACCACGGGAATTCCCAGGAGAGGCGCCACCATGAGGGGTTGGAAGGCGTTGGCCCCACCGATCTCCAGCGACATCACCGCGTCGAACCGCCGTCCCAGGTGCTCCTCCATCATCTGTACGGCCAAAGCCGCGGTCCGGGGATCCGTGAGGCGTTCCTCACTCACCAGAGGCGCCCCCATGGTGGAAACCACGGCCACCAGGGCATCGTTGGCGAGATCCCCCGGATCGAGGAGGGAGATCCCGTACCCCTCTGCGAAGAGCTGCCGAACGTTCAGATAGGCGTGATAGGGATCACCCCCTCCACCGGCCCCCAGAATCCAGGCGCCGATGGCCAGGGGTTCGAGATCAACCTCGCGGATGGAGCGCAACTCCGGCATCGCAGCGGCACGGGAGTAGGACGTGGGACGATCAGAGGAAGAGGAAGATGACGGGGACCGGCGGGAGTCAGCAAGGCGGACCCCCCGCCTGGACACTTCAACCGTTCCGGGACTAACCTTCTGCTCATGCCATCCAGCTTCGCGTTCGTGACGATCGGACAGGCACCCCGGATCGATCTCGTCCCGGAGATCCTAACCTACCTCCCCGAGGGCGTGGAGGTCGTGGAATTCGGCGCCCTGGACGGGTTGGACGCCGAGGCCATCACCGAGCTCACCCCTGCCCCTGGGGAAGCACGCCTGGTCACGCGACTCCGGGACGGCTCCCAGGTGGTCCTCCGGAAGGCGTGGGTGCAGTCGCGCCTCCAAGAGCTTTTGGACACCCTACCCGGCGAAGGGCACGCCGCCGTAGTGCTACTCTGCACCGGCGAGTTTCCCGGGCTTCGGGGCCAGGGCCTCTTTCTGGACGCCCAGCACCTGGTGGACCATTCCGTGGCGGCGCTCTGTGCCACTGCGAAGCGAATAGGGATCCTCCTGCCTCTGGGTGAGCAGGCCGAGGACTTCCACTTCTGGCCTGGACCGGGGCAGGAGGTCGTGGTGACCCACGCCTCCCCGTATGCAGGTGATCGGTTCGAAGAGGCGGCCCATGAGCTGTCGGATTCGGATCTGATCGTGATGCACTGCATGGGGTATACGGAAGCCCAGCGGGCGTTGGTGGCCCGTGTTTCCGAGCGGCCGACGCTTCTCGCCCGCCGCCTTGTGGCGACGGCGCTCTCCAATCTGCTGTGAACGCGGGCCCTGGACCTCGGCCTCCAAAGGGGACGCCGGAGCCCCCGGAGCGGCACCCCTCCATCTTCGAGCCCGGAACCCTGATCCTGGGGCTGGCCATGGCGGCGCTGGGAGCCGTCATCGGCATCCAGCTCCTCACCCGGGTGGGGATTACTCCCAATAGCTCCGTTATCGCCGCCATCCTGGCCCTGGCCCTGGCCCGGATCCCCCTGGCCATCTGCCGGCCTTTCGCCAGCCTGGCCCGGCAGAACCTCATGCAGACCGTCATCTCGGGAGCGACGTTCGGAGGGGCCAACGCACTGCTGCTTCCCATCGGGGTTCCCTGGCTCATGGGACGCCCGGATCTCATCCTCCCGATGCTCGCTGGCGTGTTCCTGGCCCTGGTGGTGGACGCGACCCTCCTCTATCGCGTCTTCGACTCCGAGGTGTATCCGGCCTCTGGACTCTGGCCGGCCGGGGTCGCCACGGCCGAGGTCCTCATCGCTGGCGATCAGGGAGGTCGGCGGGCCGGCCTCCTGGCAGCGGGAGGGGTGGTGGGAGGGGCTGGGCAGCTGGCGGGCATCCCCATGGACGTGTTCGGCGTATGCTGGATCGGGAACGCCTGGGCCCTGAGCATGTTCGCCGTGGGGCTCCTGGCCCGGGCCCACGCTCCGGGCCTTCTGGGTGTCGAGTTGGGGGATGCCTACGTCCCCCACGGTGTCATGGTGGGAGCGGGCGTCGTGGCCCTCGTGCAGATGGGCCGTATCGCCTTGAGGCGAGGGTCCGCGGCAACCAATCAGGATTCTGCGGTTGGGGTTGAGGGCGGCAAGGCCCACGGTAGCGGCCGACCTTCCCGTGCCGGCCACTCCCCCGTCCGTGGTGGAGTGTTCGGAAAAACACTAGGGGGTGGATACCTGGCCTTCACCGCCGTAGCGGCCCTCCTCGCGGCCGTGGCGGGGCTGGCCACAGAGATGACCCTGCCGACGCTGGTCGGGTTCGTTCTCTTCGCCAGCTTCGCGGCCCTGGTCTCGGAGCTCATCGTGGGGGTGAGCGCCATGCACGCCGGCTGGTTCCCGGCCTTTGCCACGGCCCTCATCTTCCTGGTTCTCGGGATGCTGATAGGGTTTCCCCCGGTGGCTTTGGCGGTTCTGGTAGGCTTCACCGCCGCAACCGGCCCCGCCTTCGCCGACATGGGGTACGACCTGAAGGCCGGCTGGATCCTTCGGGGGCGTGGAGCCCACCCCGAGTTCGAGCGCCAGGGCCGGCGACAGCA
>JBDHCH010000418.1:0-3441 GCA_039592115.1 Gemmatimonadota bacterium | reverse complement strand
CCGGATCGGCACCCTCTCCCCCGACCCATGCTCAAGTCCAGCCAAACCCCCGATGATCTGGACTACTTCGATTTCTCGTTCAGCGGGTTGAAAACCGCCACGGCCACGCTGGTCGCGGGGCTGGAGGAGGAGGGGGTGCTCGAGGAGGAGCGACAACATGTGGCGGCGGCTTTCCAGGATGCCGCCGTCGACGTCCTGCCCGGCGGCCGACTGTTCCACGCCTCCCCCCGACTCTCCTCGGACAACGGGGCCATGATTGCCCGGGCCGGGCTCTTCCGGATGGAGCGAGGTGACGTGGCCTCCCCGGAGACGTCCGCCGATGCGAACCTCCCGTTTCCCGATCTGGTCCGGAGGGTGCCGGGACGAGGAGGGAAGAGGTGACGGCGGCTGTGGGTACAACAGGGGGGGCGTGAGTCGTGCTCCCCACCCTCTTCCGACTTCCCGAGTGGATCCCCGTTCTGGGTGGCGAGCCCATCACCTCCTTCGGCGCCATGATGTTCGTGGCGTTCCTCTCCGCGGGGTTGGTTCTGAGGGCGGAGCTCGGGCGACGGGCCTTGGACCCCGAGTTGAGCTGGGACATCCTCCTCATGGCTGTGCTCGGCGGGATTCTCGGGGCGAAACTGTACTTTCTCCTCCTGAATTTCCCCCACCTCCTCCGGGACCCGGCGACCGCAGTGTTCTCTCGAGGCGGTCTGGTTTGGTACGGGGGCTTCCTCGGGGGGTTCGGGATGGTGGTCTGGCTCCTTCGAAGAAGGGCGCTCCCGTTTTCGACGGTTGCGGATGCCACTGCTCCGGCTCTGGCCCTCGGATATGGATTGGGCCGGATCGGCTGCTTCTTGGTGGGGGATGATTGGGGGCGCCCCACCGAGTCCTGGGTGGGAATCGCGTTTCCCCAGGGAGCGCCGCCGACCCGGGTCGATATCATCGAGAGGGAGTTCGGGATCACGGTGGATCCGGAGCTCGTGGCTCGCTTTGGAGACGTTGTGCCGGTCCACCCCACCCAGCTCTATGAGGTGGGGCTCTCCCTCCTCATCTTCTCGTTCCTGTGGATCATCCGCTCCAATCCCCGGCCACCGGGATGGCTTTTCATGGTCTGGTTGGCGCTCGCGGGCCTGGAGCGGTTCGTGGTGGAGTTCTTCCGGGCCAAAGACGACCGCTTCTTCGGAATCCTCACCCTTGCCCAGGTCATCAGCTTGGGGTTGGTGGCTGTGGGGGTCGCCTGGGCCGTGAGCCTCCGGCGAAGCTCTCCCCAGTCCTCCACAAACCCCACGGAGGTGTGAGAGGACCATGGAAATCACGCTCCTCCATGCCTCGGATATCCACTTTGGAAAGCGGTTCGATCCCGAGGCGATGGACGGGTTCCTGAGATTTGTGGATGCGGTCACGCCAGATCTCCTGGTGCTTTCAGGAGATTTCACCCAACGGGCCAAAGTCCGGGAATATCGGGAAGCAAGGAAGTTCTTGGACGATCTGCCCCGGATCCCGACGGTGGTCACACCGGGGAATCATGACGTACCGCTCTACCGGATTTGGGAGCGCGTTTTTCTTCCCCATCGGAACTACCGCAGGTACATCTCTCAGAGGTTGGACTACGCGACGCATCTCCCGGGCGTCACCGTGGTGGCGTTGGACAGCACGGCGCCCCGCCGGGCCATCGTCAACGGCCGGATAGAGGAGTCTCAGCTTCGGTATGCTGCCGGGGCCTTCGAAGCCGCCCAGGAGGGGGACATCAAGATCCTGGTCACCCACCACAACCTGGCCCTCGCACCGGATCCGGAATCTGACAAGATTCTTCCTGGCCACATCAGGTGCCTGGAAGCATTCTCCAGGATGGGAGTTGAGTTGGTCATCTCCGGCCACCTTCACCGTGGATTCGTCAGGCGGGAGCCCAGTGGCGCGGCCGGCCCGGAGACATCACCACCCATGACCATCGTACACGCCGGCACCACCACGTCCACGCGAGGACGAGCTGGGGAGCGGGGAAAGAACTCGTTGAACCTGATCCGGATAGGGTCGGAAGAGATCCTGATCGAGCCTCAACTGTTTCAACGGGACACCGGGGAGTTTTCCCCGACGGGCCGCCAAGCGCTGCCCCGCCGAAGCGTTTTGGGCCGAGGAGAGCACACATGAGTCGATACTATCGGAGGACCACTCCCGGAACCCGGGAGAACCTGGGCGCCGCCCTGGTCGCCGCTGGACTGGCAGTTGGCACGGCATCCATCTCTTTCTACCTGGTGAGGATCTTCCTCGCCAGGGAGCCCCTGACCACTGGACCGCGGGAGCCTCACGGGGAGCAAAGCCCTCCCTTGGATCCGTCGAGCCCTGAGGCCGAAGAGGATGGTGCGTAGGAAGAGGCTGGGCCCAGCCCTGCTTCCCACTCTGGGGCTGATCCTCCTGTCCAACGGGGGGCAAAGTCCCCTGTTTGCCCAGAACACCCTCGAGGAGGTCACCTCTCTCAATTTTCGGGGAAACCGGCAATTCCCCGACGAAGTGCTGGCCAACGCCATCATCACCCGGGAGACCGAGTGCCGGTCCTTCATCCTCCTCCCTTTCTGCTGGTCCGGGGCCAGCTTCTCCGAGGATCCCTACTTCCTCCATGCCAGGGAGTTCAGGCGGGATCAGGCTCGAATCAGACTGTTCTACTACCAACGGGGCTACAGAGAGACGGTAGTGGATACCCTGGTGAACCGCCCCTCTCGGCGGGAGGTCGAGATTACCTTCGAGATCCAGGAAGGGGAGCCAGTGAGAGTGGTGGGGCTGGGGTTCACCGGCATGGAACGGTTCCCTGACTCCTCTGTGGTGGAGGATCTCCCGGTCCGCCTCGGCGACCCCCTGAATGCCCTTTCCCTGGAAGCGGCGCGGGATTCCCTTTCCACAAGGCTTCGGGGCAGAGGCTTCGCCCACGCCGAGGTTCTCCTGAACTACTCCATCCCTCGGGACTCTCCGCTGGAGGCGAGCGTCACATTCGACCTGTACCCGGGGCAGGAAGCCTACCTTGGGCCACTCTCAGTGGTGGGAAACATCACCGTCCCCGAGGTCGTGGTGCGCCGGATGCTTCCCTTCCGGGAGGGGGACAGCTTCAATGAGGAGGAGCTGCTCGCCGGCCAGCGGAACCTCTACAACCTGGACATCTTCCGCCGCGCCAACGTCATCCCGGACCTGACGCATGTCCCGGATAGCATCGTGCCCCTCCTGATCCAGGTCTCGGAGGGGGATGTCCATCGGGTCCGTGCTGGCTCGGGCCTCAGCACGGCGGATTGCGTAAATACGGAGGCTCGCTGGGTGAGTCGGAACTTCTTCGGCGGGGCCCGGCGGCTTCAGGTTACAGGGCGAGTCTCCAAGCTCCTCGCGCCCTTCCTGGAGCAGACCGTCTGCCAGGATGCCGGAACCGGGGAGTATGGGGAGTTGAATTGGCTGCTCTCGGCGGATTTCACCCAACCC
>JBDHCH010000417.1:0-3264 GCA_039592115.1 Gemmatimonadota bacterium | reverse complement strand
CGTGAAGGGGGGTCCGCCCGTGGTCGTCGGTGGCGTCCAGGTCGGCCCCCAGGCCGATGAGGACTTCGCTGGCGTCATCCTCCCAATAGCGAGTCCAATGGTGCAGGGGGGTCATGCCGCTTCGGTCGGGTGCGTCCACATCGGCACCGTGTTGGACCAGAAGCTCAACGATATGGGGGAGCTCGTTACCGGCCCAGTGAAGGGGTGTGATTCCGTTGACGTTCCGGGTGCGAGCCAGGTCAGGGCTCCTGGCCAGGAGAAACTGGGCCATCTCGGCCCTGGCTCCGGCGTCCACGAAAGCGTGGACTGCCCAATGCAGGGTTGTGTTCCCGGCCAGGGCTCGGACATTGATGTCGGATCCTCGATCGATAAGGAACTCCATGATCTCGAGCTGCCCCCAGAGGCATGCCTCGTGGAGAGGCTGCCGCCCCGCTGCGTTCAGTCTGGAAAGAGACGATGGGTCTTCAGCGAGAATCTCCTCCACCGCGGACAGGTCTCCGGACCGGATGGCCTCATGGATGGATTGGGCCCCTAGGCGCTCGAATGAGAGGAGGGGCAGGAGGAGCGGAAACAGCAGACCGAGCTTCTTCATGGGTTCCTCGAAAGAAAAGGAGCACCCTACTTACCGCGGGAACGGTAGGTCGGAGGCCCTTTTCCAGCCAAACAGGTAAGGACGAACTAGTCCCTGACCAAGCGTGAGTCTACACGCACAGGGAGAAAAAGGAACCGGAAAGGCTTATTTTTATTGGAGTTAGCGGGGTTCCTGGCAGAATCGCTGCTCCAACAAAAAGGGCCTTTCCGGTGAAGAGAATATCACACCAACAGAGCCGCAGGAACAGGTCGAAGCGCCAGCGGAAGGTCGCCCTCCGTCACGCCCGGGCCGGGCATTGGACGAAGCAGAGCCAGCCCATGTTCAACACGGGCAAGGTTCACTATGAGATGGGCGCCAATACCGATGCCATGAGCTTCGGGGGCATGGCCGCCATTCACCGGCTGGTGACGAAGCTTGGGTTGGTGCGGGAGATCGACGATTGCTTGGATCTTCTGAAGGTTCATTTACCCTACCATGAGTCCGACCACGTGCTCAACCTGGCCTACAATGTGATGTGTGGTGGGACCCGACTGGAGGACATCGAGCGTCTGCGCCACGATGTGGCCTACATGAATGCCCTGGGTGCGGATCTCATCCCCGATCCCACCACGGCGGGGGACTTCTGCCGGCGGTTTGGCGAAGAGGACGTGGCTGCGTTGATGGAAGCGATCAACTCGGTTCGGCCCAAGCTGTGGGGGGGTCGCGGCCGTGATCTTCTGGGATCCATTACCTACATCGATGTCGACGGCACCCAGGCGCCGACGGCAGGCGAGCAGAAGGCAGGGATGGATATCTCCTACAAGGGCGTCTGGGGATATGCGCCTCTGATCGTGTCGTTGGCCAACACCCGGGAGGTGCTCTTCCTGGTCAACCGCCCGGGCAACATGCCCAGTCACGCGGGTGCGGCCCCCTATATGGACCAAGCCCTGGATCTCGTCGAGCCCCATGCGGTGCAGGTCTGCATACGGGGTGACACGGACTTCTCTCTCACGGCAAACTTCGATCGGTGGGCCAAGCGAGCGGACTTCCTCTTCGGCATGGATGCGAACCAGGCACTGGTGAGGCGGGCGGAAGCTCTGGACGAAACGTGTTGGCAACCCATGGAGCGTAAGGCGAAAGATCCGCCTCTCACGAGCCAGAAGCGGCGACGACACCAATCCAACGAGAAGGAGCGCATCGTCCGGGAACGAGGCTACCTCAACCTGGAACTGAACCACGAGGACGTGGCCGAGTTCAGCTACCAGCCCGGTAAGTGCGAGCAGACCTACCGCGTGGTGGCGCTTCGCAAGAACATCAGCAAGATGAGGGGCGAGCAGGTTCTGTTCGATGAGATCCGCTACTTCTTCTACATCACCACCCGCACGGATCTGAGCCCAGCCGATGTGGTCCGGTGTGCCAACGAGCGCTGTGACCAGGAGAACGTCATCGAGCAACTCAAGAATGGCGTCAACGCCCTGAGGGTGCCTCTCTACGATCTGGTCAGCAACTGGGCCTACATGGTCATGGCCACGCTGGCCTGGAACATCAAATCGTGGTTCGCCATGATGATGCACCTCAAGAGCGACCGGCGCACCTACATCGGTATGGAATTCCGCCGGTTCCTCCACAGCGTCATCCTGATCCCGTGTCGCGTGATCCGACGGGCCAGGAGTACGACCCTTCGTCTCATCGGCTATCAGCCCGCCCTGGACCGCCTCTTCACGGTCTGGCGTACCATCGAACGAACAGGGTTCACGTAACACGGCGAGCCACCCCCGTCCATCCTCCATCGTGGCCATCAATGCTGCTGCCGGTGGCCGGAGCGAAGCTTCCTCTCAAGCCCCGCCCAAGCCCCTGATCGTGGGATCGGAAGCTTCCAGACACCCCCGTATCCCTCCCACACCTCCCACTGGACCCCAGGCATTCTCCACAATCCCAAAACTCCCCTCCAATCACCTCCTGCGGGTACCCTACCCTCAAAACACGCTTATTTTGGGACTAGATGGCCTTTGTCCATCTCCCGGAGCCACTTCATCAACTCCTGCTCCGCTTGCTTCTTGGTGCCGGTGATCTGCTTGGATAGGTACTTCTTCTTGCCTTCGATCCTCCCTACGTAGACCCGGAGTAGGTACTTGTTCTGGGCCTTCATGATGATCTGCCCTCTCCTCATTTCTCCCTCCTCAGGATACAACAGTGTTGTTTATTTAGATTAGCGAAATAGACCAACGGGGGTCAAGAACGATCTTTCAGACATGATGGTTTTATCTCTTAAGGAAGGGGTATTAATTCGCCAGCATATTGGTGAGATGGTCTGCGTTTCTTGGTAGAGATACCGGATCTTGCGCAGGGGATCAGCTTAGGGGTCAGAGATGGGTAATGATGGACACCATGACCCTGTTTCCCGATTGGATCTCCGAAGGTGTCAGCCCCGGTCGAAGAGTTTCCTTTTGTGGTGGGTAAGAATTGCACACTCGCAGATGGGGAAGAACTTCAACCCGTCTCGACTCGATTGCGCCGAAACTCCGAGGGAGAGATCCCCAAACCCCGATTACACCACCCCGTCATTCATCTCACACCACTCTCGGCCTCCATTCATGTTGTCTAGGTCACCCTTAGGCGGTGGATAGACAAAGGCCGAACACCCCAATACCCCTTCCTTAAGAGAAAAAAAAACAGTGGTGGGCGGAGGGTGT
>JBDHCH010000416.1:0-3293 GCA_039592115.1 Gemmatimonadota bacterium | reverse complement strand
CCCGCCGCGTGAGAAAGGGCGGTATCGTCCCTGATGCCGAGATGGCATGGCTGGAGGAGCGGCCGTCTTCGGCCCTGTTGGATGCTGGGAAAGGACTCGGATACGTGGCTGCTTACCGGGCCATGGGTCGCGCCATCGAAAAGGCACGCGGAAGTGGAATCGCCATGGTGGGTGTCCGGAACAGCAACCACTTCGGGATTGCCGGTTACCACGCCAAACAGGCAGCGACGGCTGGACTCATTGGGATCGCCATGACCAACGCGGGTGCGGAGATGGCTCCCTGGGGCTCCGCCAAACCGGTCCTTGGCACAAACCCGTGGGGTATGGCAGTGCCGCGGAGCGGTGGAAAGGACCCGATCATCCTGGACATCGCTCTCACGCAATCGGGGAAGGGCATGATGCGGTGGCTCGAACGCGCGGGCTTGCCGATGCCGGAGCATTGGGCCCTGACGCCGGATGGTCAGCGCACTACAGATCCATCCGCTGGAATGGATGGCCCGCTACTTCCCATAGGTGACTACAAGGGATACGGGTTGAGCCTTTTCACAGACGTGCTCTCCGGCGTAATGACCGGGGCACTCTTTGGCGGGTCGGTGTTCCAGGACGACACCAACTATGACGTCGGTCACCTGATGATTGCCGTTGATCCGGAGGCTTTCCTGCCTCCTGGTGAATTCGCGATACGACTCGAACGCCTACTTGATGAAGTCCAGACTGCGCCACCCATCGATCCGGACGAGCCGGTTCTTCTTCCGGGTGAAGCGGAACAGGAGCGAGCGCGCCATCGTTCGGTGAATGGAATCCCTGTCGACGTGGAAACCGTAGACCGTCTCGCGGCGCTGGCTGGAGAGCTGGGCATCCCTTTCCCCCTCGCCGAGGAGCTTCCGTAAAACGATGCCGGATCCAAAAAAGATCGGAAACGTGTCTGCTGAGCCCGGCACCGTAAATCGTGGAAGCATCGAGACCGGGATCGACCTCAGTGGTAGAGTAGGCGGGATCCCGATCATCGTCGTCCGAGGCCGGGACGAAGGCCCCACACTCTGGGTCAACGGCGCGGTCCATGGTGATGAGCCGGAAGGCGCCTTCTCAATCTTCAAAACGATGGCGGAGCTGGATCCGGAACAGTTGGCCGGTACTGTCGTTCTGGTACCCGCAGTGAACGTGGAGGCCTTCCAAGCAGGTGAACGCGGCAACCCCCTCGACACCTTCTCCTACGATTTGAACCGTATCTACCCTGGTCGACCCGATGGATACCCCACAGAGCGGGTGGCCCACGCACACTGGGAGGCTATGAAGGAGGACTGTGACCTCCAGTTGGCCATCCATTCCGGTGGGGAGCATTCGTATCTGGCGCACATGATCTTCGCCGCCGACAACCCCGCTTCTCTCGAGCTGGCCGGCGCAATGGGCCCACAGTGGGATCTGGTGTTCAGGAGCGGCGTGGGCGGCAACAACCCGGGTTCCAAGATCGCCGAGCTCGGCAAGGCTGGAATTACCGTAGAGCTCGGGGGCAACTGCAGGACGCTGACGAGCGACTTCCACGATGTGGCCGAGGACCTATCGCTGAGTTACCTGAACGTCATGCGGCACTATGGAATGATCGAAGGGGAGGCACGTTTTGCAGACCGATGGCGCATGGGCCACCAACAGGCGTTGCTGGCACCAGCCTCCGGCATGTGGGTAGGAAACCCCGACCTCGAGTTCGAAGCGTCGATGGAAGAAGGCGCTCTCCTGGGCCAGATCTTCTCCCTCTACGGGGATGTCGTCGCCGAGGTCCGGGCACCTGAGGAGGGTATCGTGTTCGGATTGCGGTCCCGGCCCGCCGTCCTGCAGGGGGAGTGGTGTTGTTTCTACGGGATCATCGACGAGACCCGAGACGATCTGATCCCGAGATAGGATTGTTCCCTACGGAAGCGCCTCGGGAGCCAGCGGTGAACGCTGAACGAGCTGGCCCCGACCTCTGTCCCCCTGTGGCTCGCCCTGCCCCACGATGATGTCCCCTCGGGACATCGTCCAGGTGGGAAAACCCGCCAAGCGCATCCCCTCATAGGGGCTATAGTCCATGGCCGAATGTAAGATCTCGTGGTCGACCTCGACCTCCCGGTTGGGATCGGTCACATTCAGGTCGGCGTCCGTTCCGATGTCCAGGGATCCTTTTTCCGGATACATCCCGAAGATCTTCGCCGGGTTCGTGGAAACCAGCTCCACAAAACGGTTCACATCGATTCGGCCGGCTTTTACCCCGTTCGTGAAAACCAGGGGCAGGCGGGTTTCGATGCCCGGTAAACCGTTGGGGATCCGGGTGAAATCACCGCGTCCAAGGGTCTTTTGATCAGAGAACCTGAAGGGAGCATGGTCGGAAGCCACCTGCTGAAGGCCGCCCTCTTTCAAGGCGTCCCAGAGTGCCTCCCGGTGCTCTTCCCCCCGCATGGGGGGGCTGCAAACGAACTTCGCCGACTCGAATCCCCTTGATGGATCGAAAACCTCCTTGGTGAGGGTCAGATACTGAGGACAGGTTTCGGCTACAACGGGCAACCCTCGCTCCCGGGCATTGCGGATGTGGGAGGCTGCCCCGGCGTTCGTCACATGGGCGATGCAGATCGATGCGCCCATCAACTCAGCCAGGCAGATGGCGCGGTAGGTGGCTTCTGCCTCAACCAGTGCCGGCCGACTCAGCTCGTGGAAATGGGGAGCTGTGTCGCCACGTTTCGAATATCGGTCGATGAGGTGGGTGACGGCCGCATCGTTCTCGCAGTGGAGGTATACGATTCCCCCGTGCTGCGAAGTTGCCTCCAAGACATTGAGCAGCCCCGTGTCGTTCACCCTCTTGCCGGCATAGGTCATCATCACCTTGAAGGAGGGAAAGCCCTCGCCGATGAGTGAGGGTATTTCCGCTAACGTCTCGGCCCGAACATCTGTGACGATGGGGTGAAGGCTGTAGTCAATAACCGCCTCATCCCTCACCTCCCCCACCCGGCTCTCGAGGGTCTCGGCCAGGGAATCGCCCTGCCGTTGGAGGGCGAAGTCGATGATGGTTGTCACGCCACCACAGGCAGCCGCAATCGTTCCCGTGAAGAAATCGTCTGCGGTCTTGATGCCGAGTTTGTCGATGGGATGGGAGAGATGTACGTGTGAATCGATTCCGCCCGGCATCACCAGGTGGTCCGTGACGTCCAGCACCTGACCCGTGGTTTGAAGCCCCTGGCCGATCTCGACGATTTTCCCTCCCCGGACGAGCAGGTCCCCTTCCCTGGTCTCGGAAGCGGTTACCAGAGTCCCGCCCTTCAGAAGGA
>JBDHCH010000415.1:0-3294 GCA_039592115.1 Gemmatimonadota bacterium | reverse complement strand
CTCGACCTGGCCGAGGTGTTGGACCTGGACAACACCTTTCGGCAGGTCCCCTTCGACCCCAGCGGTGACCGGATCGACTTCTTCAATGCCGGATGGATCCTGCCCGTGTCACCGGCCGGCCTGGGGATATACCGGTTTCGCTCGGGAGACACTCTCCGCATTGGACTGCCCCCACCCAACCGCTCCCTGGCGCTGGTGGAGGTGGTAGTGGAACCCAGGGTCCGGCGTTGGGAGACACTGGAGGGCTCTCTCTGGTTCGATGCCGAGACGGGGGACCTGACCCGGGCCGTCTTCCGCCCCAGCGGCGTGTGGAATCACCAGGAACATGCGCCCGGACCTACCAGAGACCTGCCCCCGTCCTTGGTCATGCCGGGGATCGGGACGGTGGAGGTGGTGACTTTGGAGTACGCCCTCCTCGAAGGGCGCTGGTGGCTTCCACGGCGCCTGGCGGCCAAAGGTATTTACGACTGGGGTCATGGGTTGGCCCGGATGCCACTGGAGATCGAATGGACGATGAGGGATTTCGTCCTCAACGAGGTCCCTACCCAGGAGCTCGACAATGCTCTGGACCTGAGCACGGCCAGATCCATCAGCAGCATCAGGCGGAACGCCCAGAGCCCTCGGACCATCTACGTGACGCCCCGGGGCGTGGACCTGACCCGGGCTCCGGAGCTTCCTCCCCCCCTTGGAGAAGAACCCCTGGATTTCACCGCCGAGGGATCTCGACTCCTCGTGGAGAGCTTCTCCCAGATCGTCGGACAGCAGCCCCTGGGACCTAGCCCTTCCTTCCGGCGCACGATTCTCTCCGGCCTTCGTTACGAACGGGTCCGGGGCCTGAGCGCTGGGGGAGAGCGGTCGTGGCTCCTGAACGATCGGGAGGTACGCTTCACTCTCACGGCACGCCTTGGGCTCGCTGAACACCTGGTGCCTTCTGGCCAAGTGCAGATCGCCCAAGGCGTCTGGGGTATGGCTGCTTATCGTGAGCTGGCCGATGCCGGAGGTCTGGTGGACCCGCTCGGGCTAGTGACATCCCTGAATGCCCTCCTCCTGGGGCACGACGAGGGGGAATATTACTGGCGTACCGGTGGGCGGGTGGAGGCCACCTGGGGGGACCCGGCGCGCAAGAGTCTCACTCTGTCCGCCTTCGGCGAGCGCCAGGAACCCGCCCACGTCCATGCCCGCTTCTCTTTGGGCGGTGATCTGCGTCCGAACATCGCTGCCCAGAGGCTCGATGCCTTCGGTGTGGCCTGGGACGCTCGCCTCCAAAGGGGAGATGATCCCCGGGGCGGGGTCATTACGGGCCGTGTGTGGGGGGAGGGGGCGGGAGGATCAACGCCCTACTGGCGGTCCCTGGCAACCGTATCCGTCGTGGGCGGGATCGGCGGGATTGCCTCGATGGCTCTGTCTGGGACCCTGGGGCTGGCCTCTCCGGACGCGCCCGTCCAGCGGTGGTTCTTCCTGGGGGGGACTCATTCCCTGCGGGGATTTGAAGGAGGGTCCTTCCGGGGTACGGGAGCGTGGTTCGCCCGGGCAGAGGTGGGCACTTTGGGTGAAGGCATTCGAGGGGTTCTCTTCGCCGACGTGGGTTGGGCAGGGGCCAGGGAAGAGCTTTCAGACCACAGGCCGGGTGTCTCGGCGGGCCTGGGGCTCTCCCTGGTGGACGGACTGCTACGGTTCGACCTGGCCCGGGGCGTGGTGCGCGGGAAGGACTGGCGGGTCCATTTCTACCTGGACGGCCTGTTTTAGGGATCGTTCTTCGGTCCGGCGCCTGAAGTGCTCCGCTGAAACGAACCCAGGTCCAGTTTCATTGATTGGGCCGATTCATGTGTCGATTGGGCCGGTCATTGGGCCGGTAAATCCCGGCATAATCCGGCATGTTTGCCGGAAAAGTACGGCAGATCGTACGTCCTGCCCGTGAAATCGCGGCATTTTGCCGGGATTTGGCCTATTTGACTGAGGCCTGAGAAGCCTAGGCACCGCGCTCTGGTGCGGGGGCCCTATGGGAAGAAACGTGGGCGGGCGCTTGCGCGGAGGGCCCCTTTGGTGCAGATGCTGAAGGTGCGGGGGAGCGGCGAAGACCGACAACGCATTGGTGCTAGTCCGAGCCCGTTGATAAGCCTGGTTCCCGGCCGCAAGAGCCCTTTCCTGGTGACGGTGCCGAGCCGATCCCGATCAGAAGATTGTCGAGAGCCTCCGACCGGGGCCGCCTTCCCGCATCTCGTGAGTCTCAGCTCCAGTCTCGGGAAGGTGAGCGTCCGATGGCAAAGCGAAAGACGGGGTCCAAGCGAAAAGGATCACGGAACCGTCCCACCCCGGTGATCAATCCCACCGCGGCAGGAATCGATGTCGGGGCAAGGGAAGTATACGTGGCGGTGCCCCAAGATCGGGATCCCGAACCGGTCCGCACGTTCGCCACCTTCACGCCGGAGTTGGTCGAGCTGGCGAACTGGCTTAGAGCCTGCGGCGTCACCACGGTGGCCATGGAGGCCACCAGCGTCTACTGGATGCCGTTGTTCACCATCCTCGAGGAGCGAGGCATCGAAGTGTGCCTGGTCAACGCCCGTCACCTCAGGAGGGTGCCCGGCCGCAAGACCGATGTACTGGACTGCGAGTGGCTCCAGTACCTCCACTCGGTCGGGCTGCTGCGGGGGTCCTTTCACCCGCCCGGAGCTGTGGCGGCCGTGCGCACGGTGTTACGCCACAAGGCCTCATTGGTCCAGATGGCGTCTTCCCACGTGCAGCACATGCACAAGGCCCTGACCCAGATGAACCTGCAGATCCACCATGTGATCAGTGACATCACGGGCGTGACGGGAATGACCATCCTGGATGCCGTCCTCGCCGGCGAACGCCGCCCGGAGGTCTTGGCCGGGCTCCGCCACCGGACCATCAAAGCCGACGAGGAAACCCTTGCTAAGGCCCTGACCGGCACCTGGCGGCGCGAGCACCTCTTCACCCTCCGACAGTCGCTGGGCGCGTATCGCCACTACCAGGCCCAGATCCAGCAGTGTGACGAAGAGCTCCACGAACTCCTCGGCAACTTCGGCTCCAGGGTCGATCCCGACGAGGACCCTCTACCTCCCGCTCCCGGGCGCCGCAAGGAGCCCCTGGGCCTTGACCTCCGCACAGAGTTCTACCGGATTTTCGGTACCGATCTCACCGCCATTCCCGGTGTCGAGATCCACACGATCCAGACCCTTTTCGCCGAGTGCGGCCGGGACCTTTCCGCTTTCCCCACCGCCGGCGACTTCGCCAGCTGGCTTGGCCTGTGTCCCGACAACCGCATCACCGGCG
>JBDHCH010000414.1:0-3650 GCA_039592115.1 Gemmatimonadota bacterium | reverse complement strand
GATGCCAAAGCATCGGAGAGGAGTTCTGACGCCGTATGGCGCCGCAACCCCCCTGTGCCCTCCGGGTTACAGCGGCACGGGGCCATCTGCAGCGTTGGGGCTCCTCGACGTAGCGCTTGGCTATGCCTTCGGAGCCCCGTCTTCCATCTGGCCCCGTGGCGCATGTAACGCGGCTCGCCCCACTTGTGCAGACCTTCCCTAACATCCCCCTGACTGCCGACATCACCGGAGGGCGCGACGCTGGTTCGCCCATGCGGCGAGACCGCAGGTGAATGGCACGAAGGGCCACGAGCGACAGCGAGTGAGGGGCAGGCCGGCTGATACTGAGGCATGGTGAGCTGCCACCACAGTCAGGTCTCCCATCGATCCAGGTGACTCAACAGGTCGGCCCTCACTCAACGCATCATTGGCCCTCAGGACGCAGGACGAGGACTTGGTTTTCGCCAGCGTTTGACAGATAGATCGTCCCGCTCGGCCCAACTGCAACCCCTGAGAACAGCCAGGTCTGGGGCCAGCCCTGTACGAATGACGAGTCCAACGCGAGCCCACCCGCGAGAATGCTCACCTCGCCGCTAGTGGGATCAATACGAACGAGGCGATTCGCACCGGTTTCCGCTACCAACAGCGCACCGTCCAAGGAAACTGCCAAGCCCTCTGGCGCTGCTAGGCCCTCAGAAACGACCAGGGGAGTGTCCAACACCTCTCCAGCCGCCACGAGCTGAAACACGGAGCCGTTCTCCCGGTCTGCGACCCAGAGGTCGTGCTCGGTGGCCGCCAGGCCGGCCGGTAACCCGAGCCCGTTCCCCGGGTCCATGAGCACCTCGCGTTGGGAGGGATCCGTCGTACTGGCTTTCACCACCCGTGTGAATCCGGATCCCAGCTCGAAGTCGGCCACAACCAGATCTCCCTGAAACAGGATCGCGTTGAGCGGATGGTTGAAATCGGTGTAGCTCACCAAGGTCTCGCCGGTGAGGAGGTCGCGCACCTCCGTTACTCCCGTCGCTGAAATCCAGGAGGTGGACACGAGGAGGTCACCCTGGACCCATTCCGTGAAGTGCCATGCGCTCCTCTGCTCCACCTCGTCTCCAGTGAGGCCATCGAACTCTCTCACGGTGAAGACGTCGGCGACGAACACCGACTCACCCCCGTCGGCGCGGGCGTGCACTCCCAGCCCACCGGGAGCAATAAGTCCCCCAGGACTCACGGTTCTCGTCGCACCGTCCGGGAGCACCTCCAGGATGGAACCGTTCCAGAAGCTCGAAACGAAAAGGCGATTCCCCGAGTCGAAGGCCAGGTTGTCGGCACCAGGAGGCAATGCTGCGGCGGTCTCTCTGGATCCGGTCTCGACATCGAGCCGCACCACACTCGGCTGGCTCCAGTCGAGCCCGTGCAGGCGGCCGTGGGAATCGAACTTGATGGTGCCGAGTCCCTCCCCTCCGGCCACACTCCTTGTCACTCCCGAGTCGACATCGACGGCCATCAGGTTTCCCTCCACGGGGGCGTAGAGGAAGCCATCGGGTCCCCAATCCATGCCGTTGGTTCCGATGCCCTCGTAGATGGGCCGAGGGGACGTAGCGAATTCCGGGTCCAGCTCGTAGAGCCCTCCAGCGATGACGTCCAGGCCTACGAACAGGCGGCCGTCGTCCGAAAAGGTGACGGGGTTCACGCCTGGTTGGATCATCTGGCCCGTGTCCACGCCCTCGGGTGTAAGCCGACCCACCTCCCCGGTCATGATGGAAGTCCAATAGAGGGACCCGTCCGGCCCGAAATGCAGGTCGTCCGGCGTTTCGACACCGCGATCGGTGCCGATGCGTTCCAGGACCTCTCCCGACTCCGGATCCATAACGACGATCTCCCGGCCCAGGGCCGAGGCGATGTAGAGACGATCCGAATCGTCGAACATGATCCCGTTGGTGCCATGAATGGGTGCGCCCTGGACGAGGATCTCCGGGACCGGATCGTACGAGGCGGGCTGGCATGAGAAGAGGGCCAGGAGAATCCCACTGAGGGTGAGCCCCATGCTGCGGATTGCCATTGTTGACTCCGTTCAAGTGGAAGGTGGGAAGCCAGCAAGACGATTCAGAGTCAGCGCTGCGGAGCTCGAGATTCGTCCAGGCTCGTTCTCTCTCTTTTCAATGCATGCCTCACAACGTTCCAGATAGGCGTCGATGGCACCATTGGGGCGATGCTCATTTCGTTGAGCTCGCCATCTCCTTGTTGAATCCAGCCAGGCACCCGGAAGATGAACGGAGCTTGCCTCGGATTGTCCACGGCCAGCCATAGACTCCTATTCAGGGGCAGAGTGAAGGGTCGTCTCGCCCGGAACAACACCCCAAAACAATGAATAGGTGAAGAACCCGAAGTAGTCCTCACCATCGACGACGGAATCAGGGTGAGCCCGATCCTTAAGTCGCTGGAAGACTTCCCGATCCGCCTCAGAAAGCTCCGAATCTGGGGAGCCCCATCGCATTTCGATCAAAGAGGCCAAAGCGAGTTTCTGGTCTTCGTGGAGCGGGGCAAAGATGTCAACGACGAAGGTGCGGGCCGCCGGTTCCCGCAACCCAGCGCTGGCCAGCCAGCCGATGGATCGCAGAGGGTGGCGACGGGGAGGCCAGTCGGCGGTCGCGGGAGCCGCTCCTGCCCTCGTCCCATTCAATCGGGCTTCAAGAAAAGGGTAACCGGGAAGCAACTGCTGTGAGGACCACAACAAAAGGGCTACGATGCCTCCAGGCTTCACCACTCGGGCAAGACCTCTGATCATTTCGACTGGATCGCCCGGAATAAAGCCCACGCAATCGACGCTCCACGCCCAGTCAAAGGAGTTGGCCTCAAAAGGGGGGTCTGCAACATCCCCCTGGCGGAATGAGACCCGACTGGAAATCCCCCGTTGGCGAGCCGTATCCACCGCCACCGCCAGGTGTTCTGAGGAGGAGTCCAGCCCGGTCAGATGGCCGTCAGGCGCGGTAGCCTTCAACAGGAGCTCGCAGTGACTCCCAATCCCGCAGCCGGCATCCAACCCATGACTCCCCTTAGGCAAAGGGAGTGATTGAACTGCCGAGACAATGGCTGGCTCTCTCAGCCGATCGGCGGAATGAAGCAACTGTACCGTTGTATTTGCCATCCCACCGGCCTTTCCTGTAACGTTCGGGGCCTCCGAACCGGCCCCACCTACTCCAATTCCAGGTCCTGCTCTCTTCGAAACAACCCTGTCCGCTTCTAGGCTCAGTCAGCCTGCGGCCGGTCGGGTCGGAGGCCACCTCCAGGCGGCCGAAGCCGGAGGCCCTTTTGTTAAGTGACGGCACCTCTGGGGGTATCCCAAGCCCCTGGTGACCGGAGGCGCCCGTGAAACGGCTCCATTGCCGCATCCGTGGTGTGACTGGGGCAGGGGTGGCATGGGCCGTCTGAAGGGCTGCCCTCCTTCAGATCTTCATCCCCAAGGCCTTCTTCGCCACCATCTTGGCCGCCTCCACGGGACCGTACCGCTCCAACAAGATCTTCATGTAGAGGGCGTTCTGGGTCTTCGGAGGCGTCTGAGTCTCCTCCTTCTCATGAAGTCGGATGGCACCCCCCGGGCAGGTCGCGATGCAGAGGCCGCAACCGATACACCGTGAAAGGTCGACGCGGGACGGACCGTCTTCATGGAAAAAGGC
>JBDHCH010000413.1:0-3312 GCA_039592115.1 Gemmatimonadota bacterium | reverse complement strand
GTGATCTCCAGGCTGTCCTTCCTGAAGATCGGCTCCACCTCGTATCGGAAGGTCACATTGGCGTCCTTGAGCACTTCCGTGACCTGGGGATCCATCACCATGAACGCACTTTCCTTCGTGGAGTATCCCTTGTCGACGGACCCGCCGGTGGCGAAGACCTTGATCTCCATAATCAGACTCCGGCCATCTCCCAGGGACGCACGGAGGCGGTCTCCCGCACCGCGCCGATCGCTGCCTCGATGTCCTGGGCGGTGATGCCCCGGTAGGTGACGAATCGGACCACATGGCCCAACCCCGGCAGCCCTCTGACCTTCTTCTCATCCAGGTGTCTCGCGAAGGTCGCGGCGTCGATGCCCAGCCCCCCCACGTCCAGGTTGACGATGTTGGACTGGACGGACTCCAGATCCACGTGGAGGCCCTCCTCCCGGGCAACCCCCTCCGCGAAGTCGCGGGCGTTGGCGTGGTCCTCGGCCAGACGGGAGATCCCCGTCTTCAGAGCTACGAGCCCCTGGGCAGCGATGACGCCGGCCTGGCGAAGGGTACCACCAAGCGCCCGGCGGACCATCCGGGCCCGGTCGATGAACGCTTTGGGGCCAGTGAGGAGTGAGCCGATGGGAGCAGAGAGGCCTTTCGAAAGACAGAACGAGACGGTGTCGGCGTGGCGTGTGAAGGTGCGGACATCCACCCCGGCAGCGACCCCAGCGTTGAAGATCCGGGCGCCGTCCAGGTGAACCCGGAGATCATGCTCCCGAGCGATCTGGGCCGCCCCCTCGATATGCCCCTCGGAGATGACCGTGCCGCCAGCCGCATTATGCGTGTTTTCGAGGCAAAGGAGGCCCGGGGTAGGGAAGAGGGTGGGGACTCTCCGGGCGGCCTGCCGCAGCCCCTCCAGGTTCGGAGCGCCATGCCGCCCCGGCACAGGGAGCACCAGGAGCCCACACCCGGCGGCAATCCCACCGATCTCGGCTCCGTAGAGGTGGGCACTCTGCTCCACGAGGGCTGTGGCTCCTGGCTCCACATGGGTCCGCATGGCGACGAGGTTCGACATCGTGCCGCTGGGCATGAAGAGGCCGGCTTCCTTCCCCATCATCTCCGCGGCAACGGACTCGAGCTCCATCACGGTTGGATCCCCATCCCGGGAATCGTCCCCCAGGGGCGCGGAGAGCGTGCTCTCGAGCATCTCCTGGGTGGGCATGGAGAGGGTATCGCTTCGGAGGTCGATGATGCCGTCGTGCATGGTTACCCCTGGGCTCGAAGTGTAATGAGCGCCATCTCAGCCGTGGTCCCCAACCGCATAGGGGGGCCCCAGAAACCGGTTCCGGAGCTGAGGTAGAGACGCGTTCCGTTCTCCTCGTGCAATCCCTTAACATACGGTTGCTGGAGGTATACGAGATAGCTGAATGGCCAGATCTGTCCGCCGTGGGTGTGGCCACTGAGGACGAGACCGACGTCGTTCCTGGCGGCTTCCTTGATGATGCGGGGCTGATGGGCCAGGAGGACGACTTCCCGTTGGGGAGCCCGCCCCTCGAGGGCCTTCCCCAGATCCGGGCCATGGCCCGGGGCGAGGCGTTCCCCCTCGTGGTCATCCACACCCGCGAGGTCGAAGCAGACGTCGTCGGTCCCGATGGATACCCGCTCGTTCCTGAGTACCCTGACCCCAGCGTTCGCCAGGTACTCCAGCCAGCCGTCCAGGTCGTGGAAGTACTCGTGGTTGCCGGTGACGAAGAATACTCCGTGGGGGGCGTTCAGCTCTCGAATCGGCTCGGCGTCCCCGCCGAACTGGGCGACGCTCCCCTCGGCCAGGTCTCCGGTGATGGCGATGAGGTCCGGCTCGAGTGCGTTGGCCCTCGTCACCACCTCCATGAGCCAACGTCGCCCGTGGACGAGATCCAGGTGGATGTCCGAGAGGTGGAGGATCGTGAAGCCGTCCATGGCCCGGGGGAGCCGAGCCAGGGGGACGTCCAGTCGTCTGACCGCTAGTCGGGTGAGCCCCCACCAGATGGCGAAGGATGTGGCCAGAACAGTGGTGGCCGCCGCTGCGCCCGCCGTGACCCTCCAGGCCTGAAGAGCTTCTGAGGGGTTTGACCACAAGGGCTCCAACCGTGCGAGACGAATCCCCAGGGCGCCGATCCCTCTGATCAGATCGATGCCCAGGATGAGAAAGAAGGTCTGGAAGGCGAGTCCGAGCCATATGTAGACCGGAACCACGAAGTACCGCGCCGCGGTGCGGTCCAGCACCCGGCTGGCGATGAAGGACAGGGGGATGCTCAGGACCAGACCGACGAAGGCCATACCCAGAACCGTCCTGGCCGGCGTGGGAAGGGCGGTGTCCACCACAAGGCGGTGGAAGATGTACCAGTGGACACTCCCCATGATGATGAGGACGATGCTCAGGAATGTCAGAAAGGTCCGCCAGCTCAGAATTTCCTCCAGGGTTTTCGATCACACCGTGCCGCCCGGCAGCCCAAACCGGAACCAGGAAATGTAAGGCGTTTTCCCGATCCTGTTGGGAGATCCCTCGCGCGATCCCGCTTTCCCAGGCATTTTCGTCCCCGTGCCACCGGCGGGGATCGGCTGGGTCCATCGTCCCAGTGCGGGAACCGACACCGTGGCGCCGTGTTCTGCCAACACTTTTCGGAGGCCTCCATGCGCCTGCCCCGCACAGTCCGTCGGCACGCCTTCTCGTCGCTGCTCGTCTCTCTCCTTCTTCTCTCCTTTGGACCGCTGGGGCTCCTACCCGCCTGTTGCCACCTGGAGCTGCACGGGATGGTCCAACAGGGGGACGTCCGAGGCCCTACGGATCCCGCAGAGCTCGAGGCCTTCCTGGACGGCGTCATGGAGATCCAGCTGGCTCAGCACAATTCCGCTGGTGCAGTGGTCTCGGTGGTGAAGGACGGGGAGGTGTTCTTCGCCAAGGGGTACGGTTTCGCCGACTGGGAGGCCCGAGAGAAGGTGGACCCGGAGCGGACCCTCTTCCGCATCGGCTCCGTGACGAAGCTCTTCACCTGGACCTCGGTGATGCAGCTCGTGGAGGAGGGAGTGCTGGATCTGGACACCGACATCAACGAGTACCTCAGCGGATTCCAGATTCCCGACACGTACCCCGAACCCATCACGCTCCGTCACGTCATGACGCACTCGGCGGGATTCGAGGACTTCGTGGTGGGCCTGTTCGGTGAGGGCGAAGAGTTCATGAAGCCTCTGGGGGATCTCCTGGCCGAACAGATCCCGGCTCGGGTGCGGCCTCCGGGGGAGGCCTCATCCTACTCGAACCATGCCACGGGGATGGCGGCTCTCATCGTGCAGGAAGCT
>JBDHCH010000412.1:0-5225 GCA_039592115.1 Gemmatimonadota bacterium | reverse complement strand
ACAGGAAGGGCAGGTTGCGGAGCGATTGTTGAACTCCTCAATAAGAGCAACTCCGTGAGCGCTCTCGGACCATTCCAGGAGTTGATTTGTTGGATACCCGGCAGGCACCATCTCCGGATCGGAGTGACAGGTGGCACAGGTCTCCGAAACCTGACTGGGGTGTATCGGACTTCTCGGATCGGCCATGGGGTAAATGGCATGGGCGCCATGGCAATCGCTGCAGGCAGGAGCCTGGAGGTTTCCGTCCCGAAGGAGACTCTGCCCATGCTGACTGATGAGGTATTCGTCTCGCGTTACCGGCTCCAGGGCGTACTGCCTCATGCCCGGGATGTCCCCGTGGCAAGAAAGACAGAGATCCACAGACTCGGCCTTGGTCAGACGGCCGCTGAAGCCCTGGGTGTGAGCATCCCTGATCTCGAATTGCGTCGGATCCCCTCCGTGGCAATCCGTGCACTGGATACCGCGATTCGAGTGAACGCCCTCCAGGAAGTCGGTCCTCATCTCCGTGTGGCACATGATGCAGGAGTATTCTTCCTGGAGATACCCTGCCATCGTCTCCTGGCCCTGGACGACATGGGGTGCCGAGAGAATCGTGGCCAACGTCAGGAGCGTGATCCGGTCAATCATGGCTCCCTCCCTCCTCTTCCTCCGAGAGTCCCCTGGGGGGCGCGAACTCACTGTTCACCGCATCCAGAGCAGGCACATCGATCGCATCGTAATCCACCGCGGCTCCGGGCCGGCTCCACCCGATGACGAGGGAAACCAGCAAGAGGAGTGTGAGGGCGAAGGTAACGGACGCCGCTACGGGTCGTTTCAAGAGATTTCGTTCCTCCGAGCGGTGGACCAGAGGGAGGATCAACAAGAGGACGAACAAAAACAGGAGGAGATGCAACCCGAATCCACCCCACAATTCCCCGGCGCCGACCAAGATCGTTGCCGGGATCCCCAGAACCGGCAGGACGTCGGGTGGACTGAACGGATCTGCAGGCGGCCCAAACGGCCTCGGCCAGAACATGGCCAGGCTGAGGACCACGCCCAGAGTCAGCGCCAGGACCGTCACCATCCGGAGGACGTGGTTGGGAAAGAACGGCTCCCCCTCCTCCACCACCCCGGAAGGCGGAGGATCCACCCCATGCTTCCTCATCAACTGGAAGTGGAGGGAGATTAGCAGCAGAGCCACCCACGGCAGCAAGATCACGTGAGTAGCGTAGAACCGGCTCAGCGTGGCACCGCTGACGAATTCATCCGCAGTGAAGACGTCAGCCACGATGCCCCCGATCAGGGGGAAGCCTCGGAGGGCTTCGATTCCGTCGGTGGTGGCCCAATAAGCCCACTGATCCCAGGGAAGGAGATACCCGGAGGTCACGAAGGCCAGGAGCACCGGAAAGAAGAGAATTCCGGACAACCAGGTTGTCTGCCTGGGAGCCCGGTACCCACCGGAGACCAGCACTCGAATGAAATGGAAGAAGGAGAAGATGACCACCAGGCTGGCAGACCAGAAGTGGGCGTGCCGAACCAACCACCCGAAGGCCACCTCTGATTCCAGGTATTGAAGGCTCGGATAAGCCTCCACCACAGACGGCCGGTAATAGAACGAGAGCAGGACTCCGGTTGCCACCAGAATCAGAAAGAGGAGGTAGGTCGTCCCCCCGAACGCGTGCACCCAACCGACGTGGGCAGGGAGTCGTCGCCCAAGGGACTTCCTGAGAGCTTGTCCGAGAGGGAGCCTGTCATCGATGGGTCCGTATAGAAACCCGAAGAACCGGGGGATGGCGAGGATGCGGGAGTCGGTGGCATCCTCGAGCCACTTCAGGAATCGGCTCTTCAGACCTGGCTGGTCATTCTCCGTCACGATTCACTCCCGATTGAGATGATCCCGTCCCGAATCCACACCGGGTACCTGCCTGATCCCCCAACCCGCTGACGATGTACCCCAAGGGATTGTAGATCTCGTAGCTGCAAGGGGAGCGGACATGGCTCCGGCGAGGGTCCCACTGCAAAACGCAGTTGGTTGCAGGAGACCGGCCCTCCACGGCGCGCATCTCTCCGTCCTCGGTTCGGATTACCAGGATCAACTCGGATCCCCAGCTTTGGAGACGGGAGGTGTTCAGGGGGAAGTCATCCAGCCGCCCCACTCGGATTGAGGCCTGAACCTCCGGAACCAAGAGGGGCTCCTGCGGAAGGGCATAAAGGAAGAAGATCAGGAGTCCCATGGCCACGGTGAAAACGGAGAGGCCCGCCAGACACCAATCCCAGAAATCCCATTTTTCCACTTCGGCCTCCGGGGGAATTTGGATACGATGGATCGATTTCGAAGAACCCTTTTCCTTTCTCCGAGAAAATACGGCAGTCCTTTGAAGAATGCGAAACAGTTCAGCCTATCTCGTACGCAGTTTCCGCATCCGGGGTCCGATTCGCCGGGGGCCGAATCCCCGGTGCCCCTACATTCCGCGATATGGCACATTCCGTGCAAATTTTCGCGAGTGGAGCCTTCGATTTGCGGTGTCCCGATCGGCCGGGCAGACACCGAAATCTCAATAATCCTTGGGGACCTTGAAGATTGAGCAGCCGATGCTGACGAGACACTTTGCCCTGGCAGGGGCAGGGCTTCTTTTCTTGGGACTTTTCGTCCCTACCGGGCCTGTCATGGGGCAGGGGGATGACATGTGCCTCATGTGTCACGGGGACCCCGCGATGCTCCAGGGATCGGAACGGGCGAACCGGCTTCTGGTTACCCCGGAAACCCTGGCACCCTCGGTCCACGGCCCTGCCGGCGTGGGATGCACCCTCTGCCACCAGAACGTGCCGTTCCCCCATTCCGCCGCAGACGTCCCGCCCGTCGACTGCGGGTTCTGCCATTCAACGGAGGCTCAACAACACGGCCGGTCCCTCCATGGGCAGGCGGCTTCCAGGGGGGATCCGTTGGCTCCCGCCTGTGCGGACTGTCACGGGGGCCACGACATCAAATCGAGTGGAGACCCTTCATCCCCCACGGCCAACATCAACATCCCGCTTCTGTGCGGAGAGTGCCATCGGGAAGGGGCCCCGGTGGCACGGACGAGGAATATTCCCCAGGACCGGATCCTTCAGAATTATTCCATGTCCATCCATGGAGACGGGCTGTTCAGGGCTGGTCTCTCCGTGACGGCGGTGTGCACGTCCTGCCATACCTCACACAACATCCTCCCCCACACCGACCCACGTTCCAGCATCTCCCGTGAGCGGGTAGCATCAACCTGCACCCAGTGCCACGCTCGCATCGAGGAGGTCCACGTACAGGTCATCGAGGGGCGCCTCTGGGAGGAGGAGCCTCATAAAATCCCGGCTTGTGTGGACTGCCATGCACCGCATGAACAACGGCGAGTCCTCTACGATGCAGGGGCAGCGAATGAAGACTGTCTTGCTTGCCACGCCGATCCCACGCTGGTGGGTTTCAGTCGGGTAGCAGGGAACAGGGTGTCCCTGTACGTGGACCCCGACGAGTACAGCGGATCCATGCACTCAGGGACCGCCTGTGCACAATGCCACGTGGATGTGACCCCTGGTCTATCTCGAGCGTGCGAGACATCCGGCTCTCCAGTGGACTGCTCCATCTGCCACGCGGGACCGGTGGAGCAGAACCAGCTGGGGACCCACGGGAAGCTGGTTGCCGAGGGAGATCCCGACGCCCCTGTGTGCCTGGATTGTCACTCGAAACACGCCACCAGGGGCCGTCTCGATCCTGCGTCTCCCTCTTATGCCCGGAACGTCCCAGATCTCTGTGCTACATGCCACAGAGAGGGGGAGCCGGCCGCACGGCGGATGGCCGGGGACACTCTCCTCGCCCACGAGGGAGGGATCATTGGATCTTATGAGATGAGCATCCACGGGGAGGGGCTCATCGAGAGCGGTCTGGTAGTCACGGCCACCTGCGATGACTGCCATACCCCCCACCGGCCGCTCCCTCAGACCGACCCAGAGTCCACTACTCATCCCTCCAACATCTCAGCCACATGTGGAGTGTGTCACCACGGCATCGAAGAGCAGTTCGAGGAATCTGTGCACTGGGAGCGAAGGAGCGACGCGGACGAGCTGGAGTACCCGACATGCGAGGATTGCCATACCTCTCATGAGATCGCCAGGACCGGTGAGGGGGACTTCCGGCTCAGGATGATGAACCAGTGCGGCCGGTGTCACGTGGAAGAGACGGAGACCTTCTTCGATACGTTCCACGGGAAGGTGTCGAGGCTCGGGGATCAGGGGGCCGCCAAGTGCTATGACTGCCACGGCACTCACAACATCCTGCCCCCGGAGAACCCTGCCTCGACTCTGAGCCGTGCCAACGCGGTTGAAACGTGTGCCCGGTGCCACCCGTCGGCCAACGAGCGGTTCACGGGGTATCTGACCCACGCCACCCATCACGATCCCGAGAAGTATCCACTCCTCTTCTATTCCTTCTGGGCGATGACAGCCCTCCTGGTGGGCACGCTCACCTTCTTCGGCATCCATACGCTGCTCTGGCTCTGGAGGCTTTGGCGGTCGCCGGAGCACTGGAAACCCCATCGGGCCCACCGCATCCCGGAGCCGGGCGAGCGGATGTACAGGAGGTTCAACACCTTCGAGCGGACGCTCCACGGGATCATGATCCTGTGCTTCTTCACCCTGGCCATCACCGGGATGGCCTTGAAGTTCTCGTATATGGGGTGGGCTCAGCTCACATCAGCCCTCTTGGGCGGATTCACGGTGACGGGGGCCCTTCACCGTTTGGCGGCCCTGATCCTCATCGCCATCTGGTTGATCCACCTTGGGGACCTCTGGAAGAGGAAGAGAAACTCCGGGAAATCCTGGCGGGAGTTCGTGATGGACCGGCGAAACACCCTGGCGTTCACATTCCAGGACGCCCGGGACCTCTGGGACTCGGTCAAATGGTTCCTGGGGCTTGGGCCGAAACCGGAGTACGGGCGCTGGACGTATTGGGAGAAGTTCGACTACTTCGCGGTTCTCTGGGGAATGTTCGTCATCGGAAACACCGGGCTGATCCTCTGGTTCCCGGAGCTGTTCACCACCTTCCTACCTGGCCAAGCGGTGAACATCGCCACCATCATCCATAGCGACGAAGCCCTCCTGGCCGTGGGGTTCATCTTCACCGTCCACTTCTTCAACACCCACTTCCGTCCGGACAAGTTTCCCATGGACCCCGTCATTTTCACGGGCCGTGTGTCGGTGGACGAGTTGAAGGTGGACAA
>JBDHCH010000411.1:0-4243 GCA_039592115.1 Gemmatimonadota bacterium | reverse complement strand
TCCCTCCTGGTCGTGTCGCAGGTGGCTTTCGCCCTCATGCTTCTGGTGGGCTCGGGTCTCACGCTCAGGTCGTTCTGGGCCATCCAGGGGGTGGACCCGGGGTTCGACTCGTCCAACGTCCTCACCTTCGAGCTCGCCCTTCCCTCCACCGACTACCCGGGGGCAGAAGACCGAGCTCGGTTTCACACTGAGCTGCTCGACCGAATCCAAGCCATTCCCGGTGTCCAGGTGGCCGGTGCCGTCAGTCTTTTGCCTCTGTGGGGTTTCGGCGCTCTCGACCCGCTGATGGTGGAGGGTCAGCCCATCGATCCGGACGAGATCCCTCCCATCGTCGAGATGCGAGCGGCTACCCCGGGCTATTTCCGGGCGTTGGGCGTTCCTTTGAGAGCCGGCCGACTCCTGGAGCAGCGCGACTCGGACGAACAGACGGGGGCCGTGCTCGTGTCCCAGGGCATCGTGGAGTCCTTCTTCGAGGGAGAGGATCCACTGACCCGGCGAGTCTCCCAGGGGATCCCTCTGGATCACGATCCGTGGTCCCAGGTGGTGGGAGTGGTGGGCGACGTGCACAACGCGTCGCTCATCGATGAGCCCATGGGGGCCGTCTACTATCCGCTGATCCAGGGAGAAGGGGTCGGCAAGGATTGGCTCACCCAATCCATGGGGTACGCGGTGAAGACATCCGTGCCGCCCACGTCCGTGGTCCAGTCCATCCGCACCCAACTCGGAGAGATGGATGGGGCCATCCCTCTGGCCAACCTTCGCACCATGGAGGACCGTGTACGGAATGCCCGGGCCCCCATGGCGTTCACCATGCTCATGCTCGCCATCGCCGCCGGCGTGGGCCTCCTCCTGGGAGCCATCGGCCTGTACGGTGTCGTCTCCTACGTGACGGCCCAGCGCCTGTACGGTGTCGTCTCCTACGTGACGGCCCAGCGGACTCAGGAGATCGGGGTGCGCATCGCCCTGGGCGCCGAAGCCGGCACGGTCCGTGGGATGATCCTCCGCCAGGGCATGGTCGTCACCGGGGCGGGACTGGCGGTGGGGTTGATGGGGGCATACGCCCTGAGTCGTTTCATGGGCGCATTACTCTTCCAAGTGGATGCCGACGATCCCATCACATTCGGCTCGGTGGCCCTCGTTCTGCTTCTCGTGAGCTTGACGGCCACCTGGATCCCCGCATCTCGGGCCGCCACCACGGATCCGGTGCGGGCGCTGGGACAGGGGTGACGCCGTCTTCGAGGGTTCGCCCGACCCCGGGAGATGAGTAGTCCGTCGCGGACGTCGGGAACGGGTTGAGCCGGCGACTACTTCAACAAGCTGAAACCTCGCAATCTTCTTCCCGTACTTATGACATAGACAGTCTATATAGACACTCGATGCCAGGGAGGACCCACATGGGTGGTGTGCGAGCGGGAGGTCTCTACGGAACGCTGGAGCTGCTCATCCTCAGAGCCCTGGAATTGGCCGGTCCCATGCACGGGGTCGGCGTGTCGGACCACATCGCAGCACGGTCGGGAGGGCTCTTCCAGGTGGAGGAGGGTTCCCTGTATCCGGCCCTTCATCGTCTCCAGGCCAAGGGGCACGTGGATTGGGAGTGGATCAAGACCGAGGAAGGGAAACGGGCCAAGTACTACGAAATCACCAGGAGCGGGAGGAAGGCGGTGGCTTCTGAGCTGAAGGGATGGATTGCGAGCACGCGGGCCATCCTTTCCGTCCTCGACGTTTCTGCGGAGGACGTGCGATGAGGCAGCGTGGTCGGTTCCGACTCTTTCACCTCGACCGATTCGGGAAGCGGCTGGACGACAGTGTCGAGGCGGAGGTCGATTTCCACCTGGAGACCCGCATCGAGCAGCTCATGGAGAGCGGGCGGTCTCGGGAAGAGGCCGAGGCCGAGGCACTGGACCAGTTCGGGAACCCGCAGGAGATCGCGGAGCATTGCCGCCGGATCGATGAGCGGGGAGCGAGACGCCGGGCCCTGACGGAGCTGTTTGCCGATGCGTTCCATGACGTGCGCTTCGCCTTCCGCTCATTGCTGAAGGCCAGGAGCTACACTGCGGTGACGGTATTCTCCCTGGCGGTGGGCATCGGGGTGAACTCGGCTGTCTTTTCCGCCGTACATGCCGTGTGGGTCGCTCCGGTTCCCGGCGTATTCGATCAGGATCGCATCCTGGATCCGGTCATCGTGCAGGATGGAGCGGACTGGTGGGGGTGGACCTACCCCGATTTCCAGGCCGTCCGGGAGTCGGATACCCCCTTCGAGTCTCTGACTGCCTGGATCGAGGAAGACATCACCATCGGAACCGAGGGTGCTGCCGACCGGGTGCACGCGGCCTTCGCCACCAGCGACTACTTCCAGGTCATGGGAGCCCTTCCCGCTCGGGGGAGGGGATTCCTGCCCAACGAGGACGTTGGGCCGGGTCAGCATCCCGTAGTGGTTGTCAGCCACGACATGTGGCTGAGCCGGTTCGAGGCGAGGGCCGACATCCTCGGGCAGGTCGTCACTCTCAGCCGGGTCCCCTACACCGTAGTGGGCGTGGCGCCGCCGGCCTTTGCGGGGGCGAGAGTGACCCTGAGCAGCGTGGATCTCTGGGTACCACTGGTCCAGCACCCTTCATTGGTGGACGACGGGCCGATGATGGCGGATCGGGAACGCTTCTCGGTTCAGGCCCTGGGACGCCTCCGCGCCGGCGCCACCCGGGTCGAGGCCCAGGCCGCCCTCCAAACCTTGTTCACCCGGTTGGGCGCCGAGTATCCCGAGACAAACGAGAACAGGACGGTCCGGGTGGAATCTTTCGGGCGGTTCCCCGCTCAGAATCGGGTCTGGGACCTGATTGCCGTGGTAGGGCTGTGGGGCCTCCTGGCTGTGCTTCTCCTCATCATCTGCGGAAACCTGGCTGGCATGTCCCTGGCCAGATCGGCTGCCAAGGAGCGAGAGATCGGAGTGAGGTTGGCTCTGGGATCGAGTCGCATCCGCCTGGTGCGCCATCTGATGGTGGAGGCCGTGGTCCTGGCATTGGCTGGGGGAGGTGTCGGGACCGCGCTGGCCATGCTGGGAATGGCCTCTCTCTCTCCCCCGGATCTGGGCATCTCCGCGCCCGGAGTCACCTTCGAACCCACAGGCTGGGTTCTGGCCATGTCCTTCGCACTGGCCCTGGCTGCGGCCCTGGCTATCGGGCTCCTCCCTGCCATCCGGTTCAGCCGGCCGGAGCTGGTATCGGCCTTGAAGGATGATGCGGGTGGGGGAGGGAGGCGTGTCGGCAGGATGCAGAGGATCGCGGCTTCTGCACAGGTAGGAGCCGCTCTCTCCCTGCTGGTGGTCGGGGTCCTCTTCCTCCGCTCTTTGAACCAGACCAACGTCGCGACTCTCGGGTTCGAACCCCAGGGGATGGTCGTGACGGACTTCCGGGTGGGGGGGCTTTCCTCCCCCCTCCTGGATTTCTCCGAAGAGGGTTATCCCACCCTCGAGGAGGGTGGCGGGGCCCTGCTCGACCAGCTCATGGAGGCTTTGGGATCCCTCCCCGGCGTAACCACCGCGGCCCTGGGTGACGGGGTGCCTTTGGACCGCCGCGGGAACTTTGGCCGCGTTTCACCGGTGGACCGGCCGGATGAGGTCGAGGGCCGGTTGGTGGTGGAGTTCACCAGGGTCACAGAAGGATACTTCCGGGCTATTGGGACGCCCGTACTCCAGGGCCGGGGGTTCCGGCCTGGAGACGACCAGACCTCGGAGCCTGTGGTGGTCGTCACCAGCCCCTTGGCGGAACGTCTCTGGCCGGGACGATCTGCCGTGGGCCAACAGCTTATCTGGCCAGCCGGTTCCGATGGGGCCGCCCCCCGGACCGTAGTAGGCGTGGTGGGGCAGGTGGCGTCCAGCCGGGCCACCGACTCCTGGCCCCACGTCTTCATCCCTCTGCGACAGAGCTACTCGTCGAGTCTCATGATTGTGCTCCGCGCCGCCGCGGAGGGGTCGGCCCTGACGGCGCCGTTCAGGGAGGCGTTCCGGTCCGTGGACCCGGGGCTTCCCATGCCCCGCCTTCTCCCGGGAGAGGCCGTCGTGGCCCGGGCGACCCGGGACCAGCGGGCCACCGGGAGGCTGGGGGCAGGGTTGGGTCTCGTGATCCTCCTCCTCTCCGCCATCGGGGTATATGGAGTCGTATCCCTTGCGGTGTCCCACCGTACCCGGGAGATCGGGCTCCGCATGGCCATGGGGGCGACCCGGGGTGAAGTCGTCCGGACCGTGCTTTGG
>JBDHCH010000410.1:0-3628 GCA_039592115.1 Gemmatimonadota bacterium | reverse complement strand
GACGGGCCCCCGGGGCCGGCCGTAGGCGTCGGTCTCGCCCTCCGGGGCTTCCCTGGCCACCTCATAATTGTCCACGAACGCGTAGACGACCTCCGGATTGGAGCGGGCGATGTCGATGCCGATTCGGCCGCGATGCTGCGCCGCGGGCAGCCCCTCGTTGACCTGCGTCCAGGTCGCGCCTCCATCCGTGCTCTTGTGGATCCCGCTTCCAGTGTAGTGGGGCTCGTTCCGTGGATCGTTCCACCGTTCCCGGATCCGCTGCCAGGTGGCGGCATAGAGGGTGTGTCCGGAAGCCGCCACGTATACGATGTCCGGGTTCGTGGGATGGACGACAATCCTCGGGATGGTGTGCGTTCCGGCCAGCCCCATGTGGTCCCAGCTTTCCCCACCGTCCTCGGACTTGAAGACGCCGACCCCGGCCATGGAGGACCGGAAGATATTGGCTTCTCCCGTCCCCACCCAGACAATGTCCTGGTTCGACGGGGCAACGGTCACCTCGCCGATGGACGTCGATGCGGCGTCCTCGAAGATCGGCTCCCAGCTCACACCCTCGTTCCGGGTCCTCCATACACCGCCTGAGGCTCCGGCCACATAGATGGTGTAGCTCTCACCTTTCGGTGTCACTACGGCGATGTCCGTCATCCGGCCGCTCACATTCGTGGGGCCGACGAACTGCCAGGGGTGATTCTTGAAGGGTGACGACTCCGTCATGGCCACGTGGGCCTCGTACATCTGGAGTCGGACCGAAGGATCCGTCGAGTGAACCCTCTCCTGAGCTGGGAGGGCCGTGACAGAGCTTCCGGTCATCAGGGCCAGGAAACCGAGAAGCCTCACTGAGTATGTGAGGGTTCGAATTGACGACATCGGTATCTCCTTGAGTGATCGCTGGGTGGCCATTGCCCTTTCGAGGTGGCCGTTCCCCTTACAGTGACTCGAAACGTCCCTGGAAGAACCGGAGCTTCTCCGGTTCGTAAACGAACTTCAATCCTCGGATGTCCTCCCGCCGCTCCCACACCCTCCGAACAGCCTCCGCCACCGCCCGCATATGGTCGTTCGTATAGGCTCGGCGGGGAATGGTCAGGCGGACCAGCTCCAGCGGCGGCCGATAGTTCTCACCGGTGCTGGGGTCCCGACCCTTGGAGACGTTCCCTCTCTCCATGGTGCGGACCCCGGATTCCATGTAGATCTCCGCCGCGAGACGCTGGGCAGGGTACTCGTCCTGGTCGATGTGGGGGAGGAACCGCTTGACGTCCAGGAAGATGGCGTGGGTCCCCGGAGGGGTAACGATGGGGATCTCGGCGTCCAGGAGGAGTTGTCCAAGGAACTGGGTCTGCTGGACCCGGGACCGGATGTACCGGTCGTCGGTCATCTCCTTGACACCCTGGGCGATTGCCGCCAGGTCGGCTGTGGACAGCCCTCCGTCCGTCACGTTGCCTTCGTACACGCGGATCATGGCCTCGGCCTCCCGGGCCCAAGCCGGGTTGCTCCTGAAGGCCAGGCATCCACCGATGTTGATGAGGAAATCCTTCTTCCCGCTCACCGTGCAACCGTCCCCGTAGAGCATCATCTCCCGGAAGATGTCCTTGACCGGGGTGTCGGCGTACCGGGGATCCTTCCACTGAATCATGTAGGCGTTCTCCGCAGTCCGGGTGGCGTCGAAGAACACGGGGATGTCCAACGCCGAGCAGTACTCGTAGACGTCCTTCATGTTGTCCATGGACACGGGCTGACCGCCGGCCATGTTCACCGAGTGCTCGAAGGAGATGTATGCGATCTTGTCCGGGCCGTGCTCCTGCACCAGGCCGTCGAGCTTTTGGAGGTCGATGTTCCCCTTCCAGGGGAAATCGTTCTGTGGATCGTGCGCTTCGTCCACGATCACGTCGGCGAAGACTCCGCCGGCGAGCTCCTGGTGGAGCTTCGTAGTAGTGAAGTACATGTTGCCCGGAACGATCTGCCCCGGCTTGATCCGGGTCTGACTGAGAATGTGCTCCGCCGCACGTCCCTGATGGGTGGGGATGACGTAGTCGTAGCCGAAGGCCTCCTGGAGGGTCTCCACGAAGTCGAAGTAATCGTCGCTGGTGACTGCGCTGGGTCTGACGCCCTCGTAGGCGGCCCATTGGTCCACGCTCATGGCCGTGGTACCGGAGTCCGTGAGCAAGTCGATGGCCACATCGGCGGAGCGGAGGAGGAAGGTGTTGTAGCCGGCGGCTCGCATCGCCTTCACCCGGTCTTCCGTATTGAGGACGCCGACTCTTTCGATCGTGTGGATCTTGTAGGGGAGGGGATCGAACTGGAAGACGTCCAGGTCCGGGAAAACCCAGTGGTAGGCCTTCTCGTCCCGCCAATCACCGTCCGAAGTGATTTGAAGGCTATTGATCCGGTCGGACTGGGCATGGAGGTGGATGATGGCGTTTGCTACCTGGTCCAACTGTTCGTTCGTCAGCGCGAGACGCGGAACCTGCACCGGGAGCAGGGAAGCGCTCCCAACCAACCCGGAAGCCGAAGCTCGGACGCCGGACACCAGATAGAGCGCCGCTGCAAGCGTGTCTTCCTGGTTTTCCTCCACCCCGGGAAGGAAGCAGTCGGCCAGGAGGTAGGCCCCGTCACACCCGCGCTCCAACGGTACGCCTCCGTCCCTGAGGCGCTGGGTGAACCGCTCATTCTGGGCCATGACCCAGTGAGCCTCGTTCTCATCCACCATCTCGATCATGCCCCGGGCCAACACCTCCATGGTGCGGCCGGCCATGCCCCCGTAGGTGTGGAGTCCCTCGAACACCACGACCTCATTCATGAACTTCTCGTGGTCGTCGGGATTGTCAGTGGTCAGAAGGCCCCCGGTGTTGGTCTTCGCGTCCTGTCCCCCATCGAACAGGAACACGTGCGCTGTCTTCGAGATGTGCTTCACGATCTCGGCGATGGATCGGTCCGCCTGGCCATATTCGTGCTTCTGGATATACCAGGCGTTTTCAACGATCCGGGACCCGTCCACCATCAGCCGAACGCCGTTGTTATCGGCGAACGCCCGAGTCTCCCGGAGGTTGGCCAGGGAGAAAGGGTGTTGCCCGTCGGCAAAGGCCTGGATGAGGAAGAGGGGGACCTTCCCCCCCTCCAGTGCGGATTCCAGAGCAGACCCGCTCACGTTCCCGGTGAAGACGGGCGCCCCTTCATCTCGGATGTAGGGAGCCTCCACCTCCCTCGGCGCCAGGAGCCCAGCCACCCCGCTGGAGTTGGTGGGTACCGCGGCGCCCTCGGGGACCATCGTGGAGACGGCCAGCTTGATGGAACCCAGAATGTTGTGCGTAGGGCATAGGTACCCGTGGCCGAAGACCCGCGACACGGCGCTCTGGAGAGTTTCGAAGTTCCTGGAGCCGGCGTAGGCTTCGTCCCCGATGAACTGCCCCGAGAGTTGTTCCTGGCTCATGGCTCCGGTCCCATAGGAGCACATGTCGAAGGTTACCTGGGAAGGGGTCAGGTTGATGGGGTTGAAGTGGGCCTCGGCCAGGTACTTCTTCCGTTCCTGGAGGGAAGGGAAGGAAAGTGGCCTGACCGTCTTTATCTTATGGGGTTCGTGTGTGACCACGACGGATCTCCTTTGCGACTGGGGCGCCTGTTGCGCCGCAACCTTTCC
>JBDHCH010000409.1:0-3617 GCA_039592115.1 Gemmatimonadota bacterium | reverse complement strand
GATTGGGGATGGAAGGAGGAGTCGGGGACTTCGGGTTCGGACCCCTTTTCGACCAGGCTGCCTGCATCCAATGTGGCCGGTGCAATGATGCCTGCCCTGCAGGACCGGCGCTGAAGCCGAGGGACCACTTCGTTCTTTCCCTCCAGAACCCATCGTTGAACGGGCAGGAGCTCTCGGAGCTTCTCGAGGGAGAGGTTCTCTCTACCTGCGTTCAGTGCAGGGCGTGCGAGGTGGCATGCCCAACCGGGTGCCGGCCTGGCCGGAACGGCCTGGCCGGAACGCTCTGGAGATACGCGGCCGCCTGATGTTGGAGGGGCTATATCCGCCGCGGTCCCTGCGGGACACGGCCATGAAGGCACTCTCCTCTTCCGGGAACATCTTCGGCCAAGATCCGGGCGAGCGGGCACGCTTCATCAAGGAGAACGATTTCCCCATCTACGACCCGGGCCGCCACGACGTGTTGTTGGTCCTGGGGTGCCAGGGCGGGAACAGCCCGGAGGTCCAGCCGGTGGTAGTAGCTACCGGGAGCCTCCTGGATGCGGCCGGGGTGAAGTGGGGTGTCCTGGAGGAGGAGCAGTGCTGGGGGGAGGGCCTCCTCCACGGCGGCGGCCTCATGGAGGACTGGCCGCTCTGGGCCCAGGACCGGATCGAGTTCCTGTCGGAGGCTCTCGGCGGAGATCAGGACAGGACGATCCTGACCATCTGCCCTCACTGTCGGGATACCATCCAAACCCAGTATCAAGCTTTCGGCGGCGGTTTCACCGATGTGCGCCTCCACGCCCCGTATCTGGGTTCACTCGTCGACGAGGGGGACCTGGAGTTGGAGGCACGGCCCATGGAAGCCGCGCTCCATACCCCGTGCAAGGTGTTCCACAACGACGAGCACAGGCAGATGCGGGGTCTCCTGACCGATGTCGGAGTGCAGCTCCACCAACCCGAGGCGAGCACCGGGGCTTTCCCCACCACCTGCTGTGGGGGTGGGGGCGGGGGCTTCCTGTGGGATTCACCGGCGAAGGTGAACCAGAAACGCTGGGAGCAGATCCAGGCTACCGGGAAGAAAGAGGTCGTGACGGGCTGCCCGGGCTGCCACCGGATGCTCGGGGTGGTGAGAGACGAGGAGACGCGCATCTCCGATGTGGCCACGATCCTGGCCGAGCGGTTGAAGGGTTAAGGCCCGTTCATCGAAGAGAGTTCCGGACTGCCGGTTACGGATTTGGCTCTCCTGGGACGATAGCTATCTTCCGAATGCCCTGAGGGAGGTCGGCGGGGCCCGCCCTACAACACCGGGAGAGTAGCGGGCCTTCGGCGACCGGACGGTCCATGGAGATTGAGCGGAGTCGAGTGAATTCATGATAGAGGTGTTGGTCGCGCTGGAAGAGCCCTTCCTTCGGCTCGGCATCAAGGCTGTCCTGGACGAAGCGGAGGATTGCACCGTCGTCGGGACGGTGGGAGCGCTCGAGGACGTGGAGGATGAAGTACGGAGGCTGGATCCCAAGGTAGTGGTTCTGGACGTCCAGTTTCAGAAGGCGGACCGCCAGATCATCCCACGGATGGTGGGTCAACATCCCGACCTGAAGGTGTTGGTGTTGGTGGAACACTCTGATGAAGAGTGTTCGATCCGGGCCCTTCTCCAGGACCCTCAGGCAGCCAGGTTCTCCGAGGATGCCCTCGAGCATCTCGACGAGTGCTGCCTGACTTCGTTGCGTTCCTCCGCCCGGGGGTGCGTGGCACGGACTGCGGATCCGGCTCGTCTCCTCCATGCGGTCCGCACGGTGGCGGTTGGGGAGATCGCTGCGGCTCCCTGGCTTTCGGCGATCATCGGCCCCGGGGGGGGCGGCCCCAAACCGGATGGCCCGGCGCCCATATCCGCCCGGGAGCTGGAGGTCATCGGCCTGGTGGCCGACGGGAAAGGGAACAAGGAGATCGCCAGGCTGCTGGGAATCCGGGAGCAGACGGTGAAGAACCACGTCGCCAGCGTCATGCAGAAGCTCGGGGCGAAGAGCCGCCTCGAGGTTGGCGTTCACGCCGTGAGGCAGAATCTGGCGCCTCAGCCCTCCTCCCAGGAGTCGGACTGAGCCTCAGCCAGGAATCACTCCAGGCTCACGCTCACACCGCCGTCGGAAACCTCCACCCGCGGAAGAAGACGGGTGACTTCTCTTCCGCCCAGAGCCTGAATGGCTGCTCCGGGAGAGTCGAAGGGTGCCAGGGATTCCAGCGTGACCATGGTGGGTATCACCAGGGGTAGCAGCCCCTGTCGGTTTCGGTCCAACGCCTCCGAAGGGGTGAGCCAGAGGCTCTCCACCATCTCTACTCCGTCCGGAGACGCAGCGCAGGTCGACGGCACCTCTGATGCGAAGAACCGAGTGTCGTAGCGGTACCGCTCCTGGACGGGGGTTGTCCAGTGTCCGACGTAGGTGATCCGTTCCACTCCGAGAGTGGCCTCCAGCCGATCCAACACGGACGAAAACTCCAGTCTTCCCTGGTGCAGTTCCTGCCGCATCAAACTGCCGGGTTCTCTCCCCTTCATCGGCACGGATCTGGGGATCTCGGATGCGGCGTCCAAGAGGATCCCCGTCTCCTCGAACGTCTCACGGAGTGCGGCGATGACAAACGCCATGGGCGGGGGTTCGCCGGGAGTGACCTCCATGAGGGCGGGGGCACCCTTCATAGAGGACTTCTCGACAAAGGCCAGGTGGTGGGGAGAAGCGTCCTGAGGGTCCACGCGGCCCCCGGGGAAGACATATGCTCCGGGGATAAACCGGGTTCGTGCGCCACGCTTGAGGAGGAGCACCTCCAGACCACGGTGCCCGCTACGGAGGAGCATCAGCGTCGCAGCGGGGCTGGGAGTTGCCGGCGGACGCCGGTGCCGGGTCAGGCTCTTCTCATAGCCCGGTGGAAGGCGGTGGAGGGGCACGACGCGGTCTGGCCAGTACACGCCTGAGGCCGGATGCTCGGGGCCGGGATCGTGGATCACCGCATCCTTCCAGGAATACCGTCCTTGGTGCGTTCGTGCCTTAATGTCCCGCCGCCATGCCGTCTTTTCTCGGATCCGAGGCAGCGGCCCAACCCCGATCCAAACGCATGACCAACTGTGCTCCGCCGAAGGCGACCCCGGATTCATCCATGAGTCGGTGGCCCATGGCCTCCAGAGCCGTCCGGATGCCGTCCGGGATGGGTGACTCCAGGGCGAGGCGGACCCCGTTGTAGCTCCGGAACCGAGGGGCGTCTATGGCGTCCTGGGGATCCATTCCGAAAACCAGGAGGTTCAGGAGAAGCTGGACATGGCCCTGGGGCTGCATGGAACCTCCCATGACGCCGAACGCCAGAAGGGGCTTTCCATCCTTCGTGACGAATCCTGGAATGAGCGTATGGAAGGGACGTTTCCGAGGACCGATGCGGTTGGGGCTGCCCTCCTCCAGGGTGAACCCTGCGCCCCTGTTCTGGAGGACGAATCCCGTGCCGGGAGACACCACCCCCGACCCGAAGTATTCGAACACGCTGTTGATGAACGAAACCATGTTCCCCTCCCGGTCCGCGACGGAAAGGTAGATGGTCTCCCCGTGGTCGAAGGGACGTCCGGGATCCACACGCTCGGCAGCCCTGGATGGATCGAGGAG
>JBDHCH010000408.1:0-3479 GCA_039592115.1 Gemmatimonadota bacterium | reverse complement strand
TGGAAGGTGACGTGCCGGATCAGTCGGCGTTGATGGGCGTGCTCAGCACGCTCGGCGATTTGAACCTGGCGATCATATCGGTCGATACGATGGATCGCGATTCCACATGTGACTCGGATCATCCAAGTGGCTGCGCTAGCTGCCGCGGCTCTGGTGACCACGACCTTCGGGTCGGCTCAGGCGCGAGGACAGGATTTTCAGAACCAGATCCAGGCCCTCGAGTGGCGCAGTATCGGGCCGTTCAACGGCGGGCGTGGCTCGTCGGTCGTGGGCCACCCAACAGACGAGTACGTGTTTTTCTTCGGACACTCCTCGGGAGGTCTGTGGAAGACCGACGACGCCGGGGCCTACTGGGCCCCCGTTGGTGAGGGCCAGTTCCGCTACGCCTCCGTTGGCGCCGTCGCCATCTACGAGAAGAACCCGGACATCATGTATGTCGGTCTGGGCGAGCCGAACATGCGCCAGAGCGTGTCGTGGGGCAACGGTATGTACAAGAGCGTGGACGGCGGTGAGACCTGGGAGCACGTAGGGCTGCCCGAGGCGCGGCAGATCGCACGGGTCCGCATCCACCCGGACAACCCGGACGTCGTCTACGTCGCCTCCATGGGGCACACCTGGGGTCCGCACCCGGACAAGGGTGTCTTCCGGACCACCGACGGTGGCGAGACCTGGGAGAAGGCGCTCTACGTCAGCGACGGCACCGGGGCCATTGATTTGATCATGGCTCCCGACGATCCGAACCTCTTGTTCGCAGCTATGTGGCAGTTCGAGCGCAAGGCGTGGGGTGCGTTCTTCGGCGGACCCGAGGGTGGCATCTACCGCTCCCGCGACGGTGGCGACACGTGGCAGGAGATCTCCGAGATGCCGGGCCTTCCTGAAGGCAACATGGGCCGGGTGGGGCTGACCATGTCCGCCGACGATCCGGACCGTGTTTACGCGATCGTCGATTCCGAGACCCGGCAAGGCCTCTATCGCTCCGACGACCGGGGGGACAGCTGGAGGCTGGTCTCGACGAACGCCAACATCCTGGCTCGGCCGTTCTACTTCTATACGATCCTTGCCAACCCCAGTGACGCGGACGAGCTGTGGGTGCCGGGCAACAAGCTGTGGAGTTCCAGTGACGCCGGTGAGACCTGGGTTCTGGAGCCCGGCATCAAGGACGACTACCAGGACATGTGGATCGATCCCGACAACCCCGACCGGATGATTGCCACCTGTGACGGCGGCGCCCAAGTCACCATGACCGGCGGTCTGACCTGGTCCACCTTCGCGAATCAGAACGGGACCCAGTTTTACCGCGTCGACACCGACGATCAGTTCCCCTACCGAGTCTACTCGATTTCTCAGGACCTGATCGTTTACTCCGTTCCCAGTGCGTCCCGTTGGGGTGGTATCCCTCTGCATGAGACGCATTTTCTCGGAAGTGGCGAAACGGGCCGGGCTCTGCCCAAGCCGGGAGATCCCAACATCGTCTACAGCCTGGCCACGGGCGCGACCTACGGTGGAGCGGCCCAGTTCACGATCAACAACGTGACGACGGGGCAGGCCGAGACCCGGTCCGTCTGGCCGGAGATCATGTTCGGCACCCCGGCATCGGAGTTCCGCTACCGCTTCAACTGGCAGGCACCGTTCCTCGTCTCCCCTCACGATCCCAACACGATCTATTTCGGGGGAAACGTGGTCTTCCGCTCGAGGGACGAGGGGATGAGCTGGGAGGTCATCAGCGGGGACCTGACGCACAACCGGACCGACAAGATGCAGGTGGCCGGATCACCCTGGCTGCCGGAGTACTTCGGCCAGGAGACCTTCTCCACCATCCATCGGCTCGAGGAATCTCCCCATGAGGAGGGCGTCCTCTGGGCGGGATCCGACGACGGTCGGGTCCACTTGACTCAAGACGGAGGAGAGACCTGGACTGAGGTTACCCCTCCGGGACTGCCAGAGTTTTCGGCCGTCTACGAGATCGAGATCTCGCCCCATGACCCGGCGAAAGTCTACCTGGCCATCACACGGTACCGGAAGGCAGACGACTACTCCCCCTACCTCCTGAAGACCGAGGACTACGGCCGGACCTGGAGCCGGATCGACGCTTCGTTCCCCCAGGATGAGATCACCCGGACGATCCGCGAGGACACGGAGCGGGAGGACCTGCTCTTCGTGGGGACGGAGACCGGAGTGTATGTCTCAATCGACGACGGGCAGGAGTGGCGGCGGCTGAACCTGAACATGCCTTCGCTGCCGGTTCACGACATCGAGATCAAGAACGCGGACGTGGTCGTTGCCACGCATGGCCGTGGTTTCTGGATCCTGGACGATATCAGCCCGTTGCGGCAGTACGCGCCGGAGCAGGCAGAAAAGCCGGCGCATCTCTTCAAGCCCGAAGACCACACACGCTTTGGTTACCACTGGTGGATCGACTACGGCGGTGGCCCCCCGTCGGACAAGAAGTACTACTTCGTCCGCAACGCGGAGCCCGGCTACACGTTCTACGAGCGCGGAGTCGTCAATGGCGAACGGAAGCGGGAGTATCTGGACGCCGGCGATGCCCGTCCCCTCGGCGTCATGATGTACTATCTCCTGAGCGAGGATGCTCGCGAGATCTCCCTGTCGATCCTGGATCAGGACGGCAACGAGATCCGCACCTTCACCCAGGACGAGATCCCCACGCAGCGGTTTGGCAGTTTCGACAACCGCGGCTACGGCGCGGATCTGGTGACGGGGACTCCTGCGGCAAGGGTCAGCCTCGGACTCAACCGGTTCATCTGGGACATGCGTTATCCCAGCGTATCGAGGATCCCAGGGGTCCCGCCGGTGCTCATCAAGCCCATCGCAAAGCCGGGCACCTACCAGGTCCGACTGACGGTGGACGGGGTGTCGGAGACCCAGTCATTCGAGCTGAAGCTCAACCCGAACGAGAGCTATACCCGGGCCGATACGGACGCCAAGGGCGAGTTCTGGATGCGGCTGTACGACAAGGCGGAAGAAGGCGTTCAGGCGGTGATCCGGGCCCAGGAGATCCAGCAGCAGGTGAAGGCCGCGGCGGAGGCCCCCGGAGCCTCTTCCGAGCTCAAAGCGCAGGCCGAGGTCATCCAGGGAATCACGTCGGAGTTCATCTCGAGCATGGTGGCCACCGGTACCACGCTGGTGCAGATCATCAGCGAGCCCACCAAACCGCTGTCGATGTTGGTGAGCCTGCACAACGTCATGGAATCGGGTGAAGGACCGCCGAACCAGCCGTTGATAGAGGTTTACGGTCGGGCTGAAGGCAGGATCGATGGGGCAACAGCTGCGTTCGATGCTGAGATCCAGCCGGCCATGGAGCGGTTTGAGGCGCTGCGCACGCAGCAATAGAGTCCAACTTAGCCCAGTCATGCTCTCATTAGGGGGTCAAACGTTGCCTAGAATCGCCTTCATTACTGCCATGCTCGCTTTCAGCGTGTCGGGCGTGCAGAACCTAGGAGCCCAGGAGGCTCCGACCC
>JBDHCH010000407.1:0-3434 GCA_039592115.1 Gemmatimonadota bacterium | reverse complement strand
TGAATGAGGGTAGGACGATCAAGTCAGTGCATCTTTTCGATCTTCCCACTGGGGTTTCGAGGGCGCAGATCGAGGAAGCCCTGACCGGGTTGAACCGCGCCATCGCTGAGACGGGTCACACCGAGGCAAACTATGTGCTGTGGGAGGTGAACCAAGCCCAAGTTCCGGGCTACCCTTCCATCGGATACCATTTCGTCATGGAGGGGGTATGGCCGAGCCAGACTGCCTACGACGAGATCCGTGAAACCCCGGCTTTCCGGGGGGCGATCGAGGATTACTTCGAGGTACTGCAGGCGATCAGCGGTGCCAGCGTCTACTCCAGGTACCAGAGGGTGAAGCTGGGAGGCAAACCTTCACACTGATGCAGAGTTTCCCTCGTTCAATTCACGAATCGAGACCGTCCGAGAAGGACTTGGGAATGAGACACCTTACCCGCGTTTCCTCCTGGCGGTTCCGGCTCTGAGGGCAATCACCTTGAGGGTCCGGGCGTCGGCCGGCATCCTGGTCCGCAGCAGAATCGCAAACGGTTATCACCGCAATCTCGGGGGCGAAACGACCAGCGGCATGCCTTGGGAAAGCACCGGACCCAGGTGCCGAGCCGAACGACAATACACGCCATATAACAAGGTCTGTTGCCGGCTCCGGCCGCGTTCGCGGCCTCCGACCCAACCGGCCAAGAACGGGTGGAGCCTGGGGCTAGAAGTGTTAGGATCGAAGAAAGCAGAACCGGAAGCCGGCTTGGCTGGGGCCGGTTCGGCAACAGCCGGGACGTTAGCCGAACCCGCGAAGACCGTTGGATTTCAGGACCCGATTCAAGAAATAAGGAGATTGACGCACTGTAGCCTATGGGCTACACTTAGTCTATGATCGAGATCCGCAAAACCGAGCGGTTCGCCCGTTGGATCGACAATCTAAGGGACATCCATGGGCGAGCTCGGATTCTGGCGCGAATCGAGCGTCTCGCGGGAGGAAATCCGGGAGATGTCAAGCGCATCCAGGGAGGGATCTCCGAACTGCGAATCGACTACGGGCCGGGCTATCGAGTCTATTTCAAGAAGCGCGGCAGGGAGTTGATCATCCTATTGGCTGGAGGAGACAAGAGTACGCAGGCCCGGGATATTGAGGCCGCGCTCCGTCTCGCTCGAAACCTCACGGAGTGAGATCATGGGCAAAACCGTCACTACTCGCTACGACGTTGCGGAACACCTCAGGACGCCGGAAGAAATGGCGGCCTACTTGGAGGCATGCCTGGAGGAGGCAGACGGGGATGCTGCATTCGTGGCCAAGGCTCTCGGCGACATTGCTCGTGCAAAAGGAATGACGCAGGTCGCTCGAGACGCTGGCCTGTCGCGGGAGAGTCTTTACAAAGCCCTGTCTGGAGAACGGACTCCCAATTTTGACACCATCCTCAAGGTGATTGGTGCCCTTGGCCTCAAGCTTCATGCAGAGGCGGGCTAGGGGTAGGACCACGCCATTGGCGGCGGCATCGGCTAAAAGAGTTGCCGCCTACGCTCGTTTCACTCGCTCCGGGGAGCACGGCTCGGAGAGCCGCGCCGGCAACTCCTGAACGTTATGTGCCATCGCTCAGCCCGACCGTGTGGTCGGCTTTCTGCTTGACTCCGACCAGCCCCGGAAGGGAAGTTGGGGAATGTCCGACGACTCTCTCCCCAAGCTCACCTTGGCCCTCCAGGAGCGCTATCGCGTCACCGAAACCATCGGTGCGGGCGGGATGTCTACCGTCTACCGGGCTGAGGATGTCCGCCACAGCCGGGAAGTGGCTGTTAAGGTGCTGCTTCCGGAGTTGGCCGAGAGCATCGGCGCCGAGCGTTTTCTTCGAGAGATCGAGGTCACCGCGAGGCTGACCCACCCCAACATCCTCCCCCTCCTCGACTCCGGCGAGAAGGACGGGCTCCTGTTCTACGTCATGCCCTTGATCGAAGGGGAGTCCCTCCGCGATCGGCTCCACCGTGAGCCCCAGCTTCCTCTGGACGATGCGGTCGCCATCGTTGGGCAGGTGGCCGCCGCCCTGGACTACGCCCACGAGCGTGGGATCATCCACCGGGACATCAAGCCGGCCAACATCCTCCTCCACCAAGGACAGGCGGTGGTGGCCGACTTCGGCATCGCCAAGGCGGTAAGCGTAGCAGGCGGGGAAGCTCTGACGAGCACGGGACTCTCCATCGGCACGCCGCTGTACATGAGCCCGGAACAGATCGATGGCTCCGGGGCAATGGATGGGAGGGCGGACGTCTACTCCCTGGCGTGCGTACTCTATGAGATGCTCGTGGGTGAGGTGCCATTCACAGGGCCCAGCAGTGCGGCCATCATGGCCCGCCACGCCGTGGATTCCGTGGCTCCTCTCACCACCGTCCGTCCCGAGCTCCCCAAGGCAGTGGACCGCACGGTGCAGAAGGCATTGGCGAAATCCCCCGCCGACCGATGGCCCTCCACCAGAAGTTTCGCCGAAGCGATGGAAAAAGCGGGAGGGCTCGATCCCCACGAGGAGCGAAGGAAGGCGAGGCGCGCCCGGACAATAGCCGTGTCTACCTTCGCCCTGGCGTTGGCCGCCATCGGGTGGTTTGGCCTCAACAAGACCGCGGCGCCGATCAGGGTCGCGGTCTTGCCGGTCCAGCTCCAGGGTGGAACGGATCAGGAGTATGTCGCCAACGGCATCCACAGCGCTCTGATCGCTGAACTCGGGCAGATCGGAGTGGTGGTGGCCGGTCGGTATTCCGTCGCTCGTTATGTCGACGGGCTCACACCGGGACGTGTCATCGCCGCAGACCTGGGTGTCGACGCCTTGGTCGAAGCAGAAGTCTTTCCCCTGGCCCGCGACTCGCTCCAGATCATGGCCCGTCTGGTGGACGGAGTGTCGGAAGCCTCCCTGTGGAACGGGAGCTTCCAGGCCAGGGTCCGGGACATCGTCGACGTCGCCAGGCAGGTGGCCGGGTCCATCGCGAGAGAGACGCGGGTGGCGCTGTCTGCGGATGCGGAGGCCCGGCTCGCCTCGGAGTCGGACCTGAACCCCGAGGCCTACGAAGCGTGGCTCCGCGGAACCGGGCTGCTGGGGAACCTCACCCCGGCGGGCCTCGACTCGGCCCAGGTCCTGTTCGAGCAGGCCCTCTCCATCGACCCGGAATATGCTAATGCCCACCTGGGTATCGCGCTGGTGTGGGGCTACAGACGACAAATGGGAATCGTGGCAGCGTATGAGGCCTCACCCCTGGCCCGGGTGGCCGCCCAGGAGGCTCTCCGGTACGACAGCCTCAGCGCCGCCGTTCAGGCGAACCGTGCCATTCAGGCGGCCTGGGGGGATTGGGACTGGGAAACCGCCGACGAGGCGTTCCGTCGGACGTTGATCCTGGACCCTGGCGACGCTCGTACCCGGGCGTTCTACGGACACTTCCTCGCTCTAGCGGGACGCCCAGCAGAAT
>JBDHCH010000406.1:0-6634 GCA_039592115.1 Gemmatimonadota bacterium | reverse complement strand
GCGGGAAAACGGTCAGGTAGTGGCCACCGGGGTGGCCGCTCGGCTCGGAGCCCCGCCTCCCATCTGGCCCCGTGGCGCATGATATGCGGCTCGCCCCACTTGTGCAGACCTTCCTTAGGATCGGTAGCCCCTTTTCCCACTCGGATATGTCCGACAGATGCTGGCCGCTTCGGCCCCTCTGCAAGCACCTGAACGGGAAATGGGGTGCACACTGAGGAGGCCGTCCCGAAAGTACTTTGCCGGGGCTGAGTCAGGGGGTTATGCTGCCACAGCGGAGGTAGAGCGGTAGAGGAGCAAGGTTACCAAGCTTGTCGAGGAGCGACATGGAGGCTGGAAAGGAATACGAGGAACTCGCAGCGATCGTCATCCGCTCTCTTGATCCGGGCGCCGTCGTCGAAACCGGAGAGTGGACCGAAAGACCTGACGGAGGGCGAGAACTCGACGTGGCAATCCGCGGTACCGAGGACGGCAACGACCGTCTGGTGCTGATAGCGTGTAAGGACTCAGGGCGTCCCGCTGGGGTCGACATCGTCAATGCCCTGAAGTCGAAGCGCCAGGACCTCGGTGCGGACGGCGCGATGATCTACTCGAACTCTGGTTTCACCACGCCGGCGCTGACAAAGGCAGCTCGCGTGGGGATCGACACGGCCTCTGCGGTGGCGGCAGGCGATGACGAGGTTCGGGTCCGGTTGTTTCGCGAGTTCGTCGCGAAGAGGAAGGCAATTCGGCGTGCGAGCTTGGTTCTGATGCCCCACGACGACGATGATGAGACCATTCCGATAGCCTTTTCGCTCCATGCCGTGACGCACATGGGCGATCCCGTCGCAAACTGGTTCGCTGAAGAATCGCTTGATCTCCTGTCCTCCACCCAGGAGGACTGCGAGTTGCTCGCCAAGTACGTCTTCAAACGGCCAGTCGTATTCGTCGTCGGTGGCCTCGAAGTGCCATCGAAGGGGTTTGGAGCAACCCTCGAGTGCACCGTTCGGTTCGTATCCCAAACGGTTCGGCCGGATGTCACGTTGGGGCACTTCGACTTCCAAAAGCAGAGGGTGGTTGTGCCACCCAAACAGGGCTACATGCTCGGGTGGTTCGACAACCTGGCGTGGAGGGAGACCGAGAAACAGTGGGAGGACTTTGAGAGTCTCGGCCCCGGTCGGTTCGCGCTCCGTTTGACCCTCTTTGATCCGGTCCCGCGGGACGAAGAGTGTGGGACGCCAGACCTGCGCGACCTCATTTCCGAACGAGAAATAGTGCGCCTCCCACCGCAAGAGCCTGTCTGAGCCCTTTCCGAGGTGGGAGGCGGTGCTTTTCGGGAAGGAAGAGCGAGGGACCGCTAGCCGGTTGGGTTACAGGAAATCCAATCGCTCAGCTTCGTCTCAACCGTCTGCTGCCCTCCCTTGTTGGTCGTCTTTAACTCCGCGATTGCCCGATACCCCACTCCGATTGTGATCGGCACATTGAAACAACCGGCCACCAGTTCCCCGGAACCAGGTTCGGCGCTGGCGACACATACTACGGTCTCGGACTCATCTTTCACCGTGAGCGTGAGGTTGCCGATCTCTTTGTTCGGGACCCTGGCCTTCGCCGTCCACGAGTACCATGGATTGGCGGACCCACAGGCAGTTCCCTGCAAGCCGACAGAGAATATCCCGGCCGGACCTACGATCGGGGTTCCGTCCGATGGCTGGAGCACTGGACCGGCGTTCAGGGTGAATATGAGAGGGACCATAGGAAAAAAGAGGGCGAGCATGCGCACGGGGGCACCTCCTGGCTGCCGAGATGTAGGGATACTTCAAAATTATTTAACGGCCGGGGGGATTGCCAGGATAAACTTGTTCCCGCGGAACCGTCGCCCACCGGATCGCCTCCTCAAGCGCGGCGTTGGATGGTTCCTGCGACCTCAGAATCCCTAGGAAAAGCGATCTCCAGATCCTGACCAGGTCCGGGTTCGCCCTGTATGGCAAGTGCGGCATAATGTCGATCGCCGAAGGAGCCGCCCTCAAAATCCCTCATCAGACACCTCCTGGAAGGATCAACCCCTGCGGAAAGCGGCGGCCTTGGTGGATAGATTGTGAGCCGTTTCCATCTCAACGATGGGAGCGAACTCGTAGTCGAGGTAGGCTCCAGCCCACAAAGCGGTAGCTTCATACAGCTCTTCTGCCGAGATTGCCTCGCAAACGCAGAACCCGCCCCCGTCCGCGCGGCTCCACATTCCCTTGGACTCCACGGATCACCCACCCCGATCCAACGAGTACATCCTGACGTACTCCACATCCAACTCGTCGCGATGAAGCCCGAGAAGATGCCCGGAGCCAATCTCGAGAACCTCGTCGATTCCATCCGGAACGGGCACCGCCCCAACGAGCCTCCCCTCGTGGTCGAACACGTCCAGGACGACTGAGGTAGCGTCGGGGATCTCAGGACCCTGAACGAACAGGAACCCTTCATGGTTGGCGAAGAGAGCCGAGAAGGCCGGGTGAAAATCCGGGGCCGGGCCATCCTCATACCTCTGCCTGATTTCTCTGGCCTGGGTTTCGTCATTGGCCCCGGCCATCTCTGCGGCAATGAAAGCTTCGAGTTGATCTGCGGTGACCGGTGCTGGCGGCCGGTCAAGTCTAATGATGCGACGGAGGCCGCCATCGATGCCGTATTGCTGGACCTCATAGGAGTCTTGGGATCCGTAGTAGAACGATTCACCGGCCACCGCACCCGGACCGCTCTTTCCAAAGGGAACAGACTGGAGGGTTGTGGCAGTTCCGTGCTCAGTGGTGAAGGTCGCCATCACCGATTCCAGGCCAGGAAACCGGCCGAAGTCGGCGAGAAGGGCCCCATCCGCTCCGATGGACAGGAAAGCCTGGTCCCGCCGTGAGTAGCCTTCCGCCTCGAGGGCGTCGAGAACCAGGCCTTCCATCAGGACGGAGCCACCGTCGAACATCCCCAAGCATTGGATGAGGTAGGATTCCCCTGAATCCATGGACTCGGATCGAAGGAATCCGCCTTCAGGGTGGAGAAAAGAAATCCGAAGCAACCGGCGGTCCACCACGACCAGAGTGTCCCCTGGAAGGACACCCGCTAGATGAACTGCCTGGAACTCGCCCGGTCCCTCTCCCTCCCCTCCCAGCGTAGTCCGGTGGCGGCCATCGGAGCCGAAAACTCGCACGTTCCGGGCTCCGGCGTCTCCAACGGCGATCCGACCATCGGATAGTAGGGCAGCTCCTCCGACCTCGATCAACTGGTCCTCTTCCGGGCCATCAAGACTACCCACCACCACGGAAGGGCTAGGGGCCAATCGCCAGCCGTTGGACTCCGGATCAACCAAGCCGGTGTTCTCGACAATGGAAACGCCACTTGAATCGCGGACCGCGAATGCGGGCCCGGAATGCGTGGGGCCCGCGCATGCGATGGAGGTGAGCCAGGAAATGCAGAGGGCGGTGGAAACGGTCGGTCGTATTCGACGGCGTCCAGGCGTGGACATTCCCTGAGGCCTCCCAGTGCGGTCGGGATCAAGCCCGAGTGAAGGACGAGGAAAAAAGGCTTCCCTTGTATGAGTCCTTCACACGAAGGAGAGGTTGTCCCACCGAACGGCGTCCTCCGGTTTACTGCGCCAGGATTTCGATCTCAACAACGAGGATGGACCGGGGCCGGATCACGAAGCGAGGGCGTCCCCACCACCCCACCCCGACTAATGCCCTACCCACCATCTGTAGAAATAGGTGCACTCAGAAAGGGGTGATTCGGCCCCTTTGAGTGGCTCTGGCGGTCATTGACGTACTGGAAGCGTGCTCGGCTTTCTCGTGGACCAGGAACACCGCAGCACATAGGACCCTAGCCATCTCAGGGATCTCTACATCGTCGTATAGCCTGTTGGCCAAGTAGACGGGTGGTGCGGTCTCGATCTGGAAATCCAGAAGTGCGTCTCCGGGGCGTGTCGGCATAAGGTCCTCCTGGGTTCGGGGTGTCTTGGAGGATGATGCAGCAGGGCAGGGGAGAACATGGTTCGATGGGACTACGTGGCGTAGGTTGGGGGCAGGCGTCTATCCCCTGAAAGGAGTTCGCGATGGCAAAGGGGCAGTGGTGGGAGTCGTACAAAAACCCTCCGAAATGGCTCGTGCTGCTCTACCTCGTCAGTGCCATCCTTTTTTCCTGGCTCATGGTCAATCGTGTGGTGCAAGGTAGGAATTGGGGCGTAATCGCCCCTTTTGCTTTTCTCTTCTGGTTCAAGGCCGGGCTCTTTTGGCACCAACGCAGGAGAATGGCCAAATCGCAGGAACTCCGGCCCGATTAGGGTCAGGCGGAATGGGAAACCTTGTCGGGAAACCCCAGCGAAAGCCAGACGTAGAGAAAAGAGGACGGGGTTCAAAAGAACGGAGGTAGTTGTCATGCGCACGTCCCTCTTTTGTCTCCTCCTCCTAGTGCTGGTGGGGGCCTGCCAGTCTGTGCCGGAGGGCGGGAGTGCGGATCGGGCTCAGCCAACCCTCATCACTCAGGCCGAGCTGGATGACCTTCCAGTCATTACCGCCAGGCAGGCCATCGAACGCCTGAGGCCACGTTGGCTTCGCGCCCGCATCAGTACCCTGCGGTCAGGCGCGGGCATACGCCACACTGCAACCGTATTCGTGGATGGGATGCCGAGGGGGGGTCTCGACACTCTTGAAGGTATTGAGACCAGGGAAATTGCGGAGATCCGGTTTCTGTCGGCTTCTGACGCAACGACTCGATACGGTACTGGCTATCCCCGTGGGATCATCGAAGTGTCCACAAGGCGGGGCCTGTAACCGGCGAGATGGGAATCGGGTAACATAAGCGGTAACAAACCCCCCTCGTTTCTGGCCGTTGCTGGACGGAGGAGCGAGTGGTCGGCTGGAGCTACCTGGCGTAGGTTGGGTATTTTCCCGCAGGCATAACGAGGAGGGAGTACCCGTTGAAGTCCAGGGAATTGGATTTTGTCTGGATAGACCCCCGCACCGGAGTGGAGTACGCGATTCGACAGAAGGCGGAGTATCAGCAGAATGCTACACCCGGGGCAGTGGCATATCGAATCAGGAACCAGGTGACCGGTGACGAGAAGCTCGTGTACGCGGAGGACTGGAAGGCCATGAATCACTTCGAGACTGTCGCGCGGAAGCTCGTCGAGAAATTGGGAGTGATGTCCTAGAGGTCCCCCGAGGCTGGACACCACTGGCGGCGCGAATGATCTTTGGGAGGATGCGGATTCGGAGACTTTTTCGATGTGCCCAAATCGTGCCCAAATCGACAAGCCAGGGAGACAACGGAGCCCCTTCTGATCGATGTAAGTGATTGTGAAACAAAAACCCGTCCCCGTAGCTCAGGTGGATAGAGCGACTGCCTCCTAAGCAGTAGGCCACAGGTTCGAGTCCTGTCGGGGACGCTAGCACAAAGATATGCCCTGCTTGATCTTAACTGATCATGTGGGGCATTTCTTTTTCCGAGGCTCTGCCATAAGTCACATATAAGTCACACGTCGCGGGCCTCTCATGGCCCCTGATGGGCTCCCACCCTGACCTGACCCCCTGAAACGAGACCGAGCCGAGCTTTAGATTCTGGCTGGTCGAAACCAGGCAAGGGAGGTCAGGATGGCAGCACCGAAGAGGGCAACTCCTGCCCAGATCATCAATCATCTCCGAAAGGCTGAGGTCCAGCTGGCCAACGGCCAATCGGTAAGAGAGGTCTGCAAGGGAATCGGGATTACCGAGCAGACCTACTATCGGTGGCGGAGGGAGTATGGGGGGATGACTACGGCCCAGGCCAAGAAGCTCAAGGAACTGGAGAAGGAGAACCAGCGTCTGAAACGAGCCGTGGCGGATCTCACCCTGGACAACCTGATTCTGAAGGAAGCCGCCAAGGGAAACTTCTGAGCCCCGAGCGCCGAAGGCGGTGCGTGGTGAGAGTCCAGCAGCAGCTCGGGGCAAGCGAGAGGAGGGCCTGTCGGGTACTGGGGCAGGCCCGATCCACCCAACGACGGATTCCGGAGGTGAGAGCAGACGAAGAGGCGCTGAGAGGGGATGTGGTGAAGCTGGCCCGGAGGTTTGGGCGCTATGGATACCGCAGGGTGACGAGAATGCTGAAAGCCGAAGGATGGAGGGTGAACCACAAGCGCGTGGAGCGGATCTGGAAGCAGGAAGGGCTGAAAGTGCCGAAGAAACAGCCCAAACGAGGCCGGATGTGGTTGAACGACGGGTCGTGTATCCGTCTCAGGCCCTTGTACAGGCACCATGTCTGGTCCTATGACTTCGTGGCGGACCGGACCCATGATGGGCGGCCTCTGAGGATGCTGACCGTCATCGACGAGCACAGCCGGGAGTGTCTGGCCATTGTGGTGGCCAGGAACTTGAAATCTGATGATGTCCTGGAGACGCTGACGGATCTGTTCACCCGGTATGGGCCGCCGGCCTACGTTCGCTCCGACAATGGGCCCGAGATGACGGCGAAGGTGGTCCGGGACTGGCTGCGGGACCTGGGCGTACAGACCCTGTTCATCGAGCCGGGAAGCCCTTGGGAGAACGGCTACAACGAGAGCTTCAACGGAACGCTGGGGGATGAGGTATTGAAGCGGGAAATCTTCTTCACGTTGGGGGAGGCGAAGGTCCTGATCGAGCAGTGGCGGCGGGAGTAC
>JBDHCH010000405.1:0-3442 GCA_039592115.1 Gemmatimonadota bacterium | reverse complement strand
AAGAGGACCGGTGGGGGAGTGGCACCATGGAGAGGGGAACCCGCAGGTTTACCACGACACCGATCCCTTGTATTTTCTCTGTCTCAGCGCCGCTAGCTCAACTGGCAGAGCAACTGACTCTTAATCAGTAGGTTCGGGGTTCGAGTCCCTGGCGGCGCATGGCGGAAGTCCTTGGGAGACAGGGGCTTCCGCTTTTGTGTTGGGGTGGGGCTGGGGTCGCGAATGGGCCTTGGTACCCCATCTGGGACCCCAAACTCGGGGTACCTGGCGGGGCCTGGAGAACCCTCGCCTACTTGTGAGGGAAGTTGCTGAATCAGAAAACTCCCTGTGCATCTGTCTTCCCGTTCCCTTGCGGCGGGGGTGTTTCTTATTCGGCTTGAAGGGCTCTGGTAGGATCAGACCGGGTGGCTCGCCACACCGGGATGGCGCAGGCTAGGGCCGACACCCCCGTCACCATGCTTGTCACCCCTACGAATGTGACGGGGTCCGTGGTCCCCACGCCGAAGAGCAGGCCCTGTAGAAGGCGCGTGCCTCCCCAAGCCCCCACCAGGCCCAGGCCGATCCCAATCCAGACCAACCGTAATCCTTGCCCCAACACCAACCCCCCCACATGTGCAGGGTTCGCCCCCAGGGCAAGGCGGATTCCCATTTCGTGACGGCGCCTTGAAACGTGGTAGGCCAACACGGCGAAGAGCCCTACCGAGGCAAGGGTCAGGGGAAGGAGGGAGAGGAGGAGGAGGGAGAGTGTGATGACCCGCCGCTCCGCCATAGAATCGGCGACCAGGTTGTCGAAGTTTGCCACTCGGGAAAGGGGGACGGCGGGATCCACCTGCCGAAGGACGCCCCTGAGCGAACCGGATAGGACTTCGGGGGATGAAATAGCCTCCAGGGCGACGCGCACCGTACTCGAGGGCAGCTGGAGGTACGGAACATAGAGGGCGGCTTCGGGCTCCTCTTCCAGGCGACTCAAGCGGACATCTCCAGCCACCCCAACGACGGCCAGTGGGGTTGGGCCTGAAAAGGAATCCAGCATCACCACCTTCCCAAGAGGGTCCTCACCGGGGAATATAAGCCGGGCCGCGGTTTCACTCATCACCACCACATTGGGGGCCCCTGCACCATCAAGTCCTTCCACGCCACGTCCTGCCAGGATGGGAATGCTCAGGGTGCGGAAGTACCCGGGATAGACAGACCGGAGGAAGGTGCGCTCCTTATTCTCTTCATTTCCCTGGCCGTAGGCTCTGAAGACGTTTCCGAAGTCCTTGATCGGTAGGTGGCTAGCGAATGTTGCTGAGGCCACTCCAGGGAGGGCCAGGAGTTCATCATGAAGGGCCGAGAAGAACTGGGTCCTGGAGGCGGCGTCGGGGTACCGTGCCCTGGGGAGTTGGATCTCGGCGGTGAGGAGGCCCTGGGCATGGAACCCCGGATCCAGGGTTTCAAGGTTCGAGAGGCTTCGGACCAGAAGTCCCGAGCCAGCCAGGAGAATCACCGAGAGGGCCACCTGGGCCACCACCAACCCGCCCCTGAATCCGGCACCGCTGTCTCCCCTCCCTCGGTTCCCCTTGTTCAATCCGTCGGTGAGGGATGTGTCGGCGCTCCTGAAGGCCGGGTAGATCCCTGCCACAAGACCCGAGAACAGGGAAAGACCAAGGGCTGCAGCCAGCATCGGTAGGGAGAGACTCAACTTATCCAAACCCAGGGCATCCATGGCGAGAAACTTCAACAACACGCCTTGGAACCACAGGGCCAGGAGGGTGCCGACGACACCGGCAGCCAGGGCGATACCAAGGCTTTCCATGAGGAGCTGGCGAATGAGACGTTCCCGGGGTGCACCCATGGCCCCTCGGATCGACAACTCGAAGCGTCGCGCCGGAGCCCGGGCCAGGAGAATTCCCGCCCCGTTTCCGCAGGCAATAAGAAGGACCAGGATCACTGCGCCGGTGAGAATCCAGATGCTCTGTCGGTAGTCGTCGGTGAGGACCCGGTGCAGGGTGGTCAGGAGAAGAGCTTTGTTCTGGTTGGTTTCCGGATAGGCCCCCTGAAGTCGGAGGGAGATGACATCGACTCCAGCCTGGGCCTGTTCCAGGGTGATGCCTTGGTTCAGGCGTCCCACAAGGTACCAGCTGTGCCTGTCACGGGCGGAGGCGGCGTACTCATCCGGGCGCATGGGGAACCAGAGGTCGGCCTCGGAGAGGAAGAAGAAGTCCCGGGGCAGCACTCCCAAGACTGTGACAGGAGATCCGTCCAAGAGTAGAGACCCCCCTACCGCTTGAGGATTTCCCCCCAGACGCCGCTGCCAGAACCCGTGGGAGAGGACCACCACGCTCTGGGCTCCCTCAATCCCGTCCCCCGGCTGGAATAGCCGCCCCCGGGCCGGTTGAACTCCGAGCCCCTGAAAGAAGTTCGAAGACACCACATTCCCAGAGACCCGCTCCGCCTCCCCATCCCCGCTCACCGTCACGTCCACGGGGAAGGGCATGATTGCCGCCAGCTCTTCGAAGGCGTCGGACTCGTCCCGGTAGTCGTAGTAATCGGCCCCGGCGGCCCATGGGTTCAGCTCACCCTCGAATGTAGCCCTGCCCACCACGAGATTCTCGGCTTCTGGAAAGGGAAGAGGCCGAAGGAAGACGGCATGAAGGATCCCAGCCATGGCCACACTGGCTCCGATGCCGAGGGCCAGGGTGACGACGGTGACCAGGGAGAGCCAGGGGGCGTTCCGAACGGTTCGGAGGCTGAACCGGGTGTCCTGAAGAAGAGTTTTGATCATGGGCGGATCTGTGGCTGTGTTCGAGGATGGGTTTGAGCCCGTCGTGGCATGGGGGCCCTGGAGAAGACGGAGGTGCCGGGTGTCCCGGGCGGCGGACCCAAGGAGATTCGCCAGACGGAGGATGGGTCCGGCACCCGGAAGCCCGAGGAGGCCCTTTTTCCCCTTTCCCGATCGCCGGTCCTGCCACCATCGGGTGAGTTCCCCTTCCCACTCCCGAAGCCAACGGTCGCGGAGGTCGGGAGGGGCCAGAGACCTCAGGGTCCGAAGGGCGAGCCGTACAAGGTGGGGCAGGGGTGGAGATGGCATGTTCGTTTACGCCAACCCGGGCTCGGGGGAAGGTTCGCCCTCCACCGTCCACCGAATAGCAGGAAACCTGTCCAGGGCCTGGGCGAGGAGGGCCTCTCCTTCAGGGGTGATCCCGTAGTAGCAGCGCTGAGGGCGCCCCTCGGCATCAGCTTCCTCGCCACCCTCCCAGTCGGAAGTCAGACATCCGGCCCCCTCCAGGCGTCGAAGGGCCGGATAGACGGTACCGCTGGGGAGGCCCGTAGCATCAATGATATCGAAGCCGTATTGAATTCCGTTGGAGATTGCGAAGAGCACCAACCCCGTGGGAAACGTTAGACTCGGCTTTGGCATGCGACTTCCTCCGGCGTGTCCGTCGCGCTCATTCCTCTT
>JBDHCH010000404.1:0-3444 GCA_039592115.1 Gemmatimonadota bacterium | reverse complement strand
GATCCGGGGGAAGGTGGACGGCCGGGAATGGGAGATCCGGAGCGGCGGTCCCGGGAGGGTCCTGATCCGCGGTGAGAACGATGATGGATGGACCATCACCCTGGGCGATCGGGTCAGGGGCGACTCCGGCTCGGCGGTGGAGGAGATCCAGGCTTCCGGCCGGGAAGTCGTCCTGGTCACCGGCGATGTGGAGGAGTCGGCCGGGAGGATGGCGAGGGAGGCGGGGATCGAAGCCTGGTTGGCGAGCCTGACTCCGGCGGACAAGGCTGATTGGACTCGGGCCAAGAGGGACGAGGGCCGTACGATCCTCTTTGCGGGCGACGGCCTGAACGACGGCCCCGGGCTGGCCCAGGCGAACGTTGGCGTAGCCATGGGAACCGGGGCCGCGAGCAGCATCCTCGTGGCCGACGGGGTGATCTCGGTTCCATCCCTCAGGCCGCTGCTGGCAGGGTTCCGAGCGGCTGCGGCTGCCAAACGGTCCATCCGCCAGAACCAGCTCCGATCGATCGTGTACAACATCGGAGCGGTGGCGGTGGCGGCAGCAGGGTTGGTGAACCCTCTGGTCGCCGCCATCCTCATGCCCCTCTCCAGCGGGATGGTCATCTGGGGCGCATCCCGGGTGGAGCGTTCCGTAGCGGGAGAGCCCTGATGGACGCCATCTTCTTCCTCCTTCCCATCGCCGTGGCCCTGGGCGCTCTTTTCGCCATCCTCTTCGTGGTGGCGGTGAAGCGGGGTCAGTTCGAAGACCTCGACGATCCGCCGGAGAGGATCTTGAAGGACGACTGAGGGCTCCGCCGGCCCCGTCCTCCTCCCAACCCCCACCGCCTTCGGTATTGCCCGGACCATTTTCCATGGGCATTCTCTCAGGTGATCCTCCAAAACAACTCCCATGTATGAGTTGTTGGGGACTGCTCCAGGGGACAAGGAGCACCGTGTTGCGGCGGCCTCCCACCACGTACCCCGGGACGAGTACATCAGAGAGACCCTGAACTGGCTGGACAGGTATCTTGGAGTTGTGGGAGGGGGCTAATTCGTAGACGCCGAGTGTTGGTTGAGACTCACCCGTGATTGGGAGGGACGTCAATGAGAATCCGGAGCCTGACGCGGTTGGGTCAGTTCCTCCTCCTTTGGTTCCTGTTCGCGTTAATCCCGTCGACAGTATACAGCCAGTCCCGCACGACCTCAGCCGTCCGGGGTACGGTGGTCCAAGCCGATGGCACCCCCCTCCCCGACGCCGGCGTCACCATCCTTCATCAGGAGACCGGTGCCCGGCGAAGCGTCGCCACCAACCAGGAGGGGCGCTTTCTCATGCCCATCCTCCCCCCGGGTGGGCCCTATACCCTCACCGTCTCTCTCATCGGATACGCCACTGCTACCCGAGAAGGGATCCGGCTCCAAGTTGGGGAAACCCTCACGCTGGATTTCTCCCTGGTTGAAGAGGCCGTGGAGCTGGAGGGCATCGACGTAGAGGTGGAGCGGACCGAAGTCTTCGATCCCACCCAGGTAGGGCCATCCACCAAACTGAACGAGGTCGTGGTGGAAGCGGTGCCCATCCTATCCCGGGACCTCATGGACCTGGCGGTTCTCTCGCCGCTGGTGAAGAAGACCGACGACGGCGGCTTCACGGTGGCAGGGCAGAACGCCCGATACAACGCGATTCTCGTAGACGGGGTGGGGAACAAGGACGTGTTCGGCCTCACGGCTGGAAGCGCCCCGGGGGGACAAGCTGGGGCCAAGATCATCCCTATGGACGCGGTGGCCCAGTACGAGATCCTGGTCTCTCCTTTCGACGTCAGGCTCTCGGGGTTCACCGGCGGGGTGATGAACGCCGTGACTCGGACCGGGACCAACGAGTGGCGGGTTCGTGGGTTCGCCGTCCACCGTGCCGAGGCCCTGATGGGAGACCTCACCCTCCCCACAGGCTCCGTGGACGCCTCGGGGGTGGACCGGACCCTTTTCGGGCTCTCGGTGGGCGGCCCCATCGTTCGGGATCGGGGTCACTTCTTCGTATCCGGGGAGTTCGAAGAGCGGCACCAGCCCCCTTCAGGGTTCAACCTCCTCAGGGACGACCCGGCCCTGGTCCGGATCTCCCCTGATGCTATCCAGGAGTTCCAGGACCTCTTCGAATCCCGGTACGGGCTGGATACAGGAAAGGCCGGCCCCTATCCCCTGGGTCAGGATCTGGCCAACGTCTTCGGGCGAGTGGATTGGGACTTCAACAACGGCCACCGAATCACCTTCCGGAATGTCTTTGCCCGTGCAGTGAACGACGAACCGCCGAACCGATCGGTCTTCCAACCCTATGAGTTGTCCTCCAACGCCGTCTTCAGGACGTCGGTGAACAACACGGCTTCCCTCCAGGTGTTTTCGGAGCTTCCAGGGGGTGGGGCCAACGAGTTCACCCTGGAGCTTCAGCGGACTACCGACGAAACAGCCCCGGCTTCCTCGTGGCCCCAGGTGGGGGTCGACCTCATCAGCTCAGTGGAGGGGAGCGGGTTCCAACGGGAGGCCCGGGTGGGATCCCAGTTCTACGCCCAGGACAACGATCTGACGCAGACCTCCCTTCGACTCACCAACAGCCTTTCCCTGGTTCGGGGGAACAGCACGTACACCTACGGCCTCACCGGAGCGTACTACGACATCCGGCACCGATTCCTCCCCGGTGCGAATGGGGATTGGTTCTTCGGCGATATGTACGACTTCGAGCTCAACGCGCCTCTCCGGTACCAAAGGACTGTGCTCGCCGAAGGCGAGGGCCCGGCTGTCGCATTCAACGTCATGGAGTGGGGAGTCTTTGCCCAGCGGGAGATGGACCTCGCCGATGGCCTGGTGATGCGCTTCGGGATTCGCTTGGATGCGCCCCACGTTCTGGACGAACCCCGGGAGAATCCCGACGTCCTCGGGGAATTCCAGCGAAGCACCTCCGGCGTACCTTCCGGTGGCATCCTCTTCTCCCCGCGCTGGGGGTTCAACTACCAGACCCAGGGAGACCGGAGGACCCAGATCAGGGGCGGGATCGGGATGTTTGCCGGGCAGCTTCCCTTCGTCTGGCTGAGCAACGCCTTCCACAACAACGGGCTCCGGTCGGTGACCCGGACCTGTTACGGACGTTGGTACGTAAGCCCCCCTGAGGGGAACACGGTCCCGCCGTTCGACCCAGATACTCCGCCCACGGCGTGTCTTCTGGGCGACTTCCAGGAGGTCAGGGCCGTAACCCTATTCGACGAGGACTTCAAATACCCCCAGGTGTTCCGGATCTCCCTGGGAGTGGACCGGGAGCTGGGTGACGATCTCAGCGCGTCAGTGGGAGGGCTCCTGAACTGGTCTCGGAATCAGGTTGCGCTCATGGATCTGAACCTGGGAATTCCCACACAAGATCCGGGAGACATGGAGCCCTATGGTGGGTGGAACCGCCTGATCTTCGGGAACCCGGGTGGTCGGGCG
>JBDHCH010000403.1:0-3454 GCA_039592115.1 Gemmatimonadota bacterium | reverse complement strand
CTGGAGGGATTCCTGCGCTCCGCCCGCGCCTCCTTGAAAGAGGTGCGTAGCCAGCGAGAATCGCCCTTCAGGGATGAGAAAGTGCTCGTGGGATGGAACAGCTTCGTTCTCCGGGCGTTGGCTGAGGCCGGGGCGGTCCTGGGTCGAAAGGACTACCTGATGGCGGCAGCGAGGAATGCCGAGTTCATCCTCGCTTCCCTCAAGCGAGAAGGCCGACTCCTGAGAGTCTGGAAGGACGGGCCGGGAAAGATCCCGGGCTTTCTGGAGGATTACGCCGGGTTTGGGAATGCCCTCCTGACGCTCCACGAAACGACCCTCGACAGCCGGTGGCTCGACGAAGCCCGTTCACTGACCGACCTGATGATGGACCTCTTCTGGGACGAGGGCGTTGGCCTGGTCTACGACACCCCGAGAGACGGGGAGAAGCTGGTTGTCCGGCCCAGAGACGTCATGGACAATGCCACGCCGGCGGGAAACTCCCTGGCCGTGGAGCTCTTGCTGAGGGCGGGTCATGCCTTCGGAGAGGACGGGTTCCGGGACACTGCCGAGCGGATCCTGGCCGCGGAGAGGGAAACGATGAACCGCTTCCCCTCCGCTTTCGGCCGCCTCCTTTCGGCCCTCGATTCGTACCTGGAGCCTCCGGTCGAGGTCGCTCTGATCGGTCCAGCTGGCAGCCCTGAAACCACCGAGCTCCTGGCTCGGGTCCACGAAGCATACTCCCCCAACCGTGTGATTCTGGGCGGAGAGCCTTCGGCCCTTCCTCCCCTCCCCCTCTTCCAGGGTCGGGGGATGGCGGAGGGGAAGCCCACCGCGTTCGTCTGCCGCAACTTCACCTGCACCCCACCTATCACCGATCCGGAGGAGCTGGGTCGAGAGGTTCGAGGGGAATGAGAGGGCCGGACCCCCTCCGTGGCCGCTCGGCTCGGAGCTCCGCCCTCCATCTGGCCCCGTTGCGCAGGATGTGCGGCTCGCCATACTTGTGCAGACCTCCCCCAAGTATTTTTCTTGTTGATCCAGCACACCTCCCGGAAGCATCCTACAGGCCCTGAAGTGGCCAGGAGAGGACATTGGGGTCAGAAAACCTTCCCGAGGGCTTGGCGCCCGAAGATCTCCTTCGCTTCTACAAAACCATGGTGACCTCCCGGGCTCTGGACGACCGGGAGATCAGTCTCAAGCGACAGAACAAGATCTTTTTCCAGATCTCGGGTGCTGGCCACGAGGGAATCCAGGTGGCCCTGGCCGCTCACCTTCGGCCCGGGCATGACTGGTTTTATCCCTACTATCGGGACCGGGCGCTCGCGTTGGCGTTGGGAGTGACGCCGCTGGACCAACTCCTCCAGGCCGTAGGGGCAGCGGACTGTCCCCAGACGGGTGGGCGCCAGATGCCCGGGCACCCCACGAGCCCAAAGCTCCAGATCACCAGCTCATCCTCCCCGACGGGGACGCAGTTCCTCCAGGCAGTCGGCACGGCTGAGGCCGGACACAGGGCTTCCCTCCAGGACGCGCTCAAGGACTTCCTGACCAACTTCCAGGAAGACGAGGTCGTAGTTGCCTCATCCGGCGAAGGAACCACGTCGGAGGGGGAGTTCTGGGAGGCCCTGAATACCGCCTGCAACCTGAAGCTCCCTGTACTCTTCCTCATCGAAGACAACGGCTACGCCATCTCGGTTCCCGTCGAAGTGCAAACGGCTGGAGGGAGTATTTCCACTCTCGTTTCGGGGTTCCCGGACCTCCTGGTTCGGGAGTGCGACGGCACCGATGTGCTGGAGGCCTTCGAAGCTGGAAGAGAGACGGTAGAGTACATCCGGAAGCGGAAGGGGCCGGCCCTCCTACACGCTCACGTAACCCGCCCCTACTCTCATTCCATGTCCGACGATGAGCGGATGTATCGTACAGAGGAAGAGCGGGAGGCCCAAGCTGCACGGGATCCCATTACCCGGACCCGAGCCCTGATACTCCGAGGAGGGTTCGGGTCCGAGGACGCGCTGGATCGGCTGGAGGCTGAGGCCGAAGCTGAGGTAGCCGCCGCCGCGGAAGAGGCCGTCACCCACCCGCAGCCGGACCCGAACTCGGTGATGGACCACCTCTACTCCGAGGAGGTGGATCCCACCGGCAGCACCTTCGACACCGAAGACACTCCCGTCTACTCCGAAGGTGGTCGCCTTCTGACTATGGTAGACCTCCTGAACGCCTGCATGCGGGACGAAATGGCTCGGGATCCCCGCATCGTAGTCTTCGGGGAGGACGTGGCTGACGCTTCCCGGGAGGAGGCGCTGGAGGAAGTGAAGGGCAAGGGAGGGGTGTTCAAGGTGACCCACGGTCTTCAACGGGAGTTCGGAGGCGTCCGGGTTTTCAACTCCCCCCTTGCCGAAGCCAACATCATCGGTCGGGCCATCGGGATGGCGGTACGAGGTCTCAAGCCTGTGGTGGAGATCCAGTTCTTCGACTACATCTGGCCGGCCTTCATGCAGATCCGGGATGAGCTGGCCATGATGCGGTACCGGTCGAACAACAACTTCTCCGCACCCGTCGTGATCAGGGTGACCTACGGAGGCTACTTGAAGGGCGGCGGACCGTATCACTCTCAGACTGGTGAAACTCTCTTCCTTCACACCCCCGGCCTCAGGGTGGTCTTGCCCTCAACGGCCGAGGATGCGAACGGGCTCCTCCGAACCGCCATTCGCTCGGAAGATCCGGTCATCTTCCTGGAGCACAAGCACCTGTATCGCCAGGTCTACAACAAAGGTCGGAATCCCGGCCCGGACTTCATGATTCCCTTTGGGAAAGCGAAGGTGGTCCGGGAAGGGCAGGACCTCACTGTGGTCGCGGCTGGGGCCCTGGTAAAACGCTCCCTGGATGCGGCGAAGCTCGCCTCGGAGGAACATGGGGTGGAGGCGGAAGTCATCGATCTTCGGAGCCTGAACCCGCTGGACATGGGCACCATCTCCACCTCGGTGAAGAAGACCAACCGAATCCTCATCGCCCACGAAGATTCCCTCTCCTGGGGGTTGGGATCGGAGATCGCCGCCAGGGTGGCGGACGAGCTGTTCCCCTGGTTGGATGGGCCGGTGAAGCGGGTAGGGTCCCTGGACACATGGGTGGCCTATGCCCCGAGGCTGGAGGAGGTGATCCTTCCCCAGACCCACGGCGTGCTGGCGGAGATCCTCGAGCTGGCCCGATTCTGATCGGGGCCTCTCAAGGTTCCGGTTCAACCCCGAAGGGCCCTTCACCCCTCGGGGATCCGTGCCTCTGACTCCAGAGTGGCTGGAAGGGTGTTGAGGAAGTGGGGTGCGGTCGCGCACAGGGGTCTTGCGAGTGCCAGACAAGGAAGGACGACGAGAGCGATGCCAAAGCATCGGAGAGGAGTTCTGACGCCGTATGGCGCCGCAACCCCCCTGTGCCCTTCGGGTTTCGCCTCCGCTTCGGTCGGCGGTCTCGCGGACGTATCTCAGGA
>JBDHCH010000402.1:0-3460 GCA_039592115.1 Gemmatimonadota bacterium | reverse complement strand
AGCTGTACGTCAGCTCCACCGATCGGGGATACAAGGACATGTACCTCACCGAGGTGGACGCCGGCACCGGCGAGCACACCCTCCTGGCCCAGAACTCCCAGAAGACCTACGTGGAGATGGCCCACGGGAGTCGACTGGACCCTGCTTCCTGGTACGTATTCGGGAACGGAGACGTGCTCTGGTGGTCGCAGCGGGACGGGTGGGCGCATCTCTACCTGCTGGGGCCCGACGGAGAAATGAAGCGCCAGTTGACCTCCGGACCCTGGATGGTGGAGCGCGTTCTGCACGTGGACGAGGCCCGGGGGCAGATCTTCTTCATCGCCCGGGGCCAGGATCCGGATCGTTTCGTGTACGAAGCCTACCTGTACCGGGTGAACGTGGACGGATCCGGGATGACCCTGGTCACGCCGGAGGATGGACACCACGCCATTACCTGGTCCCCCGACGGCTCGGTCTTCGTCGACCAGTACTCCAGGGTCGACGAGGTGCCGGTGACGGTGCTCCGGTCCGGGCGAGACGGCCGGGTGCTCATGGGATTGGAAGAAGCCGACATCCACCGTCTGGTCGAGGAGCTGGGCTTCCAACCGGCAGAGGTATTCACGGTGAAAGCGCGGGACGGGATCACCGACCTGTTCGGCCTCATCTACTTCCCACCCGACCTGGACCCCGAGGGGAGCTATCCTATCATCACCCACATCTATCCTGGTCCTCAGGTGGGGTCCGTGGGGCGTTCGTGGGGCTTTCGGGGCGGCGGGGACGATTTCGCCCTGGCCCAATTGGGCTTCGTCGTCATCCAGCTGGATCACATGGGGACGCCGTGGCGGTCGAAAGCCTTCCACGACAACTACTACGGCGACTTCAACGACAACGGCCTGCCCGACCACGTAGCGGCCATCCGCCAACTCGCGGCCCGGTACCCATTCATCGACCTGGACCGAGTGGGGATCTACGGCCACTCAGGAGGCGGGTTCGCCACCGCCGACGCGATGTTCCGGTTCCCCGATTTCTTCCACGTGGGTGTGTCCGGCGCCGGGAACCACGACAACCGGAGCTACAACATTTATTGGGCGGAGAAATATCAGGGCGAGATGGCGAAGGACACCCTGAAGGGGACGGACAACTTCGCCGACGAGGCGAACAAGACCCACGCCGCCAACCTGAAAGGGAAGCTCCTCCTGATGCACGGCGACATGGATGACAACGTCCACCCTGCCATGACCATCCAGGTGGTGGACGAGCTCATCAAGGCGAATAAGGACTTCGATCTCATCATCGCCCCCAACCGGGCTCACGGTCTGAACGAGCCGTATTTCGTGCGCCGTCGCTGGGATTTCTTCGTCCGGCACCTCCTGGGCGCGGAGCCGCCCGCCGGATACGAGATCAAGCGGCCCGAGGGAGGGGGCTGAGGTTCGGGACCCGGGCCGTAGAGTCTCGTTGCCCGACCGGTCTGACAGCACTCGGCACAGGGACGGGCCCGGGGAGGCGTACCGCCCCCGGGCCCGGATTGGACCAGATCTCGCCGGAAGAGGAAACTCCAAATGTCACACGAAGCCGACATCATGGCTGCCTTCAACCGCTTTCGGGACGCGCTCATGGCTCAAGACACACGGACCCTGGACGAGTTGCTGGCGGTCGACTACCGGAGCTACAACCTTCGTGGCCACCTGGAGGAAAGGGACCTTGTCCTGGATGCCTACCGACCGGGCGGTGTTTCCCTGGAGGAATGGGACCTCACGGACCTCCAGCTGGAAGCTTTCCCCGAAGTGGGAATCCTGACGGGCCAGGGCCGTATCGCAGGAAGCTCGCAGGGACACCCCTGGAGTCACGAGCTCCGCTTCTGCGATGTCTGGGTGCTCCGCGAGGGCTCCTGGCAGATCCTCCTTTCTCAAGCCACTCCGATGGACGGGCCGGAAGAATAGGAAGGTCCGCACGAGCGACCCACCTTCGTGCAACCTTCGATCATCCCATCTCGTCCTATATATAGCGTGACCATACATTGCGTCGTCCGATGTCCTGAATTGGACGACCCTCTGGGCACCGTGAGGGCCGGGTTGGGCACCGTTGCCTCCCGGGATTCCCGGTTCTTGACTTGTCCGAAAGAGAGTCCGCCGTGTTCAGTCCCGAGTTGAAGAAAGGGAGCGTGGAGCTCCTCATCCTCTCGTTGTTGGAGGTCGAGTCGAGGCACGGATACGAGCTGGGGAAGCTCATCGAGGCTCGGTCGGACGGCCGCCTGGTGTTCCAGATCTCTTCCCTCTACCCGGTCCTTTGCCGGATGGAGGATCGGGGTTGGATCAAGGGCCGGTGGGTGGAGAAGGAAGGGCAACGCCGCCGGAAGTACTACAAGCTCACCAAACAGGGACGGTCCACCCTTTCGGCGAAACAAGCCACCTGGCTTCAGTTCGCTGAGTCGGTGAATCAGGTGCTGGGGTTGACCTCTGGCTGACGCTCGGAGTCCGGACGGACCCGGGTAGAGGGGGAGCCGGGTAGCCTTGGCTTCCGACCCGGCTTCCGGGCCCCCCCGGCGAAACGGAGGGTTGGAAGGATGTCGGAGATACAGGATTGGCGGGGATATGTCAGGGAAAGACTCTCCCTCCCTGGCCTGGAAGGTACACGGGAGCGGGACAAGATCGCCGAAGTGGCTTCCCAGCTGGAGGACGTCTACCTGGAGGCTTTGGGCAGAGGGTACTCGGAAGAGGAAGCGGTGTCCCTGGCTCGGGCCCACGTTCCCGATTGGGAGGAATTCGCCGCAGAGCTGATGCGGGCCGAACGCTCTCGAAGAAGAGCCCGGGGCGACGCCTGGGCGGAGAGTTCCGGTGAGCACCTCCGTGAGAGAGGAGGCCGTTGGACCCTTGTCGCCGATTTCCTGCAGGACCTTCGCTATTCCCTCCGGAGTCTCCGATCGAGCCCAGGCTTCACGTCGGTTGCTCTACTGACCTTGGCACTGGGGATCGGCGGGGTGGCGACCATCTTCACCCTGTACGACCAGGTCCTGGTCCGTCCCCTGCCCTATCCCGAATCGGGTAGGCTGGTGCAGTTGTGGGAGAAGATGGCCTCCTTCGAGAACGCCTCCGTCGCCTATCCGAACTTTCTGGATTGGCGAGAGCGGAATCGGGTGTTCGAAGATGTAGGCGTCTGGAATGAGACGCGTCTGAGCCTGACCGGCTCCGGAGATCCGGTAGAGGTCCTGGTGGCCCGGGTTTCGGCCTCGGTCCTCTCAATCCTCCGCGTAAGCCCCATCCTGGGCCGGAACTTCCTCCCCGAAGAGGACCAGCTGGGTGCCTCTCCGGCGGCGATTCTCAGCCACACTTTCTGGCAAGAGCGTTTCGGTGGGGACCCGGAGGTGGTGGGACGAATCCTCACCCTGGACGGGTATCCCTTCGAGGTCGTTGGTGTCCTTCCTTCGGGGTTCCAGTTCCCGCCGGGACTCAGCGGAGTGGACCTTTTCGCGCCCGCAGAGCTG
>JBDHCH010000401.1:0-3476 GCA_039592115.1 Gemmatimonadota bacterium | reverse complement strand
GGGACCCAACCATGGTTGGGCCGTGGCCCAGCGCATCCAGGAGATCTCCAACGACGTGCTCCAGCTCAACCAGGGATCGCTGTATCCGGCCCTCCAGCGCCTGGAGCTGAAAGGGCTCATCGAATCCGAGTGGAGCCGGACGGAGGCCAACCGGCGAGCGAAGTACTACAGGCTGACGCCCCTGGGGGAGGCCCGGGTGGAGGAGGAGTCGAAGCAGTGGCGACGCTTCGCAGTGGCCGTGGAGCTCATCCTCCAATCGAGATGAGGAGATGATGGTCCTGCAGCGCATCCGCTACGCCCTCCGGGGCATCCGCCTCCGCGTCCGCTTCCTCTTCCGGAAGGACGCAGCGGAGCGGGAGATGGACGAGGAGCTTCGGTTCCACCTGGAGCAGGAGTTCAGGCAGAACCTCCGGAGCGGCATGACCCAGGCCGAGGCCCGGCGCCAGGCGCATGTGGCCTTCGGGGGCGTGGAGCGCTTCAAGGAACAGGTCCGGGACTCCCGGGGCGTTCGCCCCTTCGAGGAGCTGGGCCACGACCTTCGCTACGGACTCCGGCAGCTCAGGCGGGCGCCCCTCTTCGCCACCGTGGCCGTGGTGACCCTGGCCATCGGCATCGGCGCCAACACCGCCGTCTTCAGCGTGGTGAACGGAGGCCTCCTCAGGGACCGGCCCTACAGGAATCCAGAATCCCTGGTGAACATCTACACCCGGGTGGAAGGCCAGTCCCCCTACGCCACCTCCTACGAGGAGGACCTGGAGGACCTCCGGACCCTGGACGACGTCTTCCTTCGCGTGGGGGGATTTCGGGGGGTGGCAGCCCGCCTCCAGGAGGACGACGGCACCCGCATGGTCCTGGCCGAGGCCGTCACCTCGGACCTCTTCCCCCTGGTGGGAGTGGAGATGGCCCTGGGTCGGGGCTTCACGCCGGAAGAGGAGCTGGAGGCTGCGGCCAACCCGGTGGCTATCCTCGGCCACACCCTGTGGCGAAGACGGTTCGGTGGGGACCCGGAGGTGCTGGGCCAGGAGGTCCGACTTTCCGGCATCCCCTTCACCATCGTGGGCGTGTCGCCGGAGAACTTCGACAGCTTTACGGCCCAGAGCTTCACCACGGATCTCTTCGTGCCCTGGTCCCTGGCCCGGACCATCCAGGGCGACTGGCAACGCGAGCCGGCAGAAGGCAGGGGTTGGGAGGGCACCAAGATCGTGGCCCGCCTCCGTTCCGGCGTCAGCATGGAGCAGGCCCAGGCTCGGGCCGACGGCCTCATGCAGGGCCTGAAGGGGACCCACCCCGAGGCCTACGAAGACCGGTCCTTCAACCTGCACCCCAGCCGGGGGGTGGCCCTCCAGCCCGACGTGGACGCTTTCTTCATGCGCATCGGCCTCCTTCTCATGGCCATCGTTGGGCTGGTGCTCCTGCTTGCCGCCACCAACCTGGCCAGCGCCCTCCTGGCCCGGGGCATGGACAGGCGCCGGGAGATCGCCGTGCGTCTGGCCCTGGGCGCCCGGCGGGGCCGCCTGGTGCGGCAGCTCCTCACCGAGACGGCCATCGTCGCGGCGCTGGGGGCCCTGGCCGGAGTCCTCACGGGACGCTGGTGCCTGGACCTGCTGGTGGCCATCGGCCCACCAACCAGCCTGCCCCTGGAGATCAACACCCGCATGGACGGGACAGTGCTCCTCTTCACCGCTGCTGCGGCCGTGGGGGCCGCCCTGGTGGCAGGCATGGCGCCGGCCCTCCAGAGCACCAAGGCCGACGTCACCCCCGCTCTCAAGGACGGGGGACGGAACGGGTCGCCGGGGAAGCTCACCCTCCGCAATGGGATGGTGGCCTTCCAGGTGGCCATCTCCATGATCCTCCTCATGTGCGGCGGCCTCTTCGTCCGGAGCCTCCAGGAGGCCCAGGAGACGGACCCGGGCTTCCGCACCCGAGAGGCGGGTTTGATCTGGGTGGACATGCACGTGGGGGGGGTGCCCCGGGAGGAATGGGAGACCACCGCTGCCCTCCTCACCGAGGGGGCCCGGGGCCTTCCCGGGGTCGAGGTGGTGGGAGCCTCCAACGGGCTCCCCCTCTCCGAGGGGCTCTGGCAGGGGCGGTACACCCTCCCCGGCGTGGAGCTTCCGCCCAACGAAGACTACCACTGGGCCCACTACCTGGCGGTGGATCCCTTCTTCCTGGACGCCATGGGGCTGCCGGTGGTTCGGGGACGAGGCATCAGCCCCCAGGATCGGGAGGGCACGGAGCCCGTGGCCCTGGTGAGCGAGGCCGCCGCCCGCCGCTTCTGGCCCGACGCCGAGCCCCTGGGCCGGGAGATCCTGCCGGAGGCAGGGGAACGGAGCTACCGGGTAGTGGGCGTGGTGAAGGACACCAAGGTGGCAAACCTCCGGGAAGGGCCCACCCCTCTCTTCTACTTTCCCCGGGAGCAGTACCGGGGCCGCACCGAGAATCTCTGGTTGGTGGCCACCGGGACCGGGGCCCCGTCGGAGATCACCGGCGCTCTCCGGCGCATGGTCCGCGAGGTGGATCCCGAGATGGTCGTCGTGGAAGCGAAGACCATGGAGGAGCACCTGTCCACGGCCCTCTTCCTCCCCCGCCTGGGGGCCCTCCTCATGGGGTTCTTCGGCCTCATGGCCCTGGCCCTGGCCTCCCTGGGTCTCTACGGCATGGTGAGCTTCGCCGCCTCCCGGCGCACGCGGGAAGTGGGCATCCGCATGTCCCTGGGCGCCGACCGGGGCTCGGTGATCCGCATGGTGGTCCGGGACGGGATGGGGGTGGTGGTAGCCGGGGGCATCCTGGGGTGGGGGCTGGCCGCCCTGGCCTCCCGCTTCCTGGCGAGCTTCCTGGTCGGCATCGGCCCCCACGATCTGGTGACCCTCTCGACGGTGCCGCTCCTCCTCTTCGGTGTGGCGGCCCTTGCAGCCCTTGTTCCGGCCCGCCGGGCCAGCCGAGTGAGTCCGGTAGAGTGCCTGAAGACGGAATAGGAGAGACACGATGAACAGTGCCTCCGGCAGCGACAGGAAGGTGTTCTTTCTGGTGGCCGCCCTGATCCTGACGGTGTTGGGTGGGGCGGGGGTGTTCGGAAACGACCTGGGCTACACCGACGCCCTCTACCAGCCCGACTACACCATCGTCTACGCACCCCCGGACGGGGTCCTGGCCGAGGCCGGGTTCCAGGCCGGGGACTCGGTCCTCACGGTGGAAGGCATCCCCGTCACGGAGCTGGGGATGTACTCCCGCTGGCCCAGGGAGCTATCCCGCCGCCCCGGGGAATCCGTCATCATGGTGGTGGACCGGGAGGGGGAGCAGGTGACGGGGGAGATCGTGTATCGCCAACCCCCCGCCAGCTCCCGGAGCATGCAGGCCGGGGGGCTCCTGGTTTTCCTGGCGTTCACCTGGGCGGGGGTGTTGGCCCTGTTCGCCGCGCCTTCCTCCCCCCACGCCTACCGCCTGGCCCTCATGGGGTTGGCGGCGGGGCTGGCCGT
>JBDHCH010000400.1:0-3492 GCA_039592115.1 Gemmatimonadota bacterium | reverse complement strand
AGTCATCCTCCGGCCATCCACGCCCTCCAACCCCATCCTCTCCACAAGCCCGGGAAAGCGTGGATCGCCACGGAGCGCATCGTAGTGCGGCAGGATCGCGATCCAGGTCATCAGAGTGTCCTGCTCCTCGAAGCCTCGTTCGAGCCAATCGAACGCCTCGTCCACGCGTCCGAGAGCCGCGCACAGGAACGCGATGTTGGTGGGCGGTACATATTCGCTCCGCCACCGGGCAAGAAGCTCGTCGTAGATGGCTTCCGCCTGGCTCCGGTCTCCAACAGCCACTGAGGCCAATGCGAGCTCCATGAGGGACCATGGATGCCGCCCGGCCAGCGCCATGGCCTTCCTCAGCGTTTCGATGGCTTCGCCGTATGCCGAATTCAGTCGGAGGGCCATGCCCAGAATGTGGTTCGCGTTCCAGGACGTGGGATCGAGCTCCAGAGCGGTGCGGAGGCGGTCGATGGAGTCGGGGAGTTGTCCCAGCCAGGCCTGAACCTGCCCCAGCCAGATGTGGGCGACCTGGGAGAGAGGGTCCAACTCGATCCCGCGTCGGAGCTCGGCGAGAGACGCTTCGAACCTTCCCAGGGAGGCGAGGAAGAATCCGTGCAGTGAATGCACCTCCGGAAGGCCCGGATTCAACTCCAGGGCCCTGAGGAAGTGTCCTTCGGCTTCGGACCAATCGAGGTCCAGGGACCACGCCAGCTGACCCATCTGGAAGTGGGTTTCCGCCAGGTCCTCACCCAGCTCCAGCGCCCGCACGGCCGCCTCCCTGGCCTTCGGAAGAGCCTCTTTGGGGCGCATGATACCGGTTCCGCCGAGCCACACATACGCTCCGGAGACGCCTGCATGGGCCAGGGCGTACCGGGGATCAAGAACCAGTGCTTGTTCGAAGAAGTCGAGGGCTTTTCGTGTGCCCTCTCCCCCCTGGGTCACGAAAAACCGTCCTTTGAGGTACAGGTCGTAGGCTTCCAGGTTGTCCGTCGCCGGCTCGACCAGCCTATCGCCGGGCCGGCCGGCGAGGGTGACCTGCAGACGGCCAGCAATCGCCCGTGCAATCTCGTCCTGGATGGCGAAGACGTCCTCCATCTGCCGATCATAACGCTCCGACCAGAGATGGAACCCGTCGGAGACGTTCACGAGCTGCGCGGTGATCCGCAGGCGGCCGCCGGCCTTCCTGACACTCCCTTCCAGCACCGTGGCTACGCCGAGCCTGGCCCCGACCTCGGCGATCTCAGGTGTCGTTCCCTTGAACGAGAAGGAGGACGTACGGGCGGCGACCTGGAGGCCTTCCACCTGAGCCAGAGCGTTGATGATCTCTTCCGTCATCCCGTCACTGAAGTACTCCGCCTCGGGATCGTCGCTGGTGTTGGCAAAGGGGAGGACGGCGATAGATCCGTGGGAGTCTGAGCCGGGACTCCCAACTCTCCCGGGAGATGTCGGGGGAGCCCCCGGGTAATCTCTTGCTTCTCCGAGCTCTGCAGGGTTTTCCGGTCTGATCTCGTAGGCCCAGGCCAGAACCAGGGCGACGGGCAACCCAAGGACCAGCAGTACCGCCACGAGCTGTGAGGCGACGTTGGGAAGCTCCATGAGGTCGAAGGCCCAGTCAGCACCCTGAGCGACCCCCAGCCCCACGAGCACGTAGACCACCGCGACGTGGTAGACCTTCCGTCGTTTGAGTTCAGCCAGGATCGTCGACAACCTGGACGCCATCTTCATGGCTCCCGGGACCCGGAGGTTTCCGCATCCCCGAAGTATTCCTCGATCAACGCCTGGAAACGGGGATGGTCTCGGAGGGGGTCGAAAAGGGGCGAATTTCGCAAAGACAATACGTCAGGCCAGTTGCCGGCCGCGGCTTCCTCGAGCCAGGCAAGAGCCTTGGCGGTGTCTCCCACATACATGGCTGCGGTGGCGCGCCAGCCTGGCGGAAAACTGCTCAGCGTGTCGAGGGCTGGGGGGAGGCTACCCGGGATTCCGGTCCGGTGGAAGTCAGACATCATGTCGAGATGCGTCTCGGAGAGGACCGGATCGATCCCGAAGAGCTCGTCCGACCTGGACCGGTTCCGGATCGCCCCTTCGACGTCCCCCATTGCCAGGAGGGTTTCGGCCATCCCGGCCCATCCAAGGAATATATGCGGATAGAGGTCGATGGTCCGCTCATACTGAGCAGCAGCAGCTTCGAAGCGTCGACTCCCCGATAGCCGGGCGGCCTGGGCGTAGTTCGTGGGAAAAGCGAGGGGGTCAAGTTCGATGGCTCTCCGGCCCTCCTCCAGCGCTTCCTCGAACCGCTGGGAGTAGGAGAGGAGATCCGCCAGCCAATGATGGGCATAGGAATAGTCCGAGTCGAGGGCGATGGCCCGCCGGAGCGAGGCCTCGGCCCCCACCCAATCGCGCCGGCTGATCATCTTGAGGAACCCCAGGGAGGCGTGGGCCGCAGCCAGGTCTGGATCCAGGCGGAGCGCCTCCTCCGCCGCGCTCTCCCCCAGGCGGTACATCTCTCCAGGATCCACCTCCCCGGAGTAGTAGGTGGTCACGGTGAAGCAGTCGGCCAATCCGGCCCAGGCCAGGGCGAAGGTGGAGTCCAGTTCCAGGGCACGCTGGAAATGTCCTCTGGCCGTCTCCAGGCCCCGGGCGGTCCGGGTGCTCCAATGAAATCGTCCCTTCAGGTATTCCTGGAATGCCTCCGTGTTGGCCGTCGGTGGTGATGCGATACGAGCCTCGTCTTCGGGTGTCAGGATGGTTCTGACACGGGATACCACCTGCTCGGCGATCTCCCGGTGGACGGACACGAGTTCATCGACCGAGAACTCCTGATCGAACTCGTCGGCCCACAGTGACTCGTCACGGGCGGCGTCCATGAGCTGGGCCGTGAAGCTCACCTGGCCGCCGGCAATCCGGACACTTCCTTCGATGACGAAGGCCACGCCCAGCTCCTGGGCAATCTCGGGAAGGGATCTCGGATCGTCCCGGTATCTCATGACCGACATCCGCCCCCGGACGCTCAAGCCACGGATCTTCGCCAGCGTCGCCGCGAGCTGCTCCCGCATCCCATCGGCGAAGTATGCGTTCTCCGGATTGGGGCTCAGGTTCTCGAAGGGGAGAACGGCGATGGCAGGGTGGCCGTCATGCGCCGGAGAGACGGCAGCGGTGTCGTCTCCCCCTCCACCGGCCAGCATGGAGAGGGCAACGCCGGTGACAACGAGTATCGCCGTGAGCATCAGGAGTTCTGGCCCGCTGACTCGCTGACGACCCCTCTCTCCGTGATACCATGCCAGGACCAGGGTGATGGGGAGGCCAAATGCGAGGATGATGTGGACTCCCCGCTGAACGCCCGGGGAGATCCCCCGCGGCTCGGCCAAAACCTCCACGGCCTGGAACACGACGAACGCCCCCGCAAGATAGGCAAGAGCCCACTGCACGAGCTTCCGCTCCTTCAGGCGTGGGACAAACGACAGCCCAGACATTCTCCCGGATCCGCTGAGGTCGGACGGCCCTACC
>JBDHCH010000399.1:0-4690 GCA_039592115.1 Gemmatimonadota bacterium | reverse complement strand
AGGCTCAAATCCGCGACCCGGAAAGGGGGCCGGTCCGTGATGGGGGGGGCTGCTGCTAGGGTGGACATGGAATTGGATCCTCGTTGAAGATGGCCGTGGTGGTATCCGCACCGGTGGGATGGCTGAGCGGCTCCTGCTCCGGCATCGTCAGTGCGGCCTGCCTCTACCAATACAGGGGAGGGAAGGTCCCGCGACGCAAGAGTTCTACCCTCCGTTCCCAGGAAAATAGTCTCTCAGGAGGTCGGGACGTAGCCCCCGAGAGGCAGTTCCGGGGTGCCATTGACCCCCCGCCACTGATGGGCAAGCTTGTTTTCCGGACCCTCGCGGTCCGTCGCCTTTACGCCCCTGGAGAACCCATGACCAGCTTGGACCACTCCGGTTTGGTGGAGTTGATGAAGGACCCGGCATTCTACCCCCACGACGTGCAGGAGGTGGAGTACCTTCAAACCCATGTCTCCTCCGTGTTCCTCACAGGGCCCCTCGCCTACAAGCTGAAGAAGCCGGTGGACTTCGGATTCCTCGATTTCACCACCGTGGAGTTGAGGAAAAACTTCTGTCAAAAGGAGCTGGAGTTGAACCGGCGGTTGGCGCCATCAGTCTACCTGAGGGTGGAGCCCATCACCGTCGAGGATGGCCGTCCGGTTCTCGGCGGGCCCGGACCTGCCGTGGACTGGGTGGTCGTGATGCAGCAACTGGATCAGCGCCGCCTCGGACCGAGGGTCCTGGAACGGGGAGAGTTGTCTGTCGAGATGATCGAGTCCGTGGTGGATGTCCTCGTGCCGTTTTATCGGGCAGCCAAGACAGGTCCCGGTGTGGATGAGTTCGGTGCCATGGAGGTGGTCAAGTTCAACACCGACGAGAATTTCGAGCAAACCGAAGGGTACGTGGGATCGGCGATTCCTCGGGGAGAGTACGACGACATCAGATCCGCCACCGATCGGTTCTACGAGGAGAAGGGGGGCATCTTCCAGACACGGATCGAGGAGGGGTGGACGCGGGAGTGCCATGGAGACCTGCACCTCGGGAACATCTTCTTCGAAACTCCCCCCGTGATTTTCGACTGCATCGATTTCAACGAGCGTTTCCGGTGTTCCGACGTGGCCGTCGACCTGGCATTCCTGGTGATGGACCTGGATTTTCAGGGAGTGCCCGATCTGGCCCGACGCGTCGTGGAGCATTACGTGGATCGCGCGCGTCGTGGAGCATTACGTGGATCGCGCCGGGGACGAGGGCTTTTTGGAGATGGTGGATTTCTACTGCTGTTACCGGGCCTACGTGAGGGGGAAGATCGCCTGTTTCACCTCTTCGGATCCCGCGCTGTCGCCGGCAGAGCAGGAGAGGCAGCTGGGTCTGGCCCGAGAATACTTTCACCTCGCCCACCGATATGCTACAGCGGGTGGTCACGGGAGAGTGCTGTCATGAAGGAGCCGCTTGCGGACTACGTGCGGGGCCACTTCGGGGAGGATCCGGTTCTCATCGCCTGTGGCCTTCCGGCCAGCAATAAGACCGAGACCATGGAGGTGGTGTCCCGGATCAAGGGGTACCCGATCCTGCGGACGGACCTCATCCGAAAGGAGATCCTCAAGAACGAGGATATCTTCGATGAAAAGGTCGCCTCATCCATGGACAAGCGGAAGCTCGTCTATGATGAGATGTTCAGGCAGGCGGGGGAGATCGTGTCTTCGGGAGTGGGGGTGATCCTGGACGCGACGTTCGTGACCCAGGCGCTTCGGATCCGAGCCGCTCAGGTGGCGGCCGAGAACGGAAAGACGTTCATCATTCAACAGACGCACTGCACGGAGGAATACTCCCTCAACAAGATCTCCAAGCGGACCAAAGAGAATTACGAGTCGAACGCGCTGACCTCCCAGGCATACTACAACAACAAATCCAAGTTCGAGGACGTGGACCTGGAGGACATGAACAATCGGTTTCCGGCTCTCCGGATCGTTCACTTGACCGTCGACACGAACTCGGACTTCGAGGAGGACTGGTACGTCATAGGGAGAAGAGACGTTCCCTGAGCCTGCCCCGGTAATGGGGTGCGGCCGCGCACCGGGGTGTTCGCGTGCGTAATGCTCGGCGGTCTCCAGGGATTCCTGGCGGAACCTGCCGTTCCCCGGGGGCCGGATCCTTGCGGTGACCCACCCATCCGCACGATTCTGGACCTGCCATGCCGAAGATTCCCGCCCCACCCAGCCCCGAGTTCCTCGCCCTTCAGAAGGCCCTGGCCGGGAGATATTCCCTCGAACGGGAACTGGGCAGAGGCGGGATGGGGATCGTATATCTGGCCAGGGAGGTGGCCCTCGACAGGCTGGTGGCCCTGAAGCTCCTCCCCCCGGAGTTGGCGGTTCGGCCGGGCCTGACGGACCGGTTCCTGCGTGAAGCCAGAACGTCGGCCCGCCTTTCCCATCCAAACATCGTGCCCATCCACACCGTCGACGAAGTGGACGGGTTCGTCTTCTTCGCCATGGCCTTCATCGAGGGTGGGACGTTGTCCGACCGGATGAGGGACCGAGGCCCGCCGTCCAACGCCGAGGCCGTCAGGATTCTCAGGGAGGTCGCCTGGGCCCTGGGGTATGCCCACCTCCAGGGGGTGGTCCACAGAGACGTGAAGCCCGAGAACATCCTCCTGGAGGAAGGATCGGGCCGGGCCATGGTCACCGATTTCGGGATCGCGGTTCTTGCGGAGGAGGCGGATCACGAGGGGCCGGTGGAGATCCTGGGGACCGCAGAGTTCATGAGCCCGGAGCAGGCGAAGGGCGCCGAGGTGGATGCCCGGAGTGATATCTACAGTCTCGGCTGTGTCGGATTCTATGCTCTCTCGGGCAGGATGCCCTTCTCGGGCCCGAATCCCGCCGGCATCCTGGGCCAACACCTCACCCAGCCCCCCCCTTTGTTGGCATCAGTCGCTCCACAAGCTCCGCCGGCGGTAGCCGCGGTGATCGATCGGTGCTTGCGGAAGGATCCGGATCAGCGCTTCTCCAGCGGGGAGGCTTTGGCGGAGGCTCTAAGCCCAAACACGCAGCTGGAGAGAGAGTTACCCCTTCCTCTTCGCGTCTTCATCAAACAAACCCGAGAGTTCGAGAGCACCCTCGCGTGGTGCGGCTTGGGTCTGCTTCTCTTCGGTCCTCCCCTCTTGGCAGGGATCCTGGCAGGCTCGACCGCTGGCGCCGTCCAGGCTGGCCTGGTGATCGCGATCCTCGCGGGTATCCCCCTGGTGAGACTCGGACTGCAGGCCAGGCGGTTGTTGAAGTCCGGATTCACGGTGGAGGATGCGACCGAGGCGCTCCTTCAGGACGTGGTTCGCAGGAACGAAGAATACCGCTACCAGGTCGGGCAGAGGGTGACCTGGGTGGATCGCGGCCTCAGGTGGCTGAAGCGGGGCGGATTCGCAGTGGCCGCCACCAGCTTGGTGGGTGGGATGGCGTTCGCCTGGCCCGTGTTTGCCGTCTTCTCGTCTTCTTCCCTCACAGCCCTCTCGGCCACCCTCTTCCAGGAGATTCGGCACCGAGCGAGAGGGGATGTGATGGGGGAACGGTGGCTCCGATTCTGGAAGGGGAAGCTGGGGAAGGGGTTCTTCAAGCTCGGGTCCCTCAGACTCGCCCGAGTGGCTCCCGCAGTCTCCGGAATCCACCGACCGACCGAGGTGGCGATCGGCCTCGCTGCGGACCGATTGTTCGAGGAACTGCCCAAGGACGCCCAAAAAAAGCTGAGAGGCTTGCCCGAGACCGTGAAGGCCCTGGAGGATGACGCACAGGCCATGCGGCGTCAGGTCGCAGAGCTCGACGCAGTTCTCGCAGAGATCGGTGACGACGACCCGACGAGGGCAGGAGCCGAGGAACGGGCAAGAGTCCGCGGGAGCGTGGCGGCCACCAGAGAGGAGGCCAGGGGAAAGCTTCGCAAGGCCGTTGCGGCGCTGGAGACGATTCGCCTGGGGCTACTCTACATGCATGCGGGAAGCGGCACGGTGGAGAGCATGACCACGGAGCTCCGGATGGCTCAGAGCCTCTCCGATGACATGGAGAACCTCCTGGCCGGCCACCGGGAGGTCGAGAGAATTCTCCAGGAGCGGAGGCAGACGGGGATGTTCACCATCGGCCCGGTGGCTCCCGACGAGACCTCCGGCGCCTCCTCAGGAGGCTCAGCTTAAGGGATCCTCCCCAGCCCGAGGACCTGCTCTACGCTCTACTCCCCCCTCTGGAAGACGATCTCCCCGTCAACGATGGTCATCTCGACGTTCATGTCGAGGATGTCCCCAGGATCGATCTCCAGGAGGTTCAAGTCGCAGACTGTGATATCGGCCAGTTTTCCTTCCTTCAGGGACCCTCTGATATCGCCTTCAAAGGCGGCGAAGGCGTTGTTGATGGTGTAGGCCTTCAGGGCTTCATGGACCGAGATCTTCTGCTCCGGGAACCAGCCGCCCTCCGGCGTGTGGTTCAGTGTGGTCCGGTTCACGGCGGCATGGATCAGGTACTTGGGGTGCATGTGGTACTCGGCTGCTGAAGTCCCGGGCCAATCCGAGCCGAAGGAGAGCATGGTGCCATTTTCCAGCATGGATGCGAAGGCGTACGCACCCCTGCTTCGCTCGTACCCGATGCGCTCCTCCATCCAGCGCATGTCGTCCGAGATGTGATACGGGTTCACCTCGGCGATCACACCCAGCTCGTTGAACCTGGGGAAGTCCTCG
>JBDHCH010000398.1:0-3501 GCA_039592115.1 Gemmatimonadota bacterium | reverse complement strand
CACATCCGGGAATCGCGTACGCGTGACCGCACAGCTCATCGAGGCCGACTCCGGCTTTCACGTCTTCTCGGAGAATTGGGACCGAGAGCTGGAGGACGTATTCGTCATCCAAGAAGAGCTCTCCCAGGCGATCGCGGGCCATCTGCAGACGGCTTTGACGGGCGTGCCGGCGCCGACGCCATCCGTCACGCCTCGGCCCACCCCGGACCCGGAGGCGTACACCCGCTATCTCGAGGGCCGACACTACTGGAACACGTGGAGCCCCGAGGGAGCCATACGCAGCATCGAGCTGTACCGCGAGGCCATCGAGATCGATCCGGCGCTGGCACCCGCGCAGGCAGCGATCGCATCCAGCTACCTGTTCCTTGGAGCGGTCGGACGGCTCCCCGCGAAGGTCGCCTACGGAGAGGCACAGGCCGCCGCGACGCTCGCCCTGTCCGTGGAACCGGATTCATCCGAGGCCGAGGTCGCGCTCGCGCTCACGGCGCTTTTCTACGAGTGGAACAGGGACCGAGCGGATCGGCATTTCGATCGAGCCCTCGCGCTGGGTCCGGGTTCGGCGACCGTGCACCACTACCGAGGGATATACTACTCGGTCCTCCGTAGACACTCCTTGGCGGTTGCCGCCCTGCAAGGGGCCAGGGACCTGGATCCGCTGAGCCCCGCCATTAACAATGAGTTGGCCAGGACTCTACTTATGGCGGGACAGCCGGAGGAGGCACTGGTCCAGATCGAGCGCACTCTGGAACTCGCTCCCTCGTTCCGGAGCGCCTTGGAGAGCAAGGCAGTGATTCACTGGGTCCTGAAGGACGTCCCCAGTGCGATCGATGCGATTCGTACGTATCGGTCCCACTCGCCAAGTCCTTTCGCGGGGGCGGCGGTGCTGGGCTATCTCCTAGCGCGCTCCGGCGACGCAAACGCCGCACAGGAGCAGCACCAGCTTCTGGAAGAGCGTGAACGGGTCGAGCCGGGGACGTCACTCCATATTGACTTCGCCCTCTCGCACTTGGGCATGCGGCAATACGAGTTGGCGTTGAACCGGCTGGAGGAGGCTGTGGATAGCCGTACGGCCGGTGTGATCTTTGCCCGGTCTATGCCGTTTTGGGACGAAGTGGCAAATCACGCTCGATTCAAAGCTCTGGAGGAGCGAATTGGGCTGTGGAGCTAAGCTCCGAAGAGCGGATGCCAGAGAGACTCAAACAGGGCCTCCGGAGCGTCTCGTAGGCCCCTCGTGGACACTGTCAACTTGAGGGCGGCCCGCCCAGACTCCCTCGATGAAAACGAATGCGAACAGCCATCACGGTCACCGGCTCCCTGGTGAGGTCATCAGCCACGGCGTCTGGTCGTACCGTCGGTTCCCCAAAAAAATCGCGCACATCGTCGATGAAGGGTTGTTGGATCGGCCCTATTTGTGCCCTGAACGCCCAGATCGCACCCACTCCATCCCGTAATCTCCCCTTTCACTCACGTTCCATCTGGCGAAGTCTGATTTCGTGAATGGTCGTTCGTGTTCACACACTAGGAATCGCCATGAACGTAGTGGAACCGTTCCAGAAAAAGACTCTCCCCTGAGCGGTGGACGCCCAGAAGAGAGCTCTCGCGCGCTTTGTTCTATCACTGGCACGCCCATACGCACCGATGGCTTAGCAGGTGTGGTTCAACCGTCGGTTACGACGCCTCCCGATACATGGTTCCTCTGGATCTTCCAGGTCCCGTCAATCTTCTTGAGGAAGTGGGTGAAGTGGAGATTCATGAGCCTGCTCCCACCCTCCGGGGTTGTCGTCTCCTGCCTCGCCGTCCCCTGGAACAAGGCCATGTCCGTGGAGATGACATCAACGACGCTTCCCGGCAACCACTCCCCGTCGTTGGTAGCCCAACCTCCAACGAGGTTCTCATAGAAGGCGGCCATTTCCTCGGGACCCACAATGCGTTCAGCGAAACTCACAGAGGTGATGTTTCCCTCCACCCAATAACCTGTGAGTCGGTCTGCGTCCAAAGCCTCGAACGTTGCGAGGTGATCCTCAGCGAACGCCATGACCTCAGCCTCAATCTGGGCGATCTCAGCCTCGGTCATCTGGGTTGGAGCGGATGGCGAAGAATAAAGGAAGAACCCGAGCCCAAGAACCACGAGCAAGGCGAGTCCTGCGAGGAGTGCTTTCATGGAACCTCCTAGTCAGGTGGAGAATCTGGTCTTCGTGATGGGTTACCGGCGTTTGTGGAGGACCACGGACATCTCTGGACCTTCTATCGAAAGTACATCACCACAGATCGAGCCGGTCCATTCGGTCTTGTCTTCGCCTGTGGCCGAGAACGGGATACACCCATCCTCCTTTTCACCCAAGGAGAACGTAGCATCGTTGACCGCCGGTTCCGCCTGAGTCGGAATGATGAACGTTGCAGTCGAGGTGCCGTCGGCCCTCAACTCATACCAGCTTCTCATCCCTTCTGGTGTAGGCCAGTCCTCTCCGTTTGCCGACACAACGTCATAAATGCCGTAGGGGTCTGGTCCACCTCCACCGAACGTGGCACACCCTCCAAGGACAAAGCACAGGGCAAGGGCAAGAGCGGCTCTCATAGAACGTCCCAGAGGTTGGGGCCGTGGTTACCTGACCTTCACGGTGAATCCAATCCAGTCTCCGTCCACCTCATGGGTCATGTCGAAACCATGGTGGTCTGCCACCGCCTCGTACGCCAGGAAATAGACTTGACGGAAGTCCTCCAGGGTCACCCCGACCCACTCCCCCTCCTCGTTGAAGCGGTTGGCGTACGGGATGTTCATCCGACCTCGAATCTCCGTTTCACTCTCAGAGAGGATCTCGAACTCCAAGTCCTGATACATCCGGTAGTTCCTATACATGACCCGAAGAAAGGAGGCCATGGTCATCGATCCTGGAGCCCCCCAGAACTGGGTCGCCCATTCTCCGTAGAACCGGCCGAACTCCTCGGCGGTCTGACCCATCGACTTCGCGTAAGACAGCGCGCCGTGCATCGTGCCGTCCATCAAATTGACGGCCCTGGTCCACTTTTGATCCGCGGTTCGGTCATCCGTCAGATCCACCTGCGCGCTCAGCGAGGGTGACACCACCCCAAGGGCGATACACACGAGAAGCGGCGCTACGAGCGTACGCATGGTTCCTCCTGGTTGTGGGGGACTCAGGAATGTTTAACCGCGCGAACCATACAAAGCAAGGAAACATTTAGGGAGAAATGAGATGTCGAGAATGCTGAGAAGGCCTCGCACTCCTCCTCGCGGCCGCCCTTCAACTGCCGATCATCTCACCGGTTCGGAGGTAATGATCCAGGGCCTCGCAGGCTCCGCCCAGCTTCTGTTGCATGGCTTCCGAATCGGGGAGCATGGCCGACCCCTCCGGTGTCAGGCCCGTGAGAGCATAATCCCAGCGAACGGTGCTCCCTCCGGACCCCCCCGCGGCATGGTCAGGCTCCACGGCAACCCGGATCTGGATCAGGATATTCGGCATGAAACGAACCAGTTCTACGAAC
>JBDHCH010000397.1:0-3753 GCA_039592115.1 Gemmatimonadota bacterium | reverse complement strand
TGACCATAGGAGGTATGGCATGAACGACGTCATCATCCCATCACAGCGTTCTCTTCGGTTCTACCGAGCCCTTTCATCCCTGCTCGGGTTGGTCGTTCTGCTCCTCGCACCGGTAGCATGCGGGGACAGCCAGGAGGGTCGGACGGACAGCACCATGACAGTGGACCTCCGGGCATCTCCGGATTTTGAGGTGCGAAGGGACGGGGAGATGATGGCGGAGTCCGAGCCGCTCGAGGTGCAGGCCGGCCAACCGCATCGTCCTTCTCGATGACAAGGGAAACCCAGGGATCATCCTCGTTGTCGGTGGGGAAGGGCGACAGACGGCCCTGGTGATCCAGGACGGCTCCGGCCGAGAGGTGATGCGCTTGGGGGCCCCGAGCATCCGTCCACTCGGCGGGACCGGTTGACCGAGCGTGCATCCGAGCTTGAGCAAGCGAGGGTGGCGCGGTCTGGAACCGTGAGCCATGCTTCGAAATCGACGACTCTCATCTGGAAAGGGAGGTGTTCCATGAAGTTCCGTTTCGTCTTTGTCCTGGCCGCAGCGATCGTTCTGGGCTGTGCCCCAGCCGAGGATCTACAGGTCGGAGAGACACAGATCGACCGGGAGGCAGACAGGGCCGCCATCGAAGAGATCCTGAGGGTGGCTTCCGTCGCGAACCAGACCGGTGACGTGGAAGCCTGGGTGGGGAACCTTACCGATGACGCGATCTTCATGAACCCGGACGCGCCTCCCATCGAAGGAAAGGCGGCGTTGCGGGAATGGGTGGAACAACGATTCGCCGCGTCCAGTGTCCAAGTCACCATCTCACCCCTCGAGATCGTGGTCGATCACGACCTGGCCTTCAACCGGACCCACGTCACCGGGTTCGAGGTCCTCCTCGAGACCGGAGATACCGTAGCGGTCGACTGGAAAGAGATCGCGATCCTGGAGCGTCAACCGGATGGTAGATGGCTTGTCTCGAGAGTCATCGGCAACAGCAACGTTCCCATGCGATGAGCCGGTAACCCCATCCCGTTCGGGATACCCCGGATCGGGTGGTCATCGATGGAGACGACAAGGCAACCATACCCGCATTTCAGTTCGGTTGAGAGATGGATCCCGAAGAGGTGTCAAAACAAAGCGGCGTGTCGTCCCATCTCCAGATTCCCCTGGAAGAATACGATTCCAGGATCCGCACCTTCGTCCCATTCTATGAGGAGGTGCTGGGTGAGTTGGAGCAGCTGGTAGCACTGGTGGCGGAAGCGAGGCCAACGATTCTGGATCTAGGGATCGGGACGGGCGCAGCGGCTGAACGGTGCCTCCTGGTGCGGCCGGAGGCGAGGGTGATCGGGGTGGACTCCGACTCCGAGATCCTGGAAATGGCCCGAGCTCGCCTCCACAGGTTCGAGAACCTCGATCTGAGGGCCGGAAGCTTCCTTGAAGTCGTTCTCCCTGCTGCGGACCTGATCGTTGCTTCCCTCTCCTTCCACCATGTAGCGAGCCCGCGGGAGAAGAGGGAGCTGTATCTCCGGTGTCGGAGGGCACTGGGGAATGGGGGGATCATGCTCCTCGCCGATTGTTTTCCTCCTTTCCTGGAGCGGCTGGCTCTCGAGGGAATGGAGAACTGGCGGCGTCACCTGGAACGATCTTACCCCCACGAGGAAGCGGTTGCCTTCCTCGATGCCTGGTCTGAGGAAGACACGTATTTCCCCATGGCGGACGAGATAGGGTGGTTGAGTCAGGTCGGCTTCAGACCTGAAGTGGTCTGGAGACGCGACCTGTTCGCAATCCTCCTTTGCAGGTGAGTTCGCCTCGGTTGGAGGTCAGGGATGTTCGAATTGCCGGAGATCTACAACCTGGCTCGTCAGATCAACGAGGAACTGGTTGGTAAGGCGATCCGAAGAGGGAGGTTGGGAAACACCGCCCACAAGTTCGTCTGGTACAATCTGAGCCATGCGGACTTCGAACGGTTGGTGGAGGGGAAGACCGTCGGGGAAGCGTGGGCTAAGGGAAAATGGCTCTTCGTCTCCTTGGAGCCCGATTTCGTGCTCGTCTTGGGGGAGTGGGGCGGGAAGGTGCTGCATCACGCCCCAGGCTCCCAGGTCCCAGGGAAGTTCCATCTCTATCTACTGTTCCAGGACGACTCCTTTCTCACCGCCACCACCCAGATGTGGGGAGCCGTGGAGCTCCGGAAGCGGGGCGACGAGGAGAGCGGGGAGTATGTCAGGAACATGAGGGCCACGCCGACGGACCCCGACTTCACATTTGACTACTTCCGCGCCCTTGTCGACAAGCTCGCTGGGGGGAAGAAAAGAAGCGCGAAGGGCCTGCTCACCCAGGACCAGATCCTCCCTGGCCTGGGCAACGCCATCGCCCAGGATATCCTCTTCCGAGCCGGTCTCCACCCGAAGCGCCCGATCTCCGACCTCGGGCCCAAGGAGATACGCCTCCTGTATGACACCATCGTGGGCACGGTGGAAGAGGTGAAGGAAAAGGGCGGTCGTTACGATGAGTACGATCTCTCCAACAACCGAGGTGGCTACGTCCGGATCATGGACAGAGCGGCACTTCGGCGGCCCTGCCCCGGTTGTGGCGGTGAAGTGTTGAAGATCCAGTACCTGGGCGGAGCATGTTATTTGTGCCCCACATGCCAGACATGAACCCTGTCGACTGTGGTGGTTTCGTTCTCTGATTCTTGGGGGCCGAATGCTCGCACTCGACTATGGCGGTTGGTCACTGGGCCGTCCGCGACGTGGGTGCGAGACGGGACCCAGGCCGGAGATCTTTTCGTAGGAATTCGTCGGGTCCCCCCTTAGATTTTCGGATTACACCCCACAGGTCTTGAGGCACTGCCAATCAACGGAACTCTAGAAGCTGGAGAAGCGCCATGGTGAGGTTCGACGGGTTTTCGATGCGGGAGCAGATCTACATGATGGAGGCCTTCAAGGTGATGAAACGAGCCTCAGCGGCCGCGAAGCAATCGCTCCTTGGCGGAGATCTCACGGCTTACCAGAAGTGGTTCGACGCGACTGGCAGCAAGGCCCACCTCATGAAGGTGGCGACGATCGTCAACGAGATCGATCAGGCCATCAGCGGTCGCCCCATCACCTTCGCCAAGCTCGACCGACCGGGCCTGAATGTGAACACCAAGAACCTGTGCGCCTACGTATGGATGCTCCGCAGCGGTGACCAGATGTACCACGTGGGGAGTGGCATGCGCATTCTGGTGGTCTGGAAGACCCACGCCAACGCCGATCTGGGGTACCTTGCCCAAACGATGTACCACGAGCTGTCTCACAAGGTCGGCTCTACGGATGACAAGAACTACGACGAGGACATCTGTAAGGGGTATGCCCAGAACAATCCGGCCTTGGCGGTGAACAACGCGGAGAACTACAACCTGTTTCTGAACGAGTTTATCTAGTGTCCTGAGTCAGGAACCTGTCAGCATCCCGGGGGTGCCCCGCCCGAGCGTCAGGAGCGGAAACCGAAGAAGGCCTCACATCGTGAGGCCTTCTCTCGTATGAGCTCAGACGTAGATCTTCAGGACAACAGGTAGTCGATCACGTCCCGGGCGGAGTAGGAGTCCCGCCCTTTGAGGAACTCTTTGAGATTCTTCAGGTCGTCACCACTCGTGAGAAGCGGCGGCTCCTCCACTCCCTCCCCTCTCGGTTGGGGATGGCCGATGTTCGCCAGCAACGCATTGCAGAGACATTGCCGTCCTACGGTCTCGGCCTCGTTTCCCCCCTTCTTGAGGAAAGTGGAAACAGGCT
>JBDHCH010000396.1:0-3990 GCA_039592115.1 Gemmatimonadota bacterium | reverse complement strand
GCCCTCCCGCTCCGATCGATTCGCCATGTTTCCCCCGATGTCCTGGTCCGGATGGATGATCTCGGAATTCAACCGTTTCCGCAGGGGACCGGGTGGCCCGATAGCCAAGATCCCGCTCTGCTTGTGAATGCCTGACTGGGATACGAACTTGCGACTTTCAGGCAATGGAACCCCCACTCGTCGCATTTGCCAGGGGAGCGGGCGATCTCGAGATCGTTTCGTTGGACCAAACTGGAAGGGGAGAGGACATGATCCTCCGAAGAGAGATATGGCCGACCTCGTTGTTCATCCTGCTCTGTCTGGCAGTCGCAGGCTGTTCCCCTCCAGAGCCGGAGGGTTCGGGGCAAGTGCCCGATGAGACTGCCCAGGGAGCTGACCCTCTGAGCGGCGCATTGACCCTCCATGCCTCCTTCGATGACGGGACCCGCGCCGCCTTTGCGCTGGGCGATTCGGTCCTCTATGGCGCTCCTTCCTGGGGGCAGGAATACGTCGGCACTCTTCTACCGAGCGGGGGAGAAGACCTCCTATTCGGAAGAGGACTGGGGTGGAACTCTCTCCTTCTGGCTCAGCTTGAGCCCCGCTGAGGACCTGGAGCCGGGTTATTGTGATCCGATCCAGCTCACGGATCAGGCGTACAACGATGCAGCGGTGTGGGTGGATTTCACACAGGAAAACCCTCGGCAGTTCCGCCTGGGAGTCTTCGGCGATCTGGACGCATGGAACCCTGACGGGCTCTCATCGGACGAGCACCCGGGCTTTCAGGAGAAGCTGGTCGTGGTGGAGGAGCCGCCATTCAGAAGGGGCGAGTGGACCCACGTCGTGATCACATACGCCGGGCTGAACTCTGCGTCAGGCGGAACCGCCCGGCTCTACCTCGACGGAACCCTCCAGGGTGTGATCACGGACATCCATGATCCGTTCACCTGGGATCTCCAGCAAGCTCAGCTTCGGATCGGTGTGAACTACGTGGGGCTGTTCGATGAAGTGGCCATGTTCGACCGGCCGCTGACGGACGCCGAGGTTGTGAAGCTCCACCGCCTCGAAGGGGGGGTAGCCGATCTCTACACCTCGGAATGAGAAACCCGGACTCCCCTCCGGTCCAGCTCTGAAAAGAGGGCCTCTCCCAGGGCTCCCAGGAAGATCTCCTCGGGGAACCTGACTCCTCTCTCCGATAGCGTCCCGTCCACGATCATTCGAGCGGCGATGGTGGCGGGAAAGGCCGTGGTCCGAGCCATGGCCGTCTCTCCCGTTTCGGGATCCATGAAGTCCAGCAGCTCGAAGGAGTGCGTTCGGATCTCCGTGCCGGTGGAGCCCTTCACCACGACCCGCATCGCCAGGATGTCGCCCTGGGGTCCCAGGAAGAGGGAAGGGGCCAGCTGGTGGATGAGGAGGTCCCGCGGCGCGACCGAGGCTCCCCCGATCTGGACCGGCTCGGCCTCGAGGAGGCCGCACTCCTTCAGAACCCTCACCTTCTCGGCGAACCCGGGATACCGAAGGGTCTTTTCCGCCAGCGTGTCCCGGACCCGGTCCGGAACGGTCAGCACCAGGGAAGCCAGGCCATCCGTGTAGAAGGCCTCCAACGGGCCGATGGGGGGTGGAAACTCCAGTACCTCCAGGCCGGAGAGGGGCTCTACGAGGGTCTTGTTCCCGTCCTCCCAGATCTGGGCGGGGCGGAGATAGGCCCCGAACATGCTCACCAGGGAATAAACGGTCTGGTATTCCAGGGGAGGGGTTCTCTCCCTCGGGACCCCGCCCACGTAGATCACCGCGTCATGGGTCTCGTCCAACCGTTCCATCCCCCGCGCCACCAGCACGTTGCTGAGGCCTGGCGCTACTCCGAGGCCGGGGATGATCAGGACGCCGGCCTCCCGAGCCCGTTCGTTCCGTGCTCTCCGGAGTTCCGGCTTGCTCCCGACCAGGTCCGCGAAGGAGACTCCGGATGAGATGGCCGCCTCGATCCCCTGGAGACTCCGGGCGTGGGGGAGCGCCCCGATGGCGGCGGCGTGGCCTCGAAGGATCGCGGCGGTGGCTTCCAGGTCCTCAACGTCCACCTGGACCGTCTCGAGTCTCTCGTCCGGGATGAGCTCCGACACCTCCTCCAGGAGCCCCTCGTCCATGTCCAGCAGTGTCACACCGGCGTCCGGCTCGGTGGCGAGGAGGTCTTTTACGGCTACTCTTCCCATCAGGCCAGCGCCCAGGACCGCATAACGGTTCATCTCACCCTCGCCTCGCGGGCGGCAGGGGCCTGCCCTACCGCGTCATGGAAAACCCCATGGCCAGGTAGATGACGGAAACCACTCCGGCCACCACCATGGCATAGGGGAGTTGCGTTCGGGTATGGTCGATGTGATCGCATGCGCCACCGAGGGACGCCAGGACGGTCGTGTCGGATAGGGGCGAACAGTGGTCTCCGAAAACCCCGCCTCCGGCCACGGCAGCGAACGACACCACGGCCAACGATCCGACCTCCCCTCCGCCGAACTGGATCGCCATGGGGATGACGATGGGGATCATGATGGCGTAGGTCCCGAAGGAGGTCCCCGTCGAGAAGGCGACGAAGCCGGAGATCACGAAGGCCAGGAATGGGAGAAGGCCTGGACTCATGGAGTCGCCGGCGAGGTCGACCACAAATGCGGCGGTCTGCATCTCCAGGCTCACGGTGTTGATGCAGTAGGCCAGCGCCAGGATCACCACGGCTCCCATCACTCCCTTGATCCCCGCCAACGCGGTCTGCACGAGTCCCTGGAAGGTGTCGATCCTCTGGATCCACATGGTCAAACCCAGAACCGCGCAGGCCAGCATGAACGACTCCAGAACACTGGCTCTCCCAGCGACCACAAAGGTCCAGACATTCGTGCCGACGATGAGAATCACCGGGAGGGCGAAGTTCAGGAGGATGCTCCGACGGGGCGACTCGGATGCCTCTATCCCGGTGAGCTCTTTCCCCATCATGGGGATCGCCCCGTCCCGGAGAACCTTTCCGGTCGTCAGGGTCCTCTCCTCGGCTTTCCGCATCGGGCCGAAATCCGGGATGATCTGGAAGGCGATCAATCCGACCATCGCCACCGTCAGAATCCCGTAGAGGTTGAACGGCACGGCCCGGATGAAGAGTTGGAGCCCGTCATCGGCGCTGCCCACACCCGCAGTGGCCGCGAGTCCGCTCAAGTAAGCTGCCCAAGCCGATATGGGGACCAGTACGATCACCGACGCGGAAGTGGAATCGCAGATGTAGGACAGCTTTTCCCGGGAGATCCGGTGGCGATCCGTCAGATCCCGCATTACGGCACCGACGAAGAGGGGGCTGAAGTAGTCGCTGAAGAACACGGAAAGGCCGAGGCCCCACCCCATCACACCGGCTCTCTTCCGGTTTGTCACGACGCGGGAGGCCCGCGCCCGGAACAGGTCGATGGCACCTGAGCGCTGCAGGAACGCAACCAGAATCCCGATGCACAGCTCGATGGCACAGATCCAGATAAAGTCTTCGTTGCCCAGGGAACGGGTAACCAGCCCGGGGAAGCCCTGGAAGCCCTGCCCCAGAAGCAGCACCCCCGCGAGGCAGGCGATCAGGAGGCTGATGACCGCATCCCGGAGGGCAAACGCCAGCACAACGGCCAGCATTGCAGGGATCAGGGAGGTCCAGGAAGGCTCCATGGGCGCTCACACTGAAGAAGGGGCGTGGGGTCAGGATCGGGAAATGTGAACGGAGAGAAGGGAAGAGCGCAAATCGGCACAGAGAGCCGGCCGGTCCGACGGAATGGAACTGTTGATTCGGGGGGTCCAGTACGGCACGTTCTCAGGGGTATCCGGTGCCTGTTCGGGCGGGGGGCAACCCCTGGTCCGGCCATCATGCCTCCGTTCCTCATTCAGGGCCTCGGACGCAGTTCGGGAGGGAGAAAGGATCCAGACCATGCGCACCATCTTCCCCCTCGTCCCCGTTCTCTTCTTGAGCTGCACGACCCCGGGCGGCCCTCAAGCCGTCCGCGAACCCCT
>JBDHCH010000395.1:0-3541 GCA_039592115.1 Gemmatimonadota bacterium | reverse complement strand
TTGGCTCCTTGGGGGGAACCGTCCCCTGGGATGAGGGTTCGAAGGGCCGCAGGCGCACCGCCTGCGGCCATTTTCTTGTCCTGATCGATCCTGGAGGGGTAGTTTCGGCTCCATGCGACGAATCAAATCGATGGTGCTCCTGATGGCCCTGGTGGTGGTGGCCTCAGCCGGAGGGGTTGTTGAGCCTCTGGCGGGGCAGCAGCCGCCTCCGGCCAACGGAACCACCGGCGTCGGCCTTCTCCTCAGAAAGCTGGATGGAGTCAAGCGCGTCCTCTTGATCGGGGCCCACCCGGACGACGAGGACACGAGTCTTCTGGCGGCACTCTCCCGGGGGATGGGTGTGGAGACCGCCTACCTTTCCTTGAGCAGAGGGGAGGGGGGGCAGAACCTCATCGGCGAGGAGCTGGACGAGGGATTGGGCCTTGTCAGGACCGGGGAGCTTCTTGCGGCCCGTTCCTTCGATGGTGGTCGGCAGTTCTTCACCCGGGCGTTCGACTTCGGGTACTCAAAGACCGCGGAAGAGACCTTCCGCTACTGGCCCAGGGAGGAGATCCTGAGGGATGTCACCTGGGTGGTCCGCACCTTCCGACCCCAGGTCATCGTTTCGGTCTTCTCGGGGACGTCCCGGGACGGACATGGACACCATCAGGTTGCCGGGCTCATGGCTCAGGCGGTGTTCGAGACCGCCGGGGACCCGACTCTGTTCCCTGACCAACTCCGGGCAGGGGCCACCCTGTGGACTCCCTCCAAACTCTACCGGCGCACCCGATTCGGCCCGGAGGACGTCACGACGGTCCTGGAGACAGGCGCCTTCGATCCGCTCCTGGGAAAATCCCACTTCCAACTGGCCATGGAGAGTCGAAGCCAGCATCGGTCACAGGACATGGGAACTCGCCGTCCCCTGGGACCGAGAGCCTCCAACCTGGCCCTCCTGAAGTCCACTGTCGGTTCCACCGACGGGACGGAGGACTCCTTCTTTGCTGGCGTGGATACGACCTTCGTGGCACTGGCGAGAGTGCTTCCGGATCCTGCGTCCCGGGAGGTGGCCGGAGCCCTCCGAAGGTATGCTCAGGCAATCAGGTCGGCGAAGGAGGAGCTGGATGCTCTGGAGCCCTGGGCTGTGACTCCTTACCTCACCGAGGCGTTCGGCATCCTGGAATCGGTGCGGAGGATGTTGGGTGAGGAGGGGGACACCGAGCTGGGTCGGGTTCTTCAGGACCGGGTCCCCTTGTTGGAGGAGGCGATCCTGGCCTCCAGGGGAGTGGTTGTGGACGTGAGGCTGGAGGACGACTTGCTGGTCCCCGGTGAGGGACTCGGCGCAGTGGCGGAGGTCTGGAACGGAGGCCCTGAGCCTCTCCTCGGCGTGGAAGCCTCGCTGGAGGCTCCGCCGGGGTGGACGGTGGCCATGGAGGAGGGGGAGGGCGCAGTGGACATCCCCCCAGGGGGGATCGCCCGCTGGCGTTTCGCCCTCCAGGTGGCCCCCATGGCCTCCCTCTCCCGTCCCTACTTCCTGGAGAGCCCTCGAGACGGTGAGATGTATCGGTGGCCGGGTGATCCCACGCTCTGGGGGCGACCGGGGAACGGGCCCCGGGTGTACGGAAGGATCCGCCTTGGGATCGAGGGAGGCACGAGGCTTCATCTCGATCGGGTGGCGCTCTTCAAGGGCGTGGACAAGGCCACCGGGGAGTACGTGAAGCCCGCCCTGGTAATCCCTGCCCTGTCCGTTTCCATGGACCCGCAGGGGATGGTGTGGCCCACCCGATCCATCCTGCCCAGGGAATTCAACGTAAGAGTGACGAATGAGGCCGAAGCCGGGAGGGCGGGCGCATTGCGTCTCGTTCTGCCGGAGGGTTGGGAAGCAACCCCGGCCGAGCAGCCCGTTCACCTTTCCGGGGCGGGCGCGGAGGCGTCTTTCTCCTTCCTCGTCACTCCTCCTCCCGGCTTGAAAGATGGGGAGTACTTCATCGAGGCGCAGGTTCGGGGCTCCGGGGGGGAAGTGTACAGGGAGGGGGTGGCATTGGTGGACTATCCCCACATTCCCCGCAGCGCTCTCTTCTCGCCTGCCCGGACCCGCGTCTCGGTGGTTCCCGTGGAGGTGGATGAAGAGTTGCGGGTGGGGTATGTCAAGGGTTCCGGAGACCTTGGAGCCGAAGTCCTCGGGCAGATGGGGGTCTCCGTCGAACTCCTGGACCCGGATGTGGTCAGGTCCGGGTCATTCCAGGGGCTGGATGTGGTGGTCCTCGGAATCCGGGCTTATGAAACCAGGCCGGACCTGGCGTCGGCAAATGAGCAGCTTCTGGCGTTTGCCCGGGCCGGGGGCACGGTTGTGGTGCAGTACAACAAGTACGAATTCCCTCGTGGTGATTTCGCCCCCTATCCGGTCGAGATGTCACGCCCCCACGACAGAGTCTCCGACGAGACCGTCCCGGTTCGGATACTGGACCCGGACCACGCCCTGTTCAACTATCCGAACCGGATTGATGAGAGGGATTTCGAGGGTTGGGCTCAGGAGCGGGGTCTCTATTTTCTGAGTGCCTGGGATGACCGTTACACTCCCCTCCTGGAGATGTCGGACCCGGGAGAGGAGGGGAAACGGGGAGGGCTTTTGACTGTGCCGCTGGGTGAGGGTCTATACGTGTACACGGGCCTGGCCTTCTTTCGACAGTTTCCCGAAGGGGTACCCGGGGCGTTCAGACTGTTCGCGAACCTCGTCTCCCTGAGGGGAGCGGGAGATGGAAGCCCCGACCCCGCCGCCGAGCGGGAGAGCCAGGATCAACACCATGATCGTGAAGAATAGAGGCACGGGTCAGGCCGGTCCTCGGCAGGACGAGGACGGGGGCCCCATTGGGATCTTTCCCACCTGGTCCTGGGTGTACGGCACCGTCCTGGTCTACGGTGCGCTCGTGATCCTCGTTCTCTGGGTTCTTTCACGAGTGCTGGATCCGGGTTCATGACCGCTATCGACTGGGCCCTGTTCGCGCTGTATTTCGTAGCGGTCCTCGGCTTTGCCCTTTATCAAAGTCGGAAGAACCAGGGAGTGGAGGGCTTTTTTCTCGGGAATCGGCGGCTCCCCTGGTGGGCCATCGGCCTGTCGGTCATGGCCACCCAGGCCAGTGCCATCACGTTCATCGGGACCACCGGCCAGGCTTTCGACGACGGGATGGAGTTCGTTCAGTTCTACCTGGCCCTTCCCTTCGCCATGGTGGTGCTGTGCGCCGTCTTCGTTCCCTTCTTCTACAGGGCTAGGGTCTTCACGGCCTACGAGTACCTGGAGCAACGATTCGACCCGAAAACACGATCGCTGGCCGGATTCCTCTTCCTCCTCTCCAGGGGGATGGGTGCCGGGATCATCCTCTATGCTCCGGCCATCGTTCTGTCGGTGATCCTGGGGTGGGATGAGCGACTGACCATTCTGGTCATGGCGGTAGTGACGGTGGCCTACACCATGATCGGGGGGATCACGGCTGTCATATGGACGGATGTCGTCCAGATGCTGATGGTTTTCGGGGGGATCGCCCTGGCCCTGGTCATGCTTTTCGCG
>JBDHCH010000394.1:0-3563 GCA_039592115.1 Gemmatimonadota bacterium | reverse complement strand
TGCGGAGACCTCCAGCCTTTTCGATGGAGCCCCAGCCGTGGCGAGCCTGGGGCGCTCGTCAGATCTAAGCGCGGCCTTGCCGAGGCCAGACCAACGGCTATTGCTCATACTGCACCTCATGGGGCTGATTCGACGCGGCTTTCGGGTGGACGTTTCCGGGAGAGCCCTTTTCGCTTGAACTTCTGGGGCCGGTCTTCGCCGGGTGGTTGGTAAAGGCACTCGTTCTTGTCGTTAAGGGCGAAGGCCGTCAGCAGGCCAGCTGCGCGCCACTTTTTCACTGTGTCTGGATGAACCCCGAGTTGATCTGCCATCTCCTGAAGGTCGAGGAGTCCTTTCTGGCGGAGTCGCTCATATCGGGTTCTGAGACCATAACGCCGCCGGATTCCGGCGACCAACCGGCCGTGGAAGGGGACTCCTTCCCCGGAGCGAAGTCCCCGGTCGTTGAGGATGCGGGCGATCTCACCCTCGGTATGCTCGTCCAGGAGCCGGTCGATTTCCCTGACGATGGCGTCGTCAGTCTGGCGCAGTTCCCAGGCCAGGCGCGGCTGCGGGAGCTTCAACGTCCTGCTGGCTCCACCCTTGAAGCGCACGTGGGCGGTGATCTCGTCGGCTCTGTTCAGAGTAACGTCCTCGACGATGAGCCTGGCCATGCGCTTTTTCTCACGGACGGGTGTGAGGGGGTCTTTCCAGAGCCGGGGGAAGTCGGTGGCGAGGGTGAGGATCTCGGCGCGCTGGCTCTCGTCAAGCACGATCTGGTCGGCATCTCTCTGCCGTTCATAGGCCTCTTGCGTGTCGGCCAGCGCCCTGAGCTTGTCGTTCCAGTCGGCTTCAAGAGCGTCGGCAACGAGCCGGTGACCAGGATCGACGTGCCGGTAGCGACGCTCGGCGAGCCCGGCTTCGTAGCGTGTCCGCTCTACGTTTTTGCGTCGCAGCTGATCGACTTCCTCGACCCGGGCTCGGAGTTCGTCCTCGACGGCGAGAGTAACCTCCAGCGTCAGGGGAGTGACGGCTTCGATGAGCAGGCGGCCCACGGCTGCGTCCAGTTCCGCACCAGGCACCCGCTGGCAGACAGGCTCGTTCCGCTGGACCCGGGCCTTCTGACAGATGTACTCAGGGATGATCTGCCCTCCGGCCCGCGTGTGATAGCGCACCGTCATCCGGTTCCCGCAGCGCCCGCAGAGGACGAGCCCCTGAAGGAGCGCGGGCCCTTCGCGGGGCGGGCTTTTTCGGCGCTCGGTTCCATAGGCCTGGGCGTTCTCCCGGAGACGGCGCCCGTGCTCATCGTACTCAGCCCAGGTGATGTAACCTTCATGGGCCTCGGGGATCACCGTATGCCATTCTTCCCGGGGCAGCTGCTGGAGCGTGGTGCCTCCCGTGGCCGTCCTCCGCGTGCGGGAACGCCCAAACACAAACGCGCCTGCATAGCGCGGATTGCGCAGGATCGCCCGGGCCCGGGAGTGGACGAGGGGGGCAAACACCAGGTCCCCCTTGTGAGGTCCCGTGCGGATGCGCCTGGGGAACAACACCCCTTCTTCGCGAAAGAACTTGACGGTTGCCGAGGCGGAGCCCGTACGCCGGAAGGTCGCGAAGAAGAGCCTCACGGCGCTCTGAACCTGTGCGTCCGGATCCAGCACTACCCGGTCTTGAGCATCGTAGACGAGCCCCACCGGCAGCGGAGTCTTGAGTTCACCCCGCTGGGCTTTGTTCAGGATGCCGCCCCGGAGCCGGGCCCGGAGCACATGGATCTCCGCCTCGCTCATCGTCCCCTTGAGGCCCAGGAGCAAGCGGTCGTTGAAATGGCTCGGATCGTAGATGCCGTCCTCGTCCAGGATCAGCGTGTCCGTGAGGGCACAGATCTCCAACAGCCGGTGCCAGTCCATTGAGTTACGGGCCAGCCGTGAGACCTCGAGGCCCAGCACGATCCCGGCCCTGCCCATACCTACCTCGCCCACCAGCTTCTGGAACCCGGCACGATCTACGACTGAGGCTGCCGACTGACCAAGGTCGCTGTCGATGACCTGGACCCGCTCCAGTGGCCATCCCAGAGCCGCGGCCCGATGACGCAGGGCATACTGGCGCTTGGTACTTTCGGTGTTCTCCACCACCTGGTGCAGGGAGGACTGCCGGACGTAGAGGTACGCGTCCCGCCTGAGATGGTCCGCCGTGACCTTCGATGCCATGGGGTTCATGCCGCACCCCTCCTGCGGCCAAGCAGGGCCATGCCGGCCAACACTCGGACCAGCTCCGTTCTCGGCGTCTCTCGCATCGCTTCCGCCCCACGCTCCTCACGACCCGACGCGTGTTCGTGCGAGATTAGGGGTTGCCGTGACGACACGTTGGCAGCAATCCATGCCGCCAGCCCCCGGCGCTGCAGTAGGGCAAGGTCCAACGGAACGAAGCCCAGAGGCGCCTGGCCTAGCGCATGAGCCCGGAGCGCCTCGTAGCGCTCGATCCAATCCACCTCTGAGGTCGCCCCATCCCTCACCTCGACCCCCGGTGTTTTTTTTCCCGGCGCGCCAGAGCCCGCTCGATGCTGCGCGGATGCACGGAAAGTCCATAGTGGCCTTTTAGCCGCCCGGCCAACCCCTCTGCACTCAACACAGGCTCCTCCGCCCGCAAGTGCCTGACAAACTCCATGACCTCGTCCGTGAGCTTGTGCGCCTTCCTGGGGCCTGGGCGCTTCGGCAAGAGCCCGGTTACCCCTTTCTCGGCCAGAGCCTGCTGGGCGTGATAAAAGGTGGGACGGGAAAAGCCGAACGCCCGGGCCGCATCGCTTACCGTTGCTCCCTCCCGGTGCACCTGGCGCAGCATCTCGTACTTCACCTGCACCAGGTCTCGGGGATCAAAGAAGTCGTCGGCACGAAACCGCTCGTCCTCCACCTTGTCTGGCTCCGGATTTAGGGTGCCATGCTCCTTCAACACCCGCTCCTTTGCGTCTTCGCCGGACTTGCGTACCATGACACATCTCCTCAAAGTCGCGGACCAATGTGTCAATATAATTAAATCTTGTCTTTGGAATGTCAATGCTCAAATGTTCCCATAGACCCAGTCTTATCATTGCATCATGGGCATATTCTAGTCGTTTTAAATTTTGCCATCTCATCCATGACGGCGTTATTCTCTTGACATATACGGCAGAAATCACTTTACACCTTCTTCGCGCGACAGAACCCGGACCAACGCCACGAGGGCCAATAGATCCTCTACCCGAAAGACGGCCCGGCCCGCCGATAGAGCCACGAACGGGTCTGGCGCAACCACGCTGGTCCATGACGCAGGAACCGAGCACAAACGGCCCTCACCGTTGTGGAACGTCACTCGGTCCTCGCCCCAACTGCTGCGGTGGCTCAGGAGCTCGAAACTCTCACCGTACAAGGGATGGAAAGGATGCACGACCTGAAAAACCTCTCCCAGATCGTGGCAATCGTGTGCAATCGACGGGTGAGTCCAACGGCTACAACGAGAGCTTCAACGGAACGCTGGGGGATGAGGTATTGAAGCGGGAAATCTTCTTCACGTTGGGGGAGGCGAAGGTCCTGATCGAGCAGTGGCGGCGGGAGTAC
>JBDHCH010000393.1:0-3595 GCA_039592115.1 Gemmatimonadota bacterium | reverse complement strand
AGTTTACGGGCCAGTTACCGGGGAGAGTCCTCAGGCTCGAGAAGTAGCGAGGGGTCTGGCGGTACATCCGCCCCTCCCTGTGTCGATTCACCCCGATTCTGGGCCGGTTCGCTCCGGCATTTTCCGACATTTCTGAAAAGCAAGAACGGCAGATCGTGGGCTCCACCAAGGTTTTACACGGTTTCTTGCCAGAGATTCGGAATGTTTAAGGGCACCCGATAAGCGTGAGGTCGGCAGTTCGAGTCTACCCAGGCCCATTTCTGCAAATGCTTTCCCCGTCTGATCTTCCTGGGTCAGGCGGGGTTTCCCTTTCTGTCCCCGAAAGTGGGCACTGTGGGTTTACTGTCGGTTCGGGAGGCCCTCGCGGCCACTGGACCCACCGACTTTCTGCGTTTCAGAGCCTCCCGCATGGTGTCCTCATCGGGGTGCTGGTAACAGGCCAGGATGGTCTGGACCGACTTCCATCCACCAAGGTGGGCCAGGTCCGTGAGAGGGGCGTCCTTCAGCCCGTGTTTGAATCTCCTACGCACGGGTGATGCGGTAAATAACAGTGGACGGTGCACTTATGCGGATGGAGGCAGAAGGGCCGTGTATGTAGGGTCTGGAGGGCCCGTTGGGCTTTCTCAGCCAGCCTGATGGACCAGCCTGGGAGCTTGGATATCCAGCGTTTTCAACACCTTGCGCTGGTCTCGCGTGAGTTCGGTGGTCTGCACAATGCGGCCTCCAGAGCCGTCGTAGGCCACCATCTTTAGGTGAGAAAAATGCTGGCGGATGTGAGACCAGGTCTGGCCGGTGTCCCGTTCGGCCACGCGCTCCAGGAGTAGAGCCAGGACGCAAGCGAACACATGACCGCGGATGCGGTCCTCGGCCCGGTGGTGCATGGGCCGGATGTCGATGCCGTGCTTCAGACGGCGGAAGCTCTCCTCCACCCGGAGGAGTTGCTTGTAGCCCAGAGCGGTGTCTTCAGGCGAGAGGGTGGTGTCGTTCGTGGTGAGGAGCCACTTGCCGTCCAGCTTCTCTTCCCGGCGAACCCGGGCCTGGTCGATGCGTAGGCGTCCGCTCTTGAGCTGTTTCAGGTAGGGTCCGAAGCGGCGGGAGCTCATGAGCGTGCAAGCGGCTCGGGGGTGGGCATCGGGCCGGTTGTCCAGGGCCTTGAGCTCCGCGTCCAGAAGGCGGAGGATCTCGGCTCGGTGTACCCGCTGGCGTTCGGCCTCCTTGGGGTTGAAGCAGACGATGTAGCGCCGCCTGCGGGTGGCCACCGGGGCTTCGGCTTCGGAGGGAACCTGGACCTCTTTGACCTGGAGGTTGTCGGCCACCGAGCGGAACCGGCCGGGCCGGGCCAGGACCTGGGCCGCTTCCTTGGACCTCCTGAGCGGGACACCGACGATGTAGCCTGATCCGCCCCGGGCCAACGTCTGAAGGTTGTCCTCCGAGAGGCATCCGCCGTCGGCCACGTAGACGACTCGGTTCAGCCGCCAGCCGGCCAGATCCTTCTTCACCCTCTCGATGGTGGCCACATCGGCCGTATTGCCGGGAAAGACCCAGCTCTTGACCGGCAGCCCGTCCCGGGTGACGGCCAGGCCCACAACAACCTGAGGGGCATCAGGCCGGTGATCCTTGGAGTGGCCCCACTTGCGGAGTCCACCCTGCCCCGCGTCCTCGTTCTCGATCTCGAAGTGGACGCTGGTGGTGTCATAGAACAGGAGGTCCACGTCCAGGGAGAGCAGGTCGGCGACCCGGAAGAAGACGGCCTCCTCGATCCGGTCCTTCTCCTCGGCCAGCTGGTCGAGGGCGAGGTAGAGGTGGTGGAGTTCAACGCCCTCGGCGCCGGGCCAGAAGACCTCCTCCAGCCATCGTTCAGAGAGGCCCAGCTTGCTCTCCGGGGCCAGGGCCCGGTTGGCCACCAGGAGGAAGGCGGCCTCGGCCAAAAGAGAGGCCGTGGGCCGGTCCGAGGCCCCTCGAAGGAACTCCTCCCCCAGACCTAGCCGGTCCCACAGGGCTCGGAGGAGATAGAGGCCACCGTAGTCTTTGGCCCAGTCAATGCGGATGGGCTGGCCCAGGGCTTCGGCCTCGGCTTCCAGCCGGGCCAGGTCATCGGGGCAGGCGACACGGAGAACGCTCTTGGCCAGTCGCCGCATGGCCTCCACATCGAGGTCTTCCTCTCGACCGAGGTTGTAGACGATGCGGGTCTGGGAGCGTTGCTTGTCGGGGTCCCAGACGCTCTCGGCCAGTTGGAGGTAACGGACGATGGAGCCGTCGCGGTTCTGGCGCTGCGTGGTTCGGATGTACATACGTAGGAAGGTAGTGTGTTGATAAAGTTATCACAATACCTATCTACGCTAGTCGTGTATCTAGGCATTTTCGGGAATATGAAGGACCTGAAAAGAAGAACAGGTAGGAATATCAATGACTTACGGGATCGGGCACCCCGCCATGTGCCCAAATGGTTTCAAACCCGGGACTAACGGCAAGCAGGAGGGGTTGAGCGAGGATGAACCCAAGCCCCGCCCAGCCTGAAGACCAAGCAGGGCAGTCACTTCACAAAATGGGCCTGGGTAGACTCAAACTATCTCACGCTTATCAGGCCCCCATCAAATGGGCCAAATCCCGGCAAAATGCCGTGATTTCACGGGTAGGACGCACGATCTGCCGTACTTGCCCCCGAATCATGCCGGTGTATGCCGGGATTTACCGGCCCAATAACCGGCCCATCCGGCACACCGCTCGGCCCATCTCGAGAGTAGGCGCCCAAGAGAAACCAACCGCGCAATCACCGATTCGAAGGCAAGGCAACGATCCGTCGGATGGGAGGCCGGAGCACGCCAGGCCTTCAGCGCAGTGTCGGAGGGCCGGACCGTTCACGTGAAGGCGGTGGGGGTGTAGGGGGGGACTCTCGGGTCCGGAGGATGGCGTCGGGGTCAGGTTGAGCGCGATCTTTCCTTGATCCAGCTCCTCGCCGCATCCAGCTTCTCCGCCGTCCCGATGTCGAACCAGGGCTGTCCGGTCACGTCCACGGGCTGGATCATCCACCCGGCTCTGGCCAGCTCCAGGTAGAGGGTGATGATGGAGAAGGTGCCCGTCCGCTCCGAGAGCCCGAAGATGCCCGGTTCCACAACGTGGATGCCTGCGAATGAGATGCCCCGGACCTGACCCACGGAGTCCCTGACCTGCACTCTCCCGTCCCGGGCGTGATCACAGCCCCGGTTCTCCCATCCCAGCAGACCCAGATCGTCGAAGAGCAGGGTACGGGTGGAGCCCCGGTCCTGGACGGCCAGAGTGGCTATGACGTTCGCGTCAGGGGCCGGGGGATCGGCGACGCTCAGGCCCGGATCGGTCGTCGCATCCTTCTGGCCTTTCATCCGGCTGCCCACCGCCGCCCTGTGCCTGGCATCCAGGCCGGCCAGGTCGATTTCCGAGATCACATCCACGTTGTGGAGGATGATGGGGGCATCCCCGGTGAAGAGGGGGGCAGCCTTAAAGAGGCCGCCGCCCGTGTCCAGGGGGCCCTGGGGTTCTGAAGAGACGGCGACGTCCAGGTGCTGGAATTCCGTCGGTCCCCCGGGACCCGGATCGTCTTCTCCGCCGAGATCCGTCG
>JBDHCH010000392.1:0-3597 GCA_039592115.1 Gemmatimonadota bacterium | reverse complement strand
ATCCGTGAATCCCTGCTTCTCCGTGATCAGCGCGCCCCCGGCATCCCGGACCTCCGTGAAGACCTGGGCTCCTGAGATTGGGGCTCCCGTGTTGTCCACGACCCCCGCAATCCAGCCCATGGTGTCCCGGTTGCGGAAGAGCCCGCACGTCTGGGTGGGCCCCCCGTCCCTGCCGATACAATAGGTGGCCAGGCTGTTGGTCGTCATGACGGGGATCGTCGGGGCGGGCGGCGAACCCCAGGTGGTGGAAGCCATGACATACGGCTCGGCCATCCCCGTGCTCATCCAGGCGTTCAGCAGGTTCACGCCTTCATCGGCCAGGAACGGGTTCAGGCCCTCGTTCGCCAGGTACAGGAACTGGATGTACTCCCAACTCGTGGGCTGATACATCAGGTCGATGGTGGCGTAGACCGCCCCTGCCGGTGGGCTGAGAGTGAACTCGTCCCAATAGTTGTATTCCCCCTGCTGGGCCGGATTCCCGTCAGGATTCCCGTACTGGGTGGCGGGGACGGGCAGCGCATTCCGGGCCCGAGCCTCCTCATAGTTCATGCGGTAGGGCGGGATCCGGTTGTCCTTGACCACCTTGTTGTTGAGGACGAAGTGGAAGGTCTCCAGGTGCGAGCCCGGAGCCATGCCGGCGAGCTGCCCCAGGTCGTTTTCCACCCCCCCCGTTCCGCGGTTGAAGGTAAGCTTCAGATCCGTGGGGTAGCCCAGGTCGACCAGCTGTTTCGCCCACTCCTGGGTCATCCCGTAGTGCGCCTCGTAGATCCTGGTGCTCGGGTCGTGGAGGTCCAACAGAGTTCTCACGTCGGTCGGGACTCCGTCGAGATCCACGGTGATCCAGTCGTAGGCGCCGTCCTCCCTCACCAGGATGTTCCCGTCATCGTACCACTTCACGTTGAGCCACATGCGCCGGCCTTCCGGGTACCCGGAGATCAGCTTGTGACCCGTCTGGTTCACCACCCTGAGGGTGTTCCCGTCCACGCTCAACGCCGCGGCCTCATTCAGCTGCTTGTGGGCCCGGGTCTTCCCTGCCTCCAGGGCGGCGATCTGGGTCGCCGTGAGGCCTCCACCCAGCCGCAATAACCCCCGCTGGTCCAGCCAGACCAGGGCGTCCGGCAGCCAGTAGTTTCCACCCGTCATGTCGTGGAGGGCCAGGTCTCCGCGAATGGGCGCCCCCTTCTTGTTGCATCCTGCGCCCACCACGGGTCGCAGGTGGCAGGTCTGGCAGGTGTAGTAGCGGGGGCTCCCATCGTCGAAGGTCCCGCCGGGACCGGTACTCTCATACCCGGCCTGCAGCGCTCCGCCCTGGAGATCCGGGGGCAGCGACAGGTAGGCAGAGACCGGATAATCGTTCAGACCTCCCGCCATGAACTCGCTGAAGGTGCGCTCCACGATCCCGTACTGGAATGGAAGATTGTTGAAGGCCGCCTTCAGGGTGACGTCCTCGCCCGGGATTCCGCTGCTGAGCACCGGGTCGGCGGTGGCCTGCGTTCCGTTGTTGTTGGCCAGGTCTCCCACCACGGGGTTCGACACGTCGTGGCAGGTGCCGCAGAAGTCGTCTTCCCGGTGGAATGTCGATTCCAGGAACTGGTGCCGGGCCGCGGCGTCCAGATACGGTCCCAGCTTGTCGGAACCGGGCCAGAGCACGAACATGCCGCTTCCGTAATATCCCTGACCGGACACGTCGTACGCTTCAAATGGCGGGTTCTGGACCCCCAGGTGCTCCGATCGGTCGGGGTTGGTCATGGTGTGGCAGAGGTCGCACTGGACCCCGTCCGCGTCCTTGCCCATCAGAGCGGAGCCGTCCGTGGGCGTTGAGCGGCCCTCGATCCAACCCGCCGGGGAGTGACAGCGGAGGCACAGATCCCCTGCTCCGTCGAAGTCCTGCTCCGCCACCGCCATCGTCGCCCAGAAGAGGGGGTCTCGGCCGGCGTTGGCCATCATGCTGCCCCGCCAGTTGAAGGCCGGCTCGACACTCTGGCTGTACCCACCGTGGCAGTTGTCACACTTGTCGGGAGTCTCCAGGCTGCCAAGTTCGTTGGGCTGGGTTCCGGGTTGTTGGACCTCGTTGGGTACGATGTCAGCCACGAAGGTCCATCCAAGCAGTGCCGCCAACATCCCCGTAGAGATCAGCGGGCGTAGGGACATGGTCTACCTCCTTGGGTTAAAGCCACAACGCACCTCGCTCCACGCGGGGAGCGAAGCGATATGTAAGGTAATTGATTGTGTACCCCACTATATGTCATCCCGGCTTCAGATGGCAACCTCCACGTAACGGCTGTCCTGTCGGCCGACGTCCCGCATGGCAAGCGCCCAGAAGAGGTGCTGGCGAGGGCCAGCGGTTCTCGGCACTTTGAATACATGGCATCGACTCGCTCACCCCGGCCCCCTCTCGTAGGCTCCAACCCCCGGGGATTCACTCTGGTGGAAGTCATCGTCGTCCTCGTGCTCCTGGGTCTGGCGGCCGCCCTGGCAGCGCCAGCCTTTATCGTCCCCGAGCCCGACGATCCCTCCGCCCTTTCCTCCATCGTCTCCGGAGTAAGGGAGCTGGCCGCCAGGCGAGGGGAGACGCTGAAGCTGCGCCTAACACCCGACGGGGAGTGGAGGGTAGAGGCCGCTCAGGGCAGCCCCGAAGGGGTCCTGGCGGAAGGACGTCTGGAGGGTGACTTCCGGGGCCCGGCGTTCACCCTGATGGTGTCCCCCCTGGGGACGTGCGGATTCGAAGTGCGGAGCTCCGCAGCGTCCCGCTTCATCCGGATCGATCCCCTCACCTGCGAGGTCGGCCTTCCATGAACCGCCAGGGGCTCACCTTGCTGGAGACCATGGTGGCCCTGGTGATTCTGGGCCTCGTGGTGCTCTCCTACCTGGAAGTCTTCGGGGCCACGGCCAGGGCATCCCGGGCGGCCCAGGAATGGACTCTGGCCGTTTCCCACGCCGAACAGGGGATGGAGCTGGCGAAGATGGACCTCCGGAGCGCCCTTCTCCAGGGAAACGGCACCCTGGAGGGCGGGTTCGAGCGGCGGATCGACGCCCGCCCGTGGAGCCAGGAGGTTCACTGGGTGACCGTTACCGTGACACTTCCCGCCGGCGGACGGTTCACGCTGGACCGCCTGGTGGAGGGTTCATGAACCACCACCAGAGGGGCTTCACCCTGGTCGAGCTGGTCGTCGCCATCACCCTCACAGGCGTGGTGGCCCTCCTGGTCTACGGCGCCGCCAATGCGGCTCTCGCCACACAGACCCGGCTCCAGGAGACGCGCCTCCGGATGCAATCCGAGCGGGCCTGGGCTGCCCTGGTGGAGGACGCCCTCCGCAACGCCCGGCCCGCCAGGGTCTACGGCGACCCTGCGTTCATCCTCGAGTCGGGTTCCGACGCCATGGGCCTCCCCCGGGACCGGCTCTGGTTCATCACGGCCGGGGCCACTCCACCTCTCACGGCCGACTCGGATTGGGAGGTGGTGTTGGAGGCAAGCCAGGCGGGGGTCCGGATGACGGCCCTCCCGGTGGGAGTGGACGCCCCGCCCATCCAGCTCACGATCCGACCCGAGATGGCGGGGCTGAACATTCGGGTCCTGGCGCCTGATCCGGTCCCGCG
>JBDHCH010000391.1:0-3627 GCA_039592115.1 Gemmatimonadota bacterium | reverse complement strand
ACCACCACCAATCGGAACGATCCCTGGGGCGCCTGGGTGTGGGATATCCACGAAGAAGGGAACGAGCAGACCATCGATTGGGAGCAGTTCCAGGGACCGGCCCCGAACCGGTTTGCCTACGACGCAGACCGCTTCTTCCGATGGAGGAAGTATTTCGACTACGGAACGGGCCTGTCTGGAGACCTCTTCAGCCACGAGTACGACGCCATCAACCAGATCCTGGAGATGGGGATACCCAAGACGGCGGTGGCCTCCGGGGGGATCTACTTCTTCAAAGATGGCCGGGACGTCCCGGACGTGTGGCAGGCGGTGTTGGAGTACCCGGACCGCGACCTGACCCTGGTCTACTCGGCCACCCTAGCGAACGGGAAATGGCGGGGTAGGGTCCTCATGGGCCACGATGCCACCATGGAAGTGGACAACGGGCTCCGCATCATGGCCGACCGGTCCTCCACACGATACAAGGAGAAGATCGAAGAAGAGGTCATCGACACTTCAAAACCCCTGTTCGTCTATCAACCCGGGTTCAACGGGGTGGACGCGATCACATCGGCCACCGCCGAGTACTTCGCCAGCCGGGGTTTGCTTTATACGTACCGGGGCGGGAAGCTGACCAACAGCTACCACCTCCACATCAAGGAGTGGCTGGACGTCATCCGAAATGGCGGAGACACGAGCTGTAACATCGAGCGAGGTTTCGAGGAGGCCATCTCCTGCCACATGGCGACCCGGGCCTACCAAGAGGGCCGCCAGGTGGAATGGGATCCGGTCGCACGCCGGATCGTGTAGGGTCGGGAGATCCGGCCACCGCCGGCACACTCACCCGGTCGGGGGCCAGGCGGTGGGCCGTCTCCCGGAGAAGCCTCCAGAAGCGAAGCGGATGGCCAGCTTCGGAGGGAGAACCGACGGCCGTGAGATCGGTCTGCCGCAAGGCGTGTGGGCGGCCGTCGGTCTCCCGGAGAAGCCTCCAGGAGCGAAGCGGATGGCCAGCTTCGGAGGGAGAACCGACGGCCGCCCACACGAGCACGATTTGAAATGAAGTCCACCATCCTGAAGGGGAGGACGCTTTGAGCGCGAAGACTCGTTTAGGGATCATGATGTTCCTCCAGTATGCCATCTGGGGGGCCTGGGCACCGGTCCTCTCGGCGTATCTGCTGGACGATCTGGGGTTCACCGGGACGCAGACCGGGCTCATATTCGCCCTCCTTCCCCTGGCTACGGTGATCGCCCCCTTCGTGGGCGGCCAGGTGGCGGATCGCTACTTCTCCTCTGAGAAGATCATCGCCTTCCTCCAGTTCACCGGTGGGATCCTCCTCCTGGTGGTGGCTCGGACCACGAGCTTTTCCACCATGTGGCCCCTGATGCTTATCTATTGCCTCCTCTACGCCCCCACCCTGGCCCTCACCAACTCCGTGGCCATGATCAACCTGCAGAATTCGGAGAAGGAATTCGGGGCCATCCGGGTGTGGGGAACCATCGGGTGGATCGGCGCGGGCGCGGCCCTCTGGGTATGGAGAACGCTTGGAGAGGGGAATGCCTCTCTGCTGATGGGTGGGGACATGATCTTCCTCGCCGGTGTGTTTTCGATCCTCATGAGCTTCCAGAGTCTCACCCTGCCCCACACTCCTCCTCAGAAGGAGGGCGTGAAGCCCTGGGCGTTCCTGGAATCCTTGAAGATGCTGGCGGACAAGAATTTCGTCGTCTTCATCGGCATCACCTTCGTGGTCTCCACAGAGTTGGAGTTCTACTACATTCTCACGGCGCCCTTCCTCCAGACGGACGCCATTGGGGTCTCTTCAGCCGACTTGCCCTTGGTCATGGCCATCGCTCAGGTCGCAGAGATCTTCGTCATGGCTTTCCTCCTCTCCTGGGCGCTCAAGCGGTACGGGATGAGGAAGACCCTGGCGATCGGGGTGGTGGCGTGGCCCATCAGGTACGTGATCTTCGCCATCGGCGGACCGGCCTGGCTGGTCATCGCCTCCCTGGCTCTCCACGGATTCTGCTACGTGTTCTTCTTCGTGGCGGCGTTCATCCACGTAGACAAGATCGCCCCGCCCGACATCCGGGCCTCGGCACAAAGCATGATCGCCATCGTGGCCCTGGGGCTCGGCAGAGGCATCGGAAGCGTCTTCGCCGGGAAGATCCAGGACATCTTCACCACCCCTGCGGGCACGAACTGGACCGGTGTCTTCCTGGTACCCTGTGCCCTGACACTCATCTGTGCCGTCGCTTTCATCCTCTTCTTCCGAGAGGAGTCTGGATCCGGGCCGGCCCCCGAGGCGGCGGGGTGAGGGAGGGGCGAGAGAATAAAGCACGCCGGGCCCCCAGCGGGGGCCCGGCGTCCTCTTGGTTTTGTAAAGTGCAACCGGAAAAGGCGAGAAGGCTACATGGATGGCGGTGGCTCCGCAGGCTGCATGGACTGGTGCATCCGGATCTTCACGGACCCATCGGCCTGGTAGATGGACGCAGTCATCCACATTCCATTCAATCTCAGCTCCCCTTCCGGCCCTTGAACTGTTTGACTGAACGTCCCGCGTCCGACTGCCATGTCTCCTTCTACAACCGTCTCGGCCGTCTCGATCGCCAGGTCGGACCCGGTCGGGAAAGATCCTTCGAAGTAGGCCTGAATTGCCTCCCGGCCGCTGTAGACATTGCCGTAGGTGTCGACAAAGACCGCATCCTCGGTGTAGAAGGCTGCTACGCCGGCAGCATCGTCGGCGTTGGCCAAGGACTGCCACTCGGCCCGGAGTGCTTCGAAATCGGCCTCCACTTCGGCCAACGTCCGCTCGGGGGCGACATCCGCCTGGGGGGGCGGCTGGCAACCCACAGCCACCAATGCGAGGAGTGCGAAAACAGAAATGCGCATGATAGGCTCCTTCCCGGGCCCTTGGTCCCGGCGGAAAGGAAAAGGGGTCCTTTGTGGGGGTTAGGAGTAAGGTAAAAGCAAACCAAGCGGTCGTCGAGGAAATAAGTCTGATGGAGAAGGGGCTGATCTCGACCTAGATCTTGTGCCGAAACAAAACGAGGGGATGCCGTGATGGCCAACAAGCGACTTGGTGTTGGATTCGTGGGTGGAGGGTTCGTGGGAAAGTTCCACATTCGTTCCTTTGTGGCGGTCCGAGACGCGGACGTCCTGGGAGTTGTGGGCGGCGATGACGGTTCGGCAGAAGAGGCTGCCGCTCTCGCCAGGACCCTGGGGGTGGGGGAGGCGAAGGCGTATGACTCGGTCACCGCGATGGTGGAAGACCCGGCCATCGATGCCCTCTGGATCTGCGCCCCGAACTTCACTCGGCTGGAAGTCATGGAGGAAATCGTCCATGCCCTGGAGTCGGGGAAGGGCGAGCTGATCGGGGTGGCTTGCGAGAAGCCCCTGGGCCGCAACGCAGCAGAGGCCAGGAAAATGCTGGAGCTGGTCCAGCGGGTAGGCATTCTGGACGGGTACCTGGAGAACCAACTCTTCTCCCCGGCCGTGGTCCGGGGGAAGGACATCCTCTGGGCTCGGGGGGCAGCCATAACCGGGCCGCCCTTCCTGGCCCGAGCTGCGGAAGAGCACTCGGGGCCCCACATGCCCTGGTTCTGGGAAGGACAGCTGCAGGGGGGCGGAGTCCTCAACGATATGATGTGCCA
>JBDHCH010000390.1:0-5933 GCA_039592115.1 Gemmatimonadota bacterium | reverse complement strand
AGCTGAACAGTCACCCTTAGGCTGCGTGGGAGTGCTGAGTGGCGACACCTTGCAGGAATTTTTCCAGGTCGTCACCCCTTTTCTCCTTCCGGACCGGACCCTGGCTGTGCCGCTGGCTAGTCTCGGTGAGATTCGGATCTTCCAGTTAGACGGGAGGTTCATCACGCGTTTCGGCGCCTCTGGTGAAGGCCCCGGGGAGTTCAGAGCGCTCAGCGCGGCCTGGCCAAGAGGGGATACCATCGAGGCGTTCGATCGCCGGCTTAGGCGAATCACCCGCTTTCTCCCTGATGGTTCGGAGGAGGTGCTGCCCCTGGAACGCGTCAGCTCTGCCCAAGCGGCCATTCCCGGTGCTCTTTCTACTGGGTGGGCTCTGATGGGTGTGGCGGACGCCCCCTATGGCGGACGGGACCGTATGGCCCTGCACCTCTTTGCGCGGGATGGAAGCCACATGGGTGAGATTGCGAGCCTTGAGGGGATGGAACGGATCGAGGTTGGCAATTTCGCTGGACCCCATCCGTTGTCGCCAATGACTTTCTTCGCGGTTGGCCACGATAGGGTCTTCGCTGGGGAGTCCCTTTCCCCGTCGGTCGGAGTGTTCGATTCGGCGGGAGCTCTGACACAGGAAATAACCTGGCAGCCCGACCAAGGGCTCTCTCCAGAGGTAGCCTTGGAGACTGTCATTAATGCCATTGTCGCAAGAGCAGATCCCGACCGGGCGCAGAATACTCGGGAACGGCTGGAATCCTTCCCAACTTCGGATCGCGTATCTGTGTTTTGGGGGTTGATGGCCGACGAACCGGGTTTTCTCTGGGTCCGCCCATTCGATCCCCAAGAACACTCCCTGGAACTCGGAGCCCGTCCAGGGACGGGAGGGAGTTGGCTAGTCATTTCCCCGGCTGGCCGCCGCATCACCTCAGTGGAGGTCCCTGTCGACCTGGAACCAACCTTTGTTGCTGAGGATGCCATCGTTGGAATCCAGAGAGACGAGCATGGAGTTGAGTCGGTCTGTGCATTTGGATTGATTCGCCAGACCGTATCGACGGTTTCTCGATAACGCCCGGTTCAAGCTCGCGCCTATGATAGGGGCCAAGCTCTTGTGGCCTGTCGGGGAACATCGGCGCGGCCCTTCGGGATCTCGCCGTGCGTAGACTGGTTGATTCTCCTGGTCTTCTGGATGCCCGGCTCCGATCTTGAACCGAATGGTTCGTTACCGGAGTCTCTAATTCGACAGGAACCCGGAGCGTATTCCGGCAAAAAGACTCATCGTTTCAAGGAGTCCGTTCACATGGCTCGCCTTCCCAGATTCCTCCGACTATTCCCGACTGCCAGCATCCTGCTTTTCATTCCGGGAACCTCCCTTCACGGGCAGGATGAGCCTAGTGGGGACCCGTCAATCCTCGACCCAACGGCGGATCTCGAAGTGCTCTTTGAGGGGCAATCCCGTCTTGAGGGGCCGTCGATCGGCCTGGACGGCACCATCTACTTTGTCGAAATCGATCCCTTCGCAGGCGGCAGAATCTGGCACATCCCCCCGGGCAGCAGGGAGGCAACTGTTATTCTGGAGCCAAGCGGCCTGGCGGTTGGGTCGGCGATTGATCCGGAGGGCAACCTCCTTACCGCAGAATATTCTCTGGGCGGAGGCAGGCGGATTTCTTGCATGAACTTGGAAACCGGAGAGCAAACAACGGTCACGGACCGTTTCGGAGGGGAGCCCTATGGTGCCGTAAACGACCTCGCGCTCGATGACCTAGGTCGGATTTTCTTCACCGAGAACGACTACATGGGGCCCGAGGAGATACTCGATCCTCATCCGCCCGGAGTCTACAGAGTTAATCCTGACGGCGGGGTCCACCGGATCATCAGAGACGCCGGGGCGCCCAACGGAATCGTGGTCTCTCCAGACCAACGGACTCTTTATGTGGGGATGAACAGATATGATTCCCTTGGGAACGGGGCGATCCTCGCCTATGACCTTGCCGAAAACGGGAACGGTGAATTCCGCTCCATCTTGGCGATGCAGAAAGCCGAAGATCAGCAGCTAGCCGACGGCATGGCCGTTGACGTGGATGGGAACCTCTATGTCGCCCTGTTCTCACAACGGGCCCGCTCTGGGATTGCTGTAATCAGTCCGGATGGAGAGCAGTTGGCTTTCATTCCGACTCCGGGGCCAGCAACGAACGTGACATTCGGCTTGGGACCTGATAACACCTCTCTCTACATCACTGCGGGGAGTAGTCTTTACCGTTTCCAGGTCAAACGCCGGGGATATCATCCGTCGTGGCGGAGCCTTCGATGAGAGGAGTCCATGGAATCGAGACCCCGGTAACGCCCGGTTCCCGCTCGGGCCCTCAGCGCTCGCTTTCGCTCTGAAGTTGGGCGGCAGTATCCTGAACACCACGGGCCCGGCCCTCCGGGGCCTCGCCGGGCGGTGAGCACTGGTTAAGGGCGATCGGGTAGATGCCCGGCTCCGGCCGGGAACCGAATGGTTCGTTACCGATAGAACCGTCGATGATGACGCGGTAATGGCTTAATAGTTGTGGGCTCTTCCTTTCCGTTTTATACTGCCATATATAATATCAAACCATACAAAAGGAATGGCCTCCATTCATGCCGAATCCAGAGCACCCGGAGTCCGACATTACTCGCCATCTTCCGTTGAAGGCCCAGTGGTTCCATATCCTGATGGCTCTTTCAGAGGATTCCCTTCACGGATCGGGAATCGTCAGGGCTGTCCTGGATCAGACCAAAGGGAAGCTCCGGCTGTGGCCGGCGACGCTCTACGGATCTTTGGAGGAGCTGGCGCAACTAGGGTGGATTGAGGAGCTAACAGAGGAAGGGGAATTCCCCGAGGGGGAGAGCCGACGTAAGCGCATCTATCGCCTCACGCCCATGGGTGCCCGGATCCTCGTCCTAGAGGCGGAGAGGATGGGCCAACTCGCTCGAACGGCTCTGGACCGACTGGCCTCGAGAGTGACTCCCTGATGAACGAAGCCGGCAGCTCCCGAGCCTATAGGACCCTCCTGAGGATCCTCCCACCCTCGTTTCGCCGTTCTCATGGTCGCGAGATGGAGGAGTTGTTCCTGGAAGCTCTGAATGCTCGTCGAACCCGGGGCTTTTCGGGCTATTTCGTGGCCTGGGGCCGAGGCGTCGTAGACGTGATCCTCCTGGCCGGGCGACTTCGCCTTCGGCCCCAGCCCGGGCGGCGGCCCAGGCCTGGCAATGGAGGTCTGGTCGGTTCTTTCGGACAAGACCTTTGCTTCGCGGTCCGAACCCTCCGCCGGCGGCCCCTCTTCGCCACGGTCGCGGTTTTGACTTTGGGAGTGGCCATCGGTGCATCGACGGCCATGTTCAGCGTGGTGGACGGGGTGCTTCTGAAGGCCCTGCCATATCAGGAGCCGGGTCGATTGGTGGAAGTCTGGCAAACGGTTCCGGAGTTACAGGGCCAACCCGGGGACGACGGCGCGCGCTGGGACCGGTACAGGCTCACCTACACTCAATACCGCGATCTCTCTGAGACAACCGCGACCTTCGTCGGTATGGCGGCATACCGGGCCGGAACTCCGGACGTGACCACCCTGATCGGGATCGGAGAGCCCGCAGAGCTCCGCGCTGGAGTCGCATCGGCTTCTCTCCTCCCTCTCCTGGGCGTGCTTCCCGCCCGTGGCCGCTGGTTTCTCCCTGAGGAGGAGGCGTCGAGAGCTGGAAATGACGGAGCCTCCGTCGCCGTCATTAGCCAAGAGTTGTGGAAGACGAGGTTCGGGGGGTCTGAGGAGGCCGTGGGGAGCACCAGCACTCTGGACGACAACTCCTTCACCATTGTTGGAGTTCTTCCTTCCGGGTTCCAGATCACATGGATCAGCGCTTCGCTGGCCGGGGAGGACACCCCGGGCCAGCGAGATATTTGGCTCCCGATCGGGGCTCCGGGATGGATCGCCCACGATCAGGGCTACAGCTGGGAAGTGATAGGGCGGTTGGCACCCGGGGCGACGCTGGAGCGAGCCCTAGCCGAGACCGAGGTCGTCATTTCCGCTCACCGGCACTCGTTCGGGAGCGCCCGTGTGCTCCCACGAGCTTCAGAGGAGAGGCGAGGCTTGGCTTCTCCTCTTTTCCTGCTTTTCGGAGCCACCGCACTGCTTCTCCTCATCGCTTGCGGAAACATCGGCACGCTCGCAACGGCAGAGATGCAGGGACGGCGAGCGGAGATTGCTACTCGCCGGGCACTCGGAGCCAAGACAGGGAGGATCGCGCGGCTACTCCTGACGGAGAGCCTCCTTCTGGCTCTGCTGGGGAGCGGCCTGGGTGTCGTGGTGGCCTTCGGCGGCACCAAAGCCATGTTGATTCTGGCTCCCCCGATTCCGCGCCTCCACGAGGTCGGGGTAGACTTTCGGGCCCTGGGATTTGCCATCTTCCTGGGCCTCCTCACGGCCTTGCTCTTTGGCGCAGGCCCCTCGTTCTTTGCGTCTCGTGCTCAACGCGCCCCGTCGCTCATGAGTTCGAGCCGCACCAGTCGGGTACATGGGCGATTGTCCAGAGCTGTGATCGGGGCTGAGATCGCTTTGACCGCAATGCTCCTGGTTGCAGGAGGACTCCTCACCCAGAGCCTGCATAGGCTCTTGGGCATAGATCCAGGGTTCGACTCCAGCGGTCTTGTGACGGTCGAGTTTCGCCTTCCGGCCAGCCGATACGACAGGGAGACCAGCCCATTCTTCTTCCAAGAGGCCCTCAACCAGCTCCAGGCCATCCCTGGAATCGGATCCGTGAGTGGCGTGAGCAGGCTTCCCTTTCCTGGACATACCTCTGGGATGAACCTCCAGGTAGACGGCGAAACCCATTCGCCGCTCTTCTATCAGGTCGGCCCTGAATACTTCGAAACTCTCGGTGTTCCCCTACTCGCCGGGCGCACGTTGGACGAGAGGGATGGGCCGGGTGCCCCCATTTCCATCGTACTCAACGAGTCCGCCGCTCGGCGATTCTGGCCAGGTCGATCGCCCGTAGGAGCGCAGGTCTCTTTGAGCTACCCTCGGGACCCTGTTACCGTCGTGGGGATTGTCCGAGACATGAAGCGCCAGGTGTTGTCAGGCGGGGCCGAGCCAGCCTTTTTCATCTCCTTCGCCCAGCTTCCAGACGAGACCGTCAGCTTCGTCGCCAGAACCCAGATAGATCCCCTCGATGCGATTCCCCTCATGGTGCAGGCCGTGACCGAGGTGGACCCAGACTTGGCGGTCCGGAATGGCACAACACTCTCAGATCTGGTGGAGCGGTCGGCCGCCGACGAGCGTTACCGCTCCCTTCTCATGAACGTCTTCGGCCTCCTGGCCACACTCCTTGCGGCTGCGGGAGTCATCGGCGTTACGGCGCGCAGCGTATCCCATCGAACCAGGGAGCTGGGGATCAGGATGGCATTGGGGGCTAGGGGGTCGGGATTGATCAGTGCAACGATCCACGCCAACCTGCGTGTCGCACTGGCAGGAATCACAATCGGCCTCGTGGGGGCGTTCTTGGCATCCGGTGTCCTGACCCCGTTTCTCTTTGGGATCGAGGCCTCGGACTTGCCCACCTATGCCACCGTGGCCTTGTTGATGGTCTCTCTTTCCCTATCGGCGAGCTACATCCCGGCTCGGCGAATCACCATGGTGAATCCAGTGGACGTACTGAAGGCGGAGTAAGATTCATCCTTTGCACCAGCTCGGAATTCGCTGTCCTGCAAATTCGAGTCAGGGAAGCCCTGATCGGTTTTCCTGGAAGACTTCTGCCGCTCGCAGGAATTGAACCCTAAGCGCAGCGTCGAGCTGATCTCCGGATTTCAGGCAAGTACAAACCCCCAAACGTGCCAGTCCGAGCGGTTCTATCGGTAACGCCCCCTCTGAAAAAGGAAGGCGCAAGGGGCAGAGGAATTTCCAGCGTCTGAATTGACTTCAACCAGACACGATCAG
>JBDHCH010000389.1:0-3639 GCA_039592115.1 Gemmatimonadota bacterium | reverse complement strand
ACGAGAACCTTCATTCCATTCAGGGCCCTCCAACGCCCGAAAAAGGCTAAACCCCTTCCCCGGTGGGAACAAGACGATCGCCACGATCGTTCAAACTCCGGAGGCTGCGCCGTAGCAGCCGGTCGTCCTCTTCTGATCGGAGTATCTCGCAGGCCTACCCCAGGGCTTCAGGGAGGCCTGTCGAGGTCGGGCGAACTGGTCTGGGAACGGCCGTGTCTCAGGGAGACGGGTACGTCCGGGTTACGTTGCGGGAAGCTCGCCACCTCCGTTTCGGAGTGGCGCCAGTATGGAATCGGGCAACTCCAAGGTCCTCCCCACCTCTCCCGCGGCCATGGCCTTGGCGAACAGCCACCCCTGGGCATACTCGCATTCCAGGTCCCGTACCACCTCGAGCTGTTCCCGGGTTTCGACCCCCTCCACCACCACAGACAGCCCGAGACTCCTGGCCAGGTTCACCACTGTCCTCACGACGGCCAGGTTCTCCTGTCGCTCCGGCATACCGGACACGAAGGAGCGATCCACCTTGAGGGAATCCACCGGGAACCGGTGGATGTAACTCAGGGAGGAGTAGCCGGTCCCGAAGTCATCCACGTGGACGTGGACTCCGGCCGCTTTCAGGCTCTGGAGGGTCTCGACCGACCGCTCCAGGTTCGACATGGCGGAGCTCTCCGTGATCTCGAGGTGGAGGTGTTGGCCCTCCAGCCCCGTCTCCTCGAGGATGCGGAGTACCGACGGAACCAGCTCTGGCTCCGAGAACTGGCGACCGGGAATGTTCACCATGACCCCCACCGGTGGGTCCGTAGGATAGCGGGCGTGCCACTCGAGAAGCTGCCTGCACGCCGCCTCCATCGTCCACCAACCCACGTGGGTGATCAGGTTCGATCGCTCTGCCACGGGAAGGAACTCGCCGAGAGGGACCATTCCTCCATCGGGCTTCGGCCATCGAATCAGGGCCTCCAGGCCCACGATCCGCGGCTCGGAGATGGAAACGATGGGCTGGTAGTGGAGGACCATTTCGTTCTTGTCGAGAGCCTCGCGAATCCTCTTTTCCATCCTGTCTCGGGCCGAGGCCTCCCTCTGGACCACCGGATCGAAGATGCGCACGCTTCCCGGCCGTTCTTCTTTTGCCTGGCGGAGGGCTTTGGACGAGTCCCGAAGGATCTGCTCCGGGTCGGAATAGGCCGCTCCACTCAGGGCGATCCCCATGCTGCTGCTGACGAAAACCTTCTGAGTCCCGATTTCGATGGGCTCGGCGAACCGCTCTTTGATTCGGTTCGTGACCCGGGTGACATCGCTGGCGTCCTTCAGGTCGTCCAGGAACACGCCGAATTCGTCGGCGGTGATCCGGGCAGCGGTATCCACGGACCGAACGGATGCCTCGATGCGCCTTGCGGACTCCTGGAGGATCTGGTTCCCGCCCTCCTCCCCCAGGGTCTCGTTCAACCGCCGGAAGGCGTCCAGATCGAGATGGAGAACGCCGAACACGTAGTCCTCCTCCCGTTCGCTCCGGTTCAGTCCTCCCTGGACTCTCTCCCGGAGAAGGGCCCGAGTGGCCAGGCCCGTGAGCGGATCGGTCAGGGTGTCTTCGGCAGGGGCCCCAAACCGTTCCCGAAATCGGGCCCGCCTCCGTGCTCGCCGCTCGGCGATGGCCAGTCGAACGCTCAGCGTGGCCGGATCGATGGGCTTGCTCAGAAAGTCGTCGGCTCCTGAGTCGAGTGCCTCCTCCACCGTTTTCTCCCACCCGGATCCCGTGATGACGAGAATGACGGGGTCCTCCCCTCTCGGAAGGCTGCGGATGCGACGCGTCATCTCCAGCCCTGACATCCCCGGGAGGGTCTTGTCCACCAGGAGGATGTCGTGGGGGTTTTCCTCGAAGAGGCGAAATCCCGTGTCGGCGTCTTCCGCGAAGTCTGCTTCCAGGGCCCGTTTCACGAGCACGGTTTGGAGGAGGACTCGGTAGGAAGGATCGTCGTCTACGACCAGGGTTCGAAGGGGGGAGGATGAAGGCATGAGCGCGATTTCCGGTGAGGGAGGGTGAGGCCGGCGAGGAGCCTTCCAATCGAGAGCTGGATGGAGCAAAGATACGGTCGCGACGGTGAAAGGGAACTCCCGATTCCGCTGCCTGTCCCCTGGCGAACAAAGGCGGAGGGAAGGGGCCGTAACCCCTTCCCTCCGCTTCCTTCACGTCAATGGACCTGTATTACTGCTGCGGTCAGGACCCTCCCATTCCTGCTGGGTGCTCCGGGGGTTGGGCCGCGTCGTGCTCCTTCACGTACCCCTCGTTCGTCGAGGACGCGCCGTTCTCATCAGTCCAGAACCCGAAGAGGTTGATCTCCACCTGATCCTCATTGTTCTTGCCGGAAGGCTCTCCTTCTTTCCAGCTGGTGAACAGGAAGGGGCTCCCATCGGTCCATTCCCAGTTGCCCTCCGACGCTTCGTCCGAAAGCCCGATCCACCCCTGGTTCTTACACTTCTTCTCGTTGGTCACGTTGGGGCATCTGGCCGCCACGAGGGCCGCCACGAAGGCGTTCTCGCCAGCGCTGGTGATGGAGGCGAGATGTGCGGGTACCGTCCAGAGGATCTGGTCTCGGATCTGGTTCTGGGCCGAGGTCCAGCTCCGATTGTCGACGACGTACTGGAACACGTTTCCGTTCCCGCCGTTCTTGATCCTGAAGACCTGGTGTTCCGGCGGCAGGGCGTCAGTATGCCCATTGAACGTGATGGAGCTGGGAGCATCGTCGTGCTCGACGGTCTTCTGGATCCCCCCATCAGTAATGTTGATGAAGTCCACGTCGAAGTCCCGCTTCGGCAGGTATGCCGTGTAAGAGCCGAAGTCCACATTGTAGAAGGTGGCAACCCCGGAGGCGTCCGTGGTGGCCGTCCCCATGGGACTCCCATCCTTGTCCTTGGCCGGATTTCCACCGGAGTCATAGAGATTCACTGGGAGCCCATCAGCCGGCGCGACGCCCGGTCCTGTGATGTTCACCGTGACGTTGATGTCACCGAATAGAGGTCTCACCTCGTGCGTATAGGGACTTCCACTGATGTGGGCTCCGTCGATGGTGACCGTCACGTAGTCCGTTCCCGGGTTCATGGGCGTGTAGGCCGCAGTGTAGGTGCCTCCGCCGGCGTCGGTTGCCGGGAGGGCCGCCACCGGGTTCGTTCCAGAGACCGAGACCTGGACGTCGATTGGCCGGACACTGGCGTAGTCGTAGACCTCATCGGCTTCGTTCTTCACCAGGATGGTGATATCGGTCTGGGACTCCATCTGCCCGTCGCCGGCCGCTACGTCTGCCGCACTCAGGAGCGTTGCGTTGCTGAGGCTCGGGTCCACGGGCCTTGGGGCTGTGACCAGCGTGAATGGCACCCCAATGGTGTAGACGTCGGTGCCAACCGTGATTGTCACGGTCACCTCGTCTTCTCCGTAGGCCGACGGCGTGAAGCTGGCCACGTAGATGCCGTCATACTCGCCATTCTCGTCCGCATCGACGGCAGGAATCGTCGCTCCATTGGGCCCAAACACCTCGATTTGGACCCCGATGGGGAAGTTTTCCCCATAGATATAGAGGGCGTCATCCGTATCCCTGACCTCCACCGTCACGGTCGTTTCCAGGCCTACTTCGGAGTAGGAGACCTCGA
>JBDHCH010000388.1:0-3649 GCA_039592115.1 Gemmatimonadota bacterium | reverse complement strand
GGGGGCGGCAGAAGAGACGGCCTGGCCATACTTCCGAAATACCCCCCCCAGTCCGGAAAGGAGGGCGGGGGCCAACCGGCCACCCGTCCGGCAAGTTCCTCGGCCTCCACCTCAACCTCCAGGCGTCGGCCCGGCAGATCGAAGTAGATGGAATCCCCCTCCCGAACCGCAGCCATGGGACCTCCCGCCGCTGGCGTGCCCTGTAGACAGTCGGAGCGACCACCCGCTGGCGACACTGATGCGGTTAGGCTGACCCCTGGGGGTCCCGATTGCGCTCCCCAAGTGAGGTAGGGATCGGTGGGCCCAGACCAGGAAGCGATTGGCCGATCCTTCGGCAATCCCACGCCCTCTCCGGGACCGCGGTCATCATGGGCGGCCGAACGCCGGGAACCTTGCTCAGGAGAGGCGGACGAGGCCACTTTCCCGGGACCGGGAGCCGTTGGCCTTTGGGTAGGAGAGCGTGGTGTTAGGGGGTATCAAGAGACCCGCCTAACACAACCACCGATCGGCAATCCGCTCTCCTCCGGGCCCAACCTGAACCCCCCGGCCAACACCATTCCCGAACGCCTGGCCGGCAGCCCGGCGTTAGCCGCAGCAGAGGTGGGGTTGTGCGGTGACTCGAACGGGTTTCGAAAGGGGTGGGTAGAAGGTTAAAGGAAAGACAGCAGTTCGCCCGGGTTCACGGATCGTATCGAGAGCGCCCGAAAGCCCGCCTCGTCACGGGTGACTACGTAGTCGGCGCCAATCTTGAGCGCAGCAGCGCCTTGGACCGCGTCCTCGAAATCATCAATTGGGAGGACCAAAGCTTGGCTGAGGTCGACCTTTTCCACTGGCACAACATCTAGGAAGCGAAGGAGGTCGGAAATGGCCGCTGCTGCAGATTGTCGATCCCGGGCGCGAGACACGATGTAGTGCATGGTTGTGAGAGTGTGGCCGGCCACGAATCCACTGGCCTCTCCTCGTTCAATCTTCGTGAGGAGGTGAGCTGCCGACTCAGCCCAGGGTTCCCGCTGGAGCAGGACATCGAGGAGGACATTGATGTCGAGGAGGAGTTTCATGTGCCGTATTTCTCGACTAGGTGGCGGCGGTAGTCCTCACGATCTGGGCCTCCGATAGCGATGCCAAGTAGGCGTCGCACGGTCGGCGAAAGATCGTCGGATTCCGCACCGCTACCGTCGGGGAGTTGTGCGAGAAACTCACTCACGAGCCCCGAAATACTCGTTTTGTGGCGCCGGGTGTAGCGGCGTGCTCGTTCCACAACAGCGGCATCGACAGTGATGTTCAATCTTTTCTTGGGCATGATTGCTCCTATGCGCATTATATATAAACAATAATACGCATAAGTATGGGATTATTCAAGGATAAGGAGAACCTGAGGAGTCTAGGCTGCGGAGGAAATGGAAGGATCGGCCAAGGCGTTCTGCTGCGGCTAACAGCGGCCGTGCCGCACGCTCGGTTCACTCGCGGCCCTTCGCCGGTGACGGTCCGGGTGGAAGAAGCATCGTACAAGGTGGCGGCTACGGGTCCCGACCTTCGGCCGGTCCGGCAGCCCGCGAGGCGTTATTTGCCATCGAGTTCAAACGCAGTTGGGAGCAATGGATTGACGGATAACCCGGAGTCAGGTGGTTGGATCGAGTCATCGAGGGGGGTTCACCTGGAGGGATGAGATGAGAGGGGGTTGGTTACTCGGCATCTCCGCGATCTTCCTTAGAACGAGCGTCCAGCCTCTGGGCGCCCAAGTCGAGGGCGAGATGCTGACACCGGCCGGTCTTGAGATCCCAGCGATCATGCCGGTCGGGTGCCCAAACAGTGAGGCGTGCCCCGCTGGTCCGTGGCGTGCCTGTGACAGTCTTCCGGTGCTCGCAACACCTGGCGCATCGACCGAACCGCTCGCTTGGTTAGTCCACGACGAGGGCTTCATCGTTGAAACGGGTGCCCTTCTAGTTCATGTACCCGGGGCGGTCCGCATCCTCGCCGACACAAGAAAGCCCTGGTGGCCGGGTCGGGAGGTGGAGTTCCTTGCGGGCGACACACTCTTCAGTTTGGGTCACCGCGGAGAGGGCTACTTCAACATCTGGTACGCCGGCGAGGTGGTGGTAACCGAGATCTTCTGGCCTTGGAAGTGGGGGGGCGGGTGGGAGATCAGGGGTGAGGTGTTACAGGAAGAAGTCAGCCATGCTTGGCATCGAGTCGCGACGGACGGAGGGAAGCTCGGCTGGATCCGAAGAGCCGAGAGCAGCCTATTCCTCTTCCGAGGCAGGGAAGACCCGCAAGCGTGTCCGCCTGGTGACCTGGGGGGCGACGTACGCGGGGCTCGATGGCAGAGAACAGCGGGCCTGCCGCGGCTCGCCTTCGGCTCGCGCCCTACGGGTCATTCGCTGCGGTCACGCCGTTTGCGGATGCAAACGTCGCGCCCACAGGCGAATGCCGGCAGCCCGCGAGGCGTTAGATGAAATGGGAAAGATGAAACCAGGTTCTTGTAGGTTCTCTTGAGAATACCGGGAGCCATACTGCAGCTCAGCAGCACAATCCCTAGTCGGGCGGACCCCACGAGACTCTGTGCCCAGGCGAAACGCCTGGTGCCTATCCGGGCCGGCCCCTGGGCTGGCCCATGTCTAATCAGGAGAACGGTCTTTCTAGACCAGACCTAGGAACATCCTATGGCGGGGGAGCCCCCGGAGAACAGGCGTCGTGGGACACCAGGCTTCTTGATCAAGTTTTTCCAGGTGGCCCTCTACATCCCGATACAGGTGGCCTTCATCCCGTTCGCCGTTGTCGGACTGGTCGATGCCATCTTCAAAGAGATCATAATAAGCAGGAGGCTGGACGTTTCCTTCACGGCGATTAAGGCGCTTCAGTACAGATGGATCATGCATTACTTCGACACCAGACCGGACCCCATTTCTGTGGCATTTACCAAGAAGCTTCCGTGTGAGTCACATTTTAGTTTATGGTCGACTTTTGGAGCCCTCATCATTTCCCAGCGGCTTTTCGGTTTCACTACAACCTTCGGACGAGTTGCCGAACCGGGGAAAGAGACCCCGGTTTCCACTGCGGGCTCCCGGGTGCTCATGTTCGACGCGATTGTGGAGAAATACGTTGACGACGTTGAGCAGATTGTCATTCCCGGAGCCGGCTTCGATCTAGTGGCTTTGCATTTCACCAAGGCAACGGACACAACGGTCTTCGAACTCGATCAGACCGGGACGCTGCAAGTCAAGCTCGGGACCTTGAAAAATGCAGGCATAGCACATGACTGGATCACCTATGTTCCAGTGGACTATTCAACAGAATCTTGGACCGAAAAGCTACTGGCAGCCGGTTTTGACGAGACCAAAAAGACCCTGTTCCTCTGGCAAAGCGTCTCTTTGTTCCTAGAGGCTGGCACTGTCAAGAAGACACTCCGGGAAATGGCCGGTTTATGCGCGGGTGGCTCTATCATCGCTCAAGACCTCTACTCCAAAGCATTTATCTCGGGTGAAACCTCAAGAATAGTCAAGAGGTCCTTAAGGATGCTGGATAAGATGGGAGAGCCATGGAAATTCGGGATAGACATGTCAGGTGACCCCGAATCGGCGGTTGAGTCATTCCTGGAAGACTGTGGGCTCAGAATGACAGAGTACTTTCAGTTCGGCGAGAAGCTAGGTAT
>JBDHCH010000387.1:0-3660 GCA_039592115.1 Gemmatimonadota bacterium | reverse complement strand
AGCCTGAAAGCTCTGAAGCGGGAGGTCGGAGAGTAGAACTCCCTCCTCTTCAGCCAGGCGGACCACCTTCCCCACCACCTCGTGGCTCTCTCGGAACGGCACGCCCTTCCGCACGAGGTAGTCGGCCAGGTCGGTGGCCAGGAGATCCGGGGACAGCCGCGCTTCGGCCGCTTCCGCCACGAACTCCGCCCCCTCGATGGCACCCCGCACGGCCGGAAGCACGAGGAGCGCTGTGTCCACGGTGTCGAACAGGATGGCTTTGTCCTCCTGGAGGTCCCGGTTGTATCCGGTTGGGAGCCCTTTCAAGAGAATGAGGAGTCCCGTGAGGTTGCCTACCAGCCGCCCGGACTTCCCTCTGACCAGTTCGGCGATATCCGGGTTCCGCTTCTGAGGCATGAGGCTCGACCCCGTGCTGAAGCCGTCGGACAGGCGAAGGAGACCGAACTCCCTGGACGAGAAGAGGACGAGGTCTTCTCCTAGCCGAGAAAGGTGGGTTCCGAGCAACGCCCCGGCAAAAGCCATGCTGGCTGCCCAATCACGGTCCGACACGCTGTCGAGGCTGTTCTCGGACACTCGAGCGAACCCCAATTCCTTCCTGAGCATCTCCCGATCCACGGGAAATGGGCATCCGGCCAGGGCTCCGGAGCCCAGGGGCAGGACCGACGCTTCCTCCCATGCGGTGCGGATCCGGTCCCGATCCCTGAGAAGGGGCCAGAAGTGGGAGAGGGCCCAGTGGGCCGCAAGAATGGGTTGCGCCTGCTGGAGATGGGTGTACCCCGGAATGATGAGGTCCAACCCTGCTTTGGCCAACTCCAGAAGGGCTCGAAGGGCGCCGGTCACCTCATCTTCAAGGGCACGGGAGGCGCCCATCCCCCAGAGCCGAAAATCAGTGGCAACCTGGTCGTTCCGGGACCTGCCGGTGTGGAGTTTTCCCGCCAGGGGGCCCACTTCCTCCTGGAGCAGGTGTTCCACCAGTGTGTGGATGTCCTCCTCGTCGGCTCCCGACCCCTCTCCGCCTGCCAACCGAGAGGCGACGGCCTCCAAACCCTCCCGGAGAGTGGCCCCTTCCTCAAGCGTCAGTACCCCTGCACCCTCCAACGCGTTGACCCAGGCTTGGCTTCCCCTCACGTCCTGGGGCCAGAGGCGGAAGTCCACCCCGAGGCTCCGATTCAGCGGGATCATGGCCTCAGCCATGCCCTCCTTGAAACGACCACCCCAAAGGCCACCCCCCTCATTGGAGTTGGCCACATAGGGGGTCGGCACTCCGTCACCAGTCCGCGACATGAATCAGACACCTCCCAGACTCGGGCTCACGACAAGACCGAACCGGCTCGGCGATAGGGAGCCGGCTCCTTCGGCCAATCCCCCAAACGAAAGAGGGCGGAGAAAGCAGACCCCGGAAACACCTCCCGCCAAGGTGTGTCGTCGAGCGCTTGGCGCCCGCCGGTGTGCCGCTCTCCCCGCCCAACTACCAGAAGATCGAAGCCTATCAGATCTCCAGTATGCATAAAGATGCAGTCTGAGCGCATTTTGTCAATGCCACGGCCAGCAACGTGTCAATCGGGATGGAGGAGCTATTCCACTCCGGCGATCCCGAGGATCCTTTCCCGGACCTTGGCCACCTCACCCTCTTCTCGCAGGACCAGGAGGATGGTGTCGTCACCGGCTAGGGTTCCGAGGACCTCGGGCCATTCCTCCCAGTCGATTCCAGTAGCCACAGCCTGGGCCCCTCCGGTCAACGTTCGGACCACCAGGAGGGTCCCCGTGCCTTCGGCGGATAGGAAGAGAGGTGGGAGGAGGTTCTCCAGGGGCGGCGTGTGCTCCCATTCCTCGGGAAGGGTGTAGTGGGCTTTCCCGCCCGCACCTGGGACCTTTACCAGCCTCAGGTCCTTCATGTCCCTGGAGAGTGTTGCCTGCGTGACCTCGATATCCGCTTCCATCAGAAGGGCTCGGAGCTCCATCTGGGAATTCACCCGCTTTGTTCGGATGATCTTCAAGATGGCGCCCTGACGATCCCGCTTCGAAACGGTCTTCGGATTCACGCTCTCACCCCTTTGATCGTAGTGACCTTCTCGGCGGACCTCTGACCAATACTGGTGGTCACCGGAGGGATGTCCAGAGGAGAGGGCCCGGCCGGTGTGCACCGGCCGGGCCCAGAACCCCCATCTCCGTTCCCAGCTAGAAGAGGTCGTACTTCACTTTCAGGATCGCGAAGCGCCCGATGTTCGGCACGCCCACGAAGCTCCTGTAGTCCGCGTCGAAGAGGTTCGTCACGGACGCCTGCAGTGTGGCGGGCATGGTGGGGAGTCTGTACCCGACGTTGAGATCCACGATGGCCGCGGACTCAACGCAGTCCTCCTCAAACAGGCCGCCGCTGGCGGCCCTGGGTTCACAGGTCGTGCCGACATACCCGGCAGACTCGGCTGGGAATTCGCTGGTGTAGCGAACTCGGACGTCAGCGTTGAACCCGGAATGCACATCTCGGAAGGCCAATCCGAGGGACCCCTTGTGCTGGGGAGCGTTGAGGGCGACGGGGGCCGCGTCGTCGAGCACGAAGAAATCCTCGCTGACCAAGGAGTAGGACCCGTTCAGGGTGAACTTGTCCGTCAGGAACCAACTGAAGCCGAAGTCCGCCCCCCAGAAGTCGATGTCCCCCACATTCCGGTAGGCCACGATCATGTCGGCGCCCTGGGCGGCCACCTCTGGAGAGGACACGACTCCGAGGGGGATGCTGGCCATTCCCGTGATGAGCTGTTCGGCCTGGGCTATGGCCTGCGCCTGCGCCGTGGCCGGGTCCAGCCCCATGCCGATGAGTTGTTGCGTGATGGCGCCGACGATGGTGGGCCCTGCGAAAGCGTTGATGTCCGCTCCATTCAGTAGGAGCAGAGGAGTTGTCAGGACGAGGGGCGAGACAAAGTCGTTCTTCTTCGAATAGTACACGTCGGTCGAGAAGCGGAATTTCTGCGCCAGGACCCCCTGCCAGCCCACCTCGAAGGTCTCCGTGTAGCTCTCCTGGATCCCGGGCACGTCGGGGATGGTGGTGGCGGAGAGAGGCGTCATATCTCCGGTGGAGGCATCGAACACGATGATCCCCAGATCACTGGAAGTGGGGTTCATACTTCCGAGGAGCTGAGCGAGGGCTGGAGGGAGGAGTCCTTGTGCGCCAAGAACACCAAGAGCGAGCTGCCACATGACGGCTGGATCGGCGGGCAGCAACTGGTTTGCCCCGCCGGGGTTGAACGGGGACCGCATCCCCTTCAGGCTTCCGTCGGGGTTCTGGTAGCCGTACCCGTCCTTTCCGGTACCGAAAGCTCGGAGCGTGTACCCGAGGGCAGCCAATGTTTCATTCGGCGCAGCCCCTGCCGAGATGTCCAGGAAGAAATTCAGACTGGAGGGGGTCGAAAAGGCCCTGTTGTACGTTGCCCTGAGACTCTGATCATCTGTGGGTTTGAACACTAATGCTGCTCTGGGAGAGAAGACGTCCTCCGGAAGCATGGAGTGGGAATCCATCCGCCCCGCCAGGACCAAATCGAACTTTGGAGAGAGCTCGGTCTTGGACTGGAGGTAGACCCCCCACTCGTCCATGTCGTCCTTGTCTTCCCAGGCCCCGTTGATGGACCCTTCGGTGTCGGGCCGGGTGCCGAAGTAGTCCACCCCGTA
>JBDHCH010000386.1:0-4403 GCA_039592115.1 Gemmatimonadota bacterium | reverse complement strand
CTCGCCGCCGCAAGGACCAGCAATCCCACCGACAGGGCGAACCCGATAGCGATCAAATAAAGCACAGAACGGTCCCCCTTACATGTCGATGGTAACGATCTTCCGGATCCAGAGTGCCCCGAGTCCCTGGAGCACCAGGGCAGTCCCCACCAGCACCCAACCGATCAGGGTGGTGAAGAGGATCATCATGTACTCGGGCTGGAGCAGGAAGATGATGAATCCAAGGAACGGCGGCATCGAAACCAGGGCATATCCCGTCATCCGCCCCTGGGCTGTATAGATCCTCAGCTGCCGCCGAAGGTAGAAACGCTTACGGATCGTGGCTGCGAGGCTCTCGAGAATCTCCGCCAGGTTTCCACCCACTTCGCGCTGCACCAACACAGCGATGGCGAAGATTCGGACGTCGACCATATCAGTGCGATCGACCATGCCCAGGAGAGCTTCCTCGAAGGGGAGCCCGAACCGCTGTTCCTCGAACGTCTGACGGAATTCTTCCGCGACTTCCGGAGGGCCCTCTTCCGCCACCATGCGCATTCCCGAGGAGAGAGGGTGCCCTGCACGGATGGCCCGGGTCAGAAGCTCGATCCCCTCGGGGAACTCCTCCTCGAACTGCTTGTAGCGGTCCTTTTGTTTCTTGACGGCATAGAAATAGGGACCTGAGGCGCCAGCTGCTGCGGCCAGGGTGGCGAAGAACAGGGATCGCGAAAAGAGAAACACCCCGCCACCCAGGCCGAACGCCAACCCGATTGTCAGCACGAAGAAGGTCCAGATTCCCCAGTTCAGCCGACTCTGCTCCAGGAGAATTCCCAAGTTCCCGAAGCCGGGCAGCTCTCCCCCGCCTCCCTTTCCACCCCGACCTGGATCTGGACGGACGAGATCGTTGATGTCCGCCGCGCCCGGCCCTTTTGCCTTACCGTCGAGAATCGGCCGGAGTCTCTGGGCAACCCGCCGCCGGCGCCACCAACTCCGCATGGCCTCGGAAACGAGTGCCAGCGAAATAGTGCCGAGCACCGCCGCCGCGAAGAATAAGATGGCCGTTAACCAAACACGATCGATCATGAGGCCTTCCTCCGATCCCAGAGACGCCCTTGCCGCCCCGGCACTTCGTCCAGGTCCAAGAATCCTACCTCCATGGAACTCCACACTCTCCGTTGCAGGGCGGCGGCTATCCTCGCCCTGAGTCCGCCGGGCTTGAACCGCCCCGGGCTCTTCCCTTCATCGGGGATGCTGGCGTGGAGAGCCGTGAAGTCCTTGGCCGGGTCACCGTCCATGGCATGGAGGATTTCCAGCACCGCTGCGACCCGGGCCTCCCCATCATCGGGGATGTTGGATCGAGAGATCGCCAGGCTTCCGGCGTGGCCGGTGTTCATGCCATGGAGCCCGTCCACGTCCTCCGCACCCCGGTTCTCCGATTCGCTCAAGGGAGGAGGGCTCCAGCCCAGGGCATCGATAACCAGTCCCGATCGATGTCCCTGGACAACCTGGCGCCGGTGCAGCCGATTCCGAATGGCTTCGACGACGAGCGCCAGCGCTTTGATGCCGAGTAGCACCGTGAAGAAGAGGATGGCCGTCAGCCAGACGCGATCGATCATGAGGTTTTCCTCCGGTCCCAGGAGCGCCCTCGCCTTCCTGGAGCCTCGTCCAGGTCGAGGAAGGTGCCCCCATCGAACTCGACCCCTTTCGCCTTCAGAGCGTCGGCGAACTTCGGCCGAATTCCGGTAGGCTTGAACCTCCCCAACACCTTTCCGTCCTCTCCGATACCTTCTCGCTCAAAGACGAATAGGTCCTGAAGGGAGATCACGTCGCCCTCGGCTCCGGTGATCTCGGAGATGGACATGATCTTCCTGGTCCCGTCTGAGAGACGATTCAGCTGGATCACCAGCTGAATCCCTCCCACGATCTGTTGCCTGATGGCCCGTTCCGGAAGGTTCAGATTCGCCATGGCCACCTGGGTCCCCAGTCGGTTCAGCGCATCCCTCGGCGTGTTGGCATGGAGAGTCGTCAAGCTGCCGTCGTGGCCAGTGTTCATGGCCTGCAGCATGTCCACCGCCTCCGCACCACGCACCTCCCCCACGATGATCCGGTCAGGGCGCATTCGAAGGGCGTTGATCACCAGGGATCGAACCGCCACTTCTCCCTTTCCCTCCACATTAGGCGGCCTGGACTCCAGGCGGACGACGTGGGGCTGCCGAAGCTGGAGCTCGGCCGAGTCCTCGATGGTGACGATACGCTCGTCCCCGGGGATATGTGATGACAGGACGTTCAGAAGCGTGGTCTTTCCTGCACCTGTCCCCCCGGAGATCAGGATGTTGAGGCGGGCCTGCACCGCTCCCCGGAGAACCTCCAGCATGGCTGGGGTCATGGTGTCCTTCGCCATCAGATCCTCTCCAGAGAGGACGTCCAACTTGAACCTCCGAATGGACATGTGTGGGCCGTCCACAGCCAGGGGCGGGATGATTGCGTTGACCCTGGAGTTGTCAGGCAGACGGGCGTCCACCATGGGAGACGAATCGTCGATCCTCCGTCCCACTCCGGAGACGATCCGGTCGATGACCTGCAACAGGTGCCGGTCGTCCTGGAATCGTACATCCGTTCTGAAGAGCTTCCCGTGACGCTCCACCCAGACATTGTCGAAGGTGTTGACCAGGATGTCGGACACCTCCGGATCCTTCATCAGGGGCTCCAACGGGCCGAGACCGAAGATCTCGTCCAGGATCTCTTCCGCCAGACGCTCCCGCTCTTTCACGTTCAAGGCGATGGGAGTCTGCTCCCACTGGAGGAGGTCCTGAATCACCTCCCGGATGGTGTCCTTGGCTTCCTCCCGGGACACCGCCTCCAGGTTCGCCAGGTTCAGTCGTTCCAGGAGCTTCCGATGGATGCTGGCCTTGATCTCCTGTATCCCCTTGAGGGCGAAGGTCGCGTCCATTGACGCTGCCTGAGCTGGAGAGCTGGATTGGGTCTCCAGGGTCACCGATTCTTTCCAGGCCTCCATCACGCCGCCTCCTCCGCGCTTGAGTCTGTAGTCTTGGGACCCTTGAACAGCCTTCCGAACAGGCCCTTTCGAGTTCCGACAACCCGGTCGGGTCCAGCGATCTCAGCCCCGAAATCCATCAGGTTCTTGGAGAAACGGGACTTCCCGATCAGAACGTCGGGGTGCCCAACGTTCACGCTATGGAGCACACTGGTTTCCTCCCGCTCCAGAGTAGCTGCCACACTGTGCCCCAACCCTTCCTCCACCTCCCGCGGGGACAGCCCGACTCCCTCCTTGTACTGGTTGAGCACCAGTTGGGGGGGGAGCCTCCCGTTGGTTCTTCCGAAGACGTCCAGCGCCTGCTTCAGGTTCCTGAGCGCGGGCAACTCAGGCGTAGCCACCAAGAGGCGGTCCTCGGCCTCGTGGAGGATCGTCATGACCTGGCTCGAGAGGGTGCTTCCGGCATCGATGACCACGTAGTCGAAATGCCTCTGGCAGAGCCCAGACTCGTGGACCTCGAGGAACGACCGGAAGAGCTCCTCGTCGATCCGGTGAAAATTCTGGATGACATCCAGGTGGGAGTACCGGGGCTCGATTCCCAGCGCCAAGGCGGCAGTCCCCATCTGTGGCGCCAGGTCCACCAGGAGGACATCCTTGAGGGTCAGCCGCCGGAGAGCCACGGCCAGGTTGGTGGCCACCGTCGTGACTCCAGTGCCACCCTTGGCACTGAAGACGGCGGTGATACGGCCCGGTGGAGCTTGGGCCTCTGCCGGGACCGCAACGACCCGCCGGCGCACCCTACGGAAGGCGTCCTGGACGTCCTCCCAGGAGAAGGGGCGGGGGAGGAACTCGCTTGCACCGGCTCTCATGACCGCCAGCAACCCGTCGGCGGAGAGCTCGGGCCCGGCGACCACCAGGATCAGATCGGGAGCTTCCTGGCTGAGATTCCGGATCCCGTCCAGCCCGGAGGGGCCCCTTCCCAGGTCCAGGAAGGCCACCCGTGGCGTGGCTTGGAGGATCCGCCCCACTTCGGCCCGGTCGAGATTGTCGGCCGAGGAGGGGAGGTCCAGAACCAGGCGGGCCTGCGACTCCGGCTCCTGGAGAATGCCCAGGACCGAGTGACGGAAGCCCTCATCCGACGATATCAGGACACAATCGAGCAAGGTTATTTCTCCCTATTCCACGAGCCGGAGGTAAAGGATCAGTGACCCGTTGGTGGGCCCGGTGCCGGTTCCGGAGGCGAAGTAGAGGAATCGCCCGGTGATGGGCGCCCGGGGGTTGTCCTGGTGCTCCAGGAACATCAGGGCAAGGTTGTTGAAGGTGATCTCCTGCATCCCGCCCTTCACGATCTGGTCGGGGCTGAAGAGCGCGATCTTAATGACCCGCGGTGAGGTCCTCCAACCGTCCGGAGAACCGTAGCCACCTGGACGAA
>JBDHCH010000385.1:0-4199 GCA_039592115.1 Gemmatimonadota bacterium | reverse complement strand
GTCTCAGGGCGGCAAGCTGCGGTTCCTGCCGGCGCTCCCGGCCGAGTGGTCGACGGGATCGGTCAAAGGTCTGCGAGCCCGGGGTGGGTTTCAGGTCGACATGGATTGGGCGGACGGACTCTTGGCGTCAGCCCTGATTCGGTCCGACCTGGGCAGGAGATGTGTGATCAAGACCGATGTTCGGATCCGGATAACGTCCTCAGGTCAGGAGGTTTTGCTGGACCTCACCAACCCCGGTCACGTAGTGTTCGAGACCACGCCTGGCGCTGTTTATCGGGTTGAAGTCATCCACTGAACAGCAGGTCGGAGAAGGACGACTGCGGCAAGTCCCTGAGGTGGGGAACACGGCGCCCCGAGCGTGTCAGCGGGGCAGCGGTGACTCATCATTGATGGAGAGATGACCCAGTGGAATCGGAAAAAAAGCTGGACCGCCGGGAGTTCGTGAGGCTCGCCGGATTGGCCGGCGTCACGATGGCCTTCACGGGGTGCGGGGCTCCTGAGACCGTTCGTCGCAAGCCGAACATCGTGCTGGGCTGGCGGGACGTGGGATTCATGGGCAGCCGCTACTACGAGACCCCGAACATCGATCGGCTGGCCCGTGAAGGGAGCTTCTTCACCGCTGCCTATGCTGCCGCCCCGAACTGCGCCCCCAGCAGGGCCTCCCTCCTGACCGGACGGTACACCCCGCGCCACGGTATCTACACGGTAAACGATCCGGCTCGGGGAGAGGCCCGATTCAGAAAGCTGATCCCGACTCCCAATCGAACCGAGCTGGATCCAGGCGCCACGACCGTCGCAGAAGCACTCGGGTCCGCCGGTTATGTGAGCGCCAGCATCGGAAAGTGGCACCTGGGTGGGGATCCCGTTTTCGGCCCCGTGAGTCAGGGTTTCGACGTGAACTTCGGAGTGAGGTTCGGCGGCCACTTCGATCGGTGGGGAGATGTCCCACCTCCCGACGGAGAAGCCGCTGCTGAGGACGAGTACCTGACCGACCGGCTCACCGCCGAGGCCGTGGAATTCATCGAAGAGAACCGCCATCGCCCATTCTTCCTCTACCTTTCCCATTACGCCGTTCACACGCCAATCCAGGCGAAGGCGGAAATGGTGATGAAGTACGAGGGCAAGGAACCCGACGGAGGGCAACGGGACCCCACCTATGCCGCCATGATCGATAGCGCCGATCAGGGGGTTGGGCGGATCCTGAACAAACTCGATGAGCTGGGCCTCTCCGAAGACACGGTGGTTTTCTTCTTCTCCGACAACGGTGGGTTCGGACCGATCACCTCAATGGCGCCTCTCCGTGGCTCCAAGGGAATGCTCTACGAAGGCGGCGTTCGAGTGCCCCTCGCCGTGCGTTGGCCTGGACGAATCGAACCGGGGAGGGAGATTGCCACACCGGTGCACGGGACTGATTTCCTTCCGACCATTCTGGAAATGGCTGGAGTCTCAATCCCGGTTGATGAAGAGGTCGATGGCGTAAGCCTGCTTCCCTTGTTGCAGGGAGGGGCCGCCCCAATCCGCGATGCCATCTACTGGCACTTCCCCGCCTACCTCCAGAGCGACGGAAGCGTGGAGGGGCCCTGGCGCACGACACCTGCCGGCGCCATTCGCAAGGGAGACTGGAAGCTCATCGAATTCTTCGAGGACGGCCGACTCGAGCTATACAACCTTCGGGACGACATCGGCGAGGAACGGGATCTGGCCGACGAGAGGCCGGAGAAGGTGGAGGAGCTCCATGCAGATCTGAAGGCCTGGCGCAGGAGAGTCGATGCACCCGTGCCCACGGAGCCGAATCCGGAATACCGGCCGATCTCCTGACTGATACGTCTTTGACGATGGTGATGGCGACGCCCCAGAAGACGCCCCGGTTCTGCCTTTCCCTCGACGGCAGTCCTTCCCTGACCGAGACTGCCAGGTAGCTGAATGGGGGCAAGGCGCCCCCTATTCAGCTACCTGCTATGGGCCCTCCGTATTCCTCCCGGAGCTCATCCGTTCGCCTCCTCAGCTCCTCCAGGACATCCCGATAGTCGGGATCGCCTGAGAGATTACGGGTTTCCATGGGGTCCTCGAGAAGGTCGTAGAGTTCTTCGTAGACGGGGAGCTGCTCGAAATACCGGGCATACTTGAAGCGCTCACCTCTGACCCCTTCATGCTTCGGGATCTCCGGGTTCTCCAGGAGGTGTTCGACAAAGAAATCCTCTCTCCAGTCACGCGGAGCTTCCCCTGCAAGAAGAGGGGTCAGACTTCGGCCCTGCATCGCCGGTGGAACCTCGATCCCCGCCAGATCCAGGAGGGTCGGGGCTATGTCGACATTCAGGACAGGTAGCCGAGGGGTGGATCTCCGGAGGCCATCCGGGGCGCGGGGATCGTACACCACCAGAGGGACCCGGATGGACAGCTCGAGGGGGAGCCACTTCCCGGCGTATCCCCTTTCTCCAAGGAAGTAGCCGTTGTCTCCCATGAGGAGGATGACGGTGTTCTCCGCCATATCAAGGGACTCGAGTTCATCCAGAATCCGACCGATGGCTGCGTCGACGCCGCTGATCATCCGGTAGTACCCTCTGGTCATGCGCTTGGCTTTTTCGGGCGTGTCGAAGCGCCAATACCACCGGACTCTGTTCATCGAAGCCTCTTTCAGGAACTCGGGCTGCGCTTCGAAGAAGGCCGGGTCTGAGAGGGAAGGGGCCGGGATCTCCGTGTCCACGTAAAGCGTGTCCATGGCCTCGGGCCAGATGTACTGCCGTTCATCCCCGTCTTCGGCGTGTGGCGCATTGAAGCTCACGGTCAGAGCGTAGGGACGCGTTCCTTCGGCCGAGCGGAGAAAAGCGATGGATTCGTCCGCGGTGATGTCAGTCAGGTGGCGAACCGATCCGTCGTCCTGTTCCTTGAAATAGGGATCCGTCCAGAGGGGGACGAAAGCGTCGAACATGGCGTCCGTCGCCCCCTCCTCCGTCCTGACCCCGAACTTCCCAACGAAACCGGTCTGATAGCCTGCCTCCCGCAGAAGAGTGGGATAGCTCTGGTCGGTGAAGCCCGCGGCGAGGGGTGGGGTGCCGAAGGTGAATCCGTGTGTGCGCTCGAAGGCACCCGTCAGCAGGCTGGCCCGGCTCGCTGCGCAGATGGGCGTGGTCACGAAGGCGTTCTCGAACAAGGCCCCCTCGTTGGCCAAGCGGTCCATGTGAGGCGTGTGTAGAATCGGGTTCACGACCCCCAACATGTCGAAACGCTGATCATCGGTGACGATGAAGAGGAGGTTCGGGCGTTCCGTGGAGACGAGGGGTTCTTCCTGCCTCGCACACCCCGTGGCCAACAGGGCCAAGACAAGTATCGCGTGTTTCGTCAGTGCTGCGTGTCGCATCATGATCAATGATCGGAGGTTCCAGCGGGGCCATCGCGCCGGATCGCTGGCTTCTCCCTTTATGTCTGATTTGCCGGATCCGGCCTACCTCGTCCTATAGGATCCCATCCTCGCCTTAAACCAGCAAGGCTCACCAGCAGGCCCCGCTTCCCATTCCTCCGCCCCGGCCAAGGCCTCCACGGGCGCCCCCGCCGAGGTCGCCCTTCCCTTCGGTCTGGTCTCCTATGGACTCCGGTTCCTAAAACCCCTCCAGCGAGGGGGTTGCCGAGATCTCCCGTACCCAGATGTTACGAAAGCTCACAGGATTGGAGTGATCCTGGAGGAGAATCGGCTCCCGGTCGCCGTGTGCTTCGTACTCCGGTAGACCGATGAAGACCATGGGGCCCTGGAGTTCGACATGGTTCTGGATCAGAACGCCATTGTGGAAGACGGTCATATAGGCTGGGCTGACCAGAGTCTTGTCCGGAGCGAAACGGGGGGCGGTGAACACCACGTCGTAGCTCTGCCACACACCGGGTGCCCGGGATGCGTTCACCAGGGGGATATGCTGCTTGTAGATGGAGCCCGCCTGCCCGTTGGAGTAGGTCCGGTTCTCGTAGGAATCGAGGACCTGCAGCTCGTACCGCTCCATGAGGAAGAGGCCGCTGTTGCCTCGTCCCTGGCCTTCACCGACGATCTCTTCCGGTGTGCGCCACTCTATGTGGAGTTGGACGTCGCCGAAGCTCTGGCGGGTCCGGATGTTCCCCGTTCCCGGCGCGACCGTCATCACGCCGTTCTCGACGATCCATTCCGCCTCCCTCCCATCCTCGTGGGTCCATCCCGTGAGGTCCGCCCCGTCGAA
>JBDHCH010000384.1:0-3674 GCA_039592115.1 Gemmatimonadota bacterium | reverse complement strand
ACCCCGCCAAGATGCGACCCTCCCCTGCACGGTCACAAGGTACATGCTCCCTGGGCGGACCCTGGCAGCCCCGGGCCGGGCCTGAATACCCCCATGCCTTCTCGGCGTTGTTTCGTTCTGTCGCCTTCAAGCTGGCCCAGCAGAAGAGGCCCCGGGTGGCAGCCAACCGGGTAGGAGGGATCTGATCCCGCTAGCCCGAGGAATAGACGTCCAGGCCGAAAGGATCATTCCCGGCCGCCGTCCTATTTGGTTCGGATCCTCGACCAGGCGGACCAAGGCCATCCCCCGCAGGAGCCGATCTCCTGCTGGATGCGATAGCGGTCGGCCAGGGCAGACTTAAGTCTTCCTTCCGTCCCTGGGTCTGAAACCATCGTGATGGCTCGCGATAGAGGAGACTTCCCGGTCCAGCCCAGTCAGCCACCAACGGAACAATGTGATGCGGTTAAGAAATGAGCAAGGATATGCGCTCCTGCTCCGTGGTCCGCACACTTCGCCGTTTTTGCACTCCAGTCCGGAGACCCGGCTGGAGAGTTGCCGCCCGGCTCTCCGGCGTCCTATGTTCGGTCGAGAGGACAGGAGGGTGCTGGGTGGCTCTCTCCTGGACTCACCCCTCTCCGACCGCATCAAACAAAGGAGGGTGGCCATGTGGCGCGTGAAGCTTCGTCCGTCCCTGCTTCCCGTATTCTTGGGTGCCGTTCTCGCGGGGATGTCCCCGCTCCCTCTCTCCTCCATCGTTCACGGTGGCGCCTCCAGGCTCCGGCCGCCCGGCTTGCCATTGGCCGACGGCCCGCAGGATTCGGTCGGGGAACAACCCCTCTTCTCCTCCAACGACCTTATCGAGTTCGTGCTGGAAGGGAACTGGGATGAGCTGGATGACGACCGAGGCCAGGAGAGCCCCGAGCGGCCGGGCCAGGTCCTTCTGACCGGCCCCGACGGGGAAGAGACGGCCATCCCCATCAAGCTCAACACCCGGGGAATATTTCGTCTAAAAAGAAGCACCTGCCCCTTCCCACCTCTTCGACTGAATTTCCCATCGGAAGGCACGGACGGCACCGTCTTTCAGGGGCAGGACAAGCTCAAGCTGGTGACCCACTGCCGGGACCAGGACAGGTACGAGCAGAACGTGATGGAGGAGTTCCTGGCCTACCGGCTCTACAACCTCCTCACTGATATCAGTCTTCGGGTCCGGCCAGCCAGCATCACTTATGTGGACAGCAGGGGGGAAGACGATCCGGTCACTCGGCTGGGCTTCCTGATCGAGGACGATGACGCCTTGGCGGCCCGCCTGGACGGGATGATGGTGGAGGTGGAGGCAGCCCCGGCTTCGGCCTTCCATCAGGAGCAGGCGGCCCTCATGTACGTCTTCAACTTCATGATCGGGAACACGGACTGGTCCATGACCCGGTTCCACAACGTGAAGGTCATGCGAATCGGCAGCCATTACTATCCCCTTCCTTACGATTTCGACTGGGCCGGACTTGTGGATCCGCCCTACGCGGGCCCCAATCCCCAAATCGCCCACCTCATCGACGACATCAGGGAACGGTTGTACTGGGGGATCTGCAACGATGCCATCGACTACCAGGCCATCTTCTCACGATTCCAGGGGAAGAAGGACGCGGTCCTGGCGCTCCCCGCATCGGTCCCGGGACTGTCAGAGAGGAATCAGAGGTCGGCCGTTCGCTACCTTGACGACTTCTACGACGTCATCGATAGCGAGGGAGCCGCTCGAAGGCAGATTGTGAGCGCGTGTCGGAGGTGAGGTTTGCCAAGCTCTTCCACGGCGTGGGCCCCGTAGTCGGGGAAGATCTGAAAGAGACTCTCCAGGGCGGCTGGGGCCCCTCTTCTCTTGCCTGCGTCACCCTGAGAAAAGATCAGGCGAACTTCCCCGGATTCTCCGCAATGTACTTGACGCAACGGAGCAGCTCGTCCACCTCCTCCGGCATGTTGTAGAAGTGGGTGGAAGCCCGACAGCCTGACACGTCGCCTCGGCTGGAGGTCCGGATGTGAATGCGGCCGATGTCCATGATTCCCTGGCGGACGTTGTCCATGGGCACACCCTCGATGGAGAAATGGGTGAGGCCTGCGCTCATATCCGGATCCATGGGAGTCTGAAGCCGAACGCCTGGGATCTCCATCAGCCCTTCCCGGAGTCGGGTCGCCAGCTGCCGCACCCGGGCTTCGATGTTGGCTATCCCGACGCTCCTCTGGAATTCCACCGCGGTCTTCAGGCCGAGGGCCGCGGGGATATTCCGCTGGCCACAGTTCTCGTACCGACCCGCATCCTCGTGCATCACCCAGCGTCCGTCCTCCTCGTGGCCGTCGGTCCCCATGAGGGGATGGATCTCGTTTTGGACCGCTCGGCTGAAGTACCCCAGACCCGTGCCGGTACCTGCCAGGAGCCACTTCTGTCCGGCCGCGGCGTAGTGGTCGCAGCCCAGTTGGTACAGGTTCACATCGATCATGCCGGGTGGGTGGGCTCCGTCCACGGAGATGAGCAGACCGTGTCGGTGGGCCATCTCCGACAATTCTTTCACCGGGGTCAACAGGCCGGTGATATAGGTGATGTGACTGACCACGATGACTCGTGTCCTGGGGGTGATCGCGTTCTCGTACAGGTCCACCACCTGGTCCACGGATTCGGGGAGAATCGGTATCTCGACCTCGTTGACCTTGATGCCCAAATAATGCTCGAGGGCACGGTACGCCCCGTACCCGCCGGGATGCTCGTGGGTGTTCATCAAGATTTCGTCGCCTTCCCTGAAGTCGATCCCGTTGGCGAAGTTGTTCATCCCTTCGGTGGTGCTTCGCATGTAGGCGATCTCTTCGGGTCTTGCTCCCAGAAACTCGGCGAAGACGGCCTTGTTGGCCTCCAATTCGTCACTCCGATAGTTGTTGCGGGGGTCCTCCGAGAGCTCCCTCTGAATCTTGATGTGCTCTTCCTTGACCACCCGTGGGGGGGGTCCGAACGTGCCGGTGTTCATGAAGGTGAGGCCGTCCTGGATGTTGAACTGGGAGCGGACCCGCCACCAGAAGTCCTCGTCGGGGTTCTCCTGAGGGGGGAGACCCGGCCCCGTCTCCAGTCCGAAAGGCCAGGCTGAGCCCAGGGGCTCGGCGTGTGCGGTGCGTGGAACGGCCGTGGCCGCCAGGCCACCGACGGCCGCTGAAAGGGAAGTGCCCAGGAAATGACGACGGGTCACACCAGAACCTCGGTCACTCATAAGTCCCCCTTGGAACGAAAGATCCTTCGACGGACGAGCGGAGATGGTGCCTTGTTGTCGGCAATATTGGTGGGTGGATACCGGGGAACAAGCCGGCCACGACGGTTTCGACACGGGAGTGAAGCGGGAGATGGATGCCCGATCTCCGCCACGGCGTTTCAGCTGAAACGCCTCGGTCCTCACCGGCGTCTTCCGGGCTCAGATCCCGAGTCTACCTGCGCCCATGCTTCGTAGCATCAAAGCCACTCCCGTGAGGTGAGTCGGCAGCGTGCTTCTGGCACGAGCTTGATAGAAGCGACAGGATTTCCCCCATCGCTGATCCGGACGTCAGCCCCTGGCGTCCCCCACCACACGCACCCGGACCCGGCGGGCATCCCCCGGCAGGTAGGCGAGGGGCAGGTCCTCCACTTCAACCACCTCCAGGGCTTCGGGATCGGCACCGGCTTCGACCGC
>JBDHCH010000383.1:0-3982 GCA_039592115.1 Gemmatimonadota bacterium | reverse complement strand
ACGGGCAGTAGCAGACGCGGGTCAGTTAGATGTGGTCGATCCGATCAAGCTCACTCGATTTCGGACGCTTCCGATGCGGCACTTCCAGGCATTGGATCCGAGTCAGGAAGTATCCATCGCACGATGGTGATGAGCCCGATGACGATGAGGGCGGCGGTGAAGAGCCCGCAGGAAGCCGTTGCGACCTGGTTCAAGCCCCAAAGAAACGTGGAGTTCCATATTCCCATCAGGATGCCGCTCAACACGTTCAGGATCACCGAACCACCAAGCCCGGTCAGGGAGATGAGCCAAAGTGCAGAGCCCTTTCTCCCGTGTCGAATCAGGTGAGAGGCGCCCGATCCAGCCCAGATCGTTCCTGCTCCGAAGACGGTGAGGGATGCGCTGATACTGATCCAGAACGGAACCCCTGGACTCAAGTTCAGGAAGTCGACGAGAAGGGCTCCCCCGAAACCGAATACGGCCAAGAAACCACCTTTGAAGACCCGGTCGACTGCTACGGCCCGGGACGCGACGATGTCCTCGACCGTACGGATCGGCCGACGAGTGACCTCGCCCGAGTCAGCCTGTTCTCCTACCTCCAGGTCGTTCTTCATCGGGAAAGCCTCCCACTCACCAGCTAGCAACGGTTTTCTGCTGAGGACCAGGATGTTTGTGGGTGGCTCGAAACTCAAGGGAATGAGCCTCGAAGCTGGTCCGTCGGCAGCAAACGAGTGCCATGCAGAGCCGCCAACCGTCTGGCTCAGTCCGGCCCTACTCCAACCGAGTCCATTCGGTCAGTCTGTCCAGTATCCATCGGGGGCGGCGATCCTGGACAGGCCTGGTCGGCCCGCGGCCCTGTTGTTCTCAAATCAAAATACGTGGCCGTTGCGAACGACGTGAACCCTGGCACTCCACGTTCAACCCGGCTGTCCACGACATGGGGGAACTCCACGAAGCCAGAGTATGGCTGGCCAGGGCTGAGCAAACCCGATCCGATGAGGACCTCGGTGGCTCTGAAGGTCAAGTACTCGCCCTGAAACGGAAGTCCCGTGTGGAATATTCGCTCACCCTGGCAGTCTGCAATCACCACGAAGATCATGTCGTTGACGACCCCGCGCGGATCTTCAGTACCATTGGAGTAGGCACTCCACCGGACGGCGAGGTCCTTTGCCGGATCAACAGCTGAAGGATCGATCCTCGTGTCGTCCTGCCAGAAGGAGACGACGATCGGTTCCGGGATGTCGGTGGCACCCTCAGGGCCTTCGAGCTCTAGCTTGTAGTCCAGGAGTTGGACGGTCGGTGCCGTAAGCCTGAGGAGGTAGGAACCGTTCGGGTACGCCTGATCCACTTCCTCCTCGGAATCGAAATGCCCCCCCTCGAAGTAGTAGTTGTCCCCGCGGGACACATATTTCATGGGGTTCTTGACGGAATCTGGGCCGGTCAGACTGGCGTCCGTCAGGCTCCCTCCGGGCCGCAGGAAGACCTCCGAGAAGAAGTGGTAGTTGAGCAACTCCAGGTCGCCTTCGGGGTCCTGCGCATAGTTCGATGACTTCACGAGAACAAGAAACGAGATATCGGACTGTCGAGAACATCCTGACAACAGAAGAAGCAGGGCCGAGGAAAGCACCCACCTCCCCCACATCCCACCAAACCTTGGCTCGCTCATTGGACCCCGCCGTGGAGACAGGTCGAGGGATGCATAACGGTCTGCGACTCTGCTGCGAAGCAGGTTACCCGCGGATGCCACGAACCAACCATCTGGCTCACAGCTGCCAGAGACCATGCTGGATGCCGCCCAGAATGTAAATGGCGAACTTTCCCTGGCCGGGAATCTCCGTGGGCGGCATGGCGATCTCACCGCCGGCCGCCCTGGCCGCATCGACAGCGGCCTCGATATCGTCGACCAGAACGTAGGGCCGCACGACAGGCTCTTCCGTCTCCCGCATCGGCGCACGCACGCCGACACGTCCGCCGCTCTCCGATGTTGCCGTGCGGGCCTGGCCCAGCTCGGCAATGGGCTCACCAAAGCTCACGCCGTGGACCTTCTCCAAAGCATCGCACGTTGCGTCCACTTCAGGCGTCACGATTTCGAGATAGTAGACGGTCACAGCGCTGTCCTCCTTGAATTCCCGAGCGGACTCCCGGACGTCAGGCAAAGGTCGCTCCGGCCGGGCGAAAGTATCGCTGACCGCGGGGGTGCAAACGATCGACAGGGGTACGACAAAGAGCAGAACGGCACGGAGGGAAAGAGTGTTCATGGCTGGTGGACCTCCTCGGCGACTGAATCAGGCTTCCACATCCGTCGTCCAGCATGGCAGTCACCACCGTCCAATCGCTGGCCGGAAACCGTACGATGCGGACATCCTCCCATCAGTGCCGCTCGTGAACCGTCTGGACGTCCACCGTTCGTTCACCCGCCCTGAGGATCATTCTGGCCTGGCCGAGTGCGCCCGCCGCGGTTCGTCCGCCAGCACCGACGGGTTAAAGCCTTTCGAAAGGAGCCACACAGCGAAAACCATCTCTTGCAGGAAGATCGGCCCATCCATTGTGGCGACCGCAGACGGCGCGAGATCCGCCCCAGAGAGGATCAGGAGGCGGGCACAGAGGATGGACGCAGCTGACAGGAGACCGAAGGCCGAGATCCAGCGGGGAACAAGTCGGGCTCGGAATAGAGTGTAATTCAAGACCAGGGCGCCGATGCTGAACGCGGTAAATGGAAGGGCGGCGTTGTTCCAGTCATGGCCTGCCAGCAAAATATCCCCAAGTACCTGGAGCTGAGCAAACTGCTGCCCTCCAGCGACCCCATGCTCGCGACTCACAAAAGCCAGCGTTAGGAGGTGTAATGTGCCGACGGCAAACAGTGCCGCCTCGATTGATCTAGCCGCTACGTAACCTTGCGCCAGGCGTTCGCTGAAGGATTTCAGCACGGGGTAGATCACGACCGCGATCACGACAACCGCAATGTGGTTCACCAATTCGAGGAGCACGCCAGCCCCTACCCGGCCCTCGTTTTGGGCCACGCTTGTCAGAAAGTCGGGAGACTCAAGTATCGGAGTGAGAATGAATACCGATATGGAGAAGGGCACTGTCGCCAGGATGAACAAGGCCCCGACGACCCGCGCGGTCGTTCGGTGTGTCATCACGCCTTCCCCTCTCAAGGCTCCAGGTGAATCCCGATCAGTCCGACCGAGTCCCACCGCACGCTAACGGTTTGCGATTCTGCTCCGGAGCAGGTTAGCTGCCTGTGCCGCGAACCGAAAGCCGATACTCCAAGGCATGCACCGTCAGATGCTATGGGTGTTGGACGGCGCGTACATGCGTCTCTGCGAGGATGGGCCTATCTTCCCGTCGGTCGAACACGGTTGCCGTCTCACGTCAGGGAGGCTTCATGCAGAGGTGTACATTCGTCGTGCTTCTAGTGCTTGCCGCAATGCCCAGCGGTCTCTTCGCCCAAGAGCAGGATGTTGAGTCCGCTCGTTACGAAGCAGCCATCACCTGGGTGAACCTGGTCGTGGTGGAGGGCGAGTTCGAGAAGGCTGCGGCCCAAGCCCATGAAGCGGTAGCTGCCCAGATGACAACAACTCGGGCCTCAACTCGGCGAGTTGAAGTCGCTTGAGCCCAAGGAGCAGCGGATCGAGCAGGGCTTGAACTTGGTGGTGCTGACGGGCGTGTTTGACGCAGGCACCTTCGATGTTCAGGTATACATGGGGGACGATCACGCAGTAGCTGGCTTTTTCGTGCGTCCGCCCAGCTACGATCCTCCTACGCCCCGAACCGTGGCTTCATGATCCCAGCACCTGTAGGGTGGTAGCGCCTCCTAACCGTTTGCGACTCTGTTGTAGGGCAGGATGTCGCCAGGGATCTCAACGGTGATTCCTCAGAAGCAAGCACCGTCAGATGCTATGGGGGAGGAGGGTGGCGGGTGCTTACCCCTTCCTGAGGGAGCGAGCGCGGACCGCCACAGTTACCCTCCTTGGAATCCCCATTCCATCGGAGGTGCTGC
>JBDHCH010000382.1:0-3942 GCA_039592115.1 Gemmatimonadota bacterium | reverse complement strand
GCGGTCTCGGAGGGACCCTCCGGGAAGAGCCCCGGGGGGCTCGGTCCCCTGGGAGGTTGACCCAAACCCTGGAGGGGAATTGAACGGAAGAGGGCATCGAATGTGGGTTCACCGATACGGCCGGACCACGTACCTGCTGTTGCTCCTCTCAGGAGTTGCGCTGGGGTGTGGCGACGAGGGCACCAATCCGGAAGGCATGTCCGAGGAGGCCCGAGCCTATCTGAATCGGGCCCTGGACATCGCCTATCTGAATCGGGCCCTGGACATCATGGAGGACCACTCCATCTGGCGGTATGAGATCGATTGGGTCCCGTTCCGGGAAGCGGCCATGCAGCGAGCGCCCGACGCCCAGAGGGCTTCAGACACCTATGATGCCATCCGGTACGCACTTTCTGCTCTGGGTGACGACCAAGGTCATCTCTTCACGCCCAGCCAGGTGGGACGGTCCGCAAAAGCCCCCCCGATCCGCCCCTCGGCCACGGTGCTCTCCATGGATCCGTCGGACCCTGTGGGAATCCGGATGGGTCCGGGGGTCGGGTACATAAAAATGCCCGCGTTCTCTTCGGTGGGCGAAGGTGGAGGAGACCCCGTGTTCCACGGGATGGCCTACCACAACCTGATCAACGTCCTCGACACGGCCGGGCTTTGTGGCTGGATCGTTGACCTCCGAGAGAACGCCGGAGGGAACATGTGGCCCATGCTGGCAGGTATCGGTCCGATTCTCGGCGAGGGTACAGCCGGCATGTTCGTGACCCCCGACTCAGTGAAGACACCCTGGTCCTACTCCGACGGCACCGCATGGCTCGGCGGAAATGCCAGCGTCAACGTCCCATGGCCCTCCTACTACGAGCTCATATCTCCGGATCCATCCGTGAGTGTCATCACCGGACCGCAGACCGCCAACTCCGGGGAGGCCATCCTTGTTTCGTTCCTGGGTCGTCCGAACACACGGACGTTCGGGGAGGCGACCTTCGGGGTGCCCACCGTCAGCAGCGGGTTCACCCTGAGCGATGGCGCTCAAATCTTCCTGACGGTGGCCTGGATGGCGGATCGTTCTGGGCGAATCTACCAGACGTCGATTCCTCCCGATGTCCTGATCCCCGGGAACCCTACCCAGGATCCGAGCACCGACCCAGTCTTGAACGCCGCTCAGGCATGGATCATCCGATCCGGACCGTGTGGAGCCGATCCGGAGTCCTAGGGGAGGTCTGCCCTCACTACCGGCCCCCGTCCACGCTGAGCGTCTGTCCCGTGATCCAGGAGGCATAGTCGGAGGAGAAGAAGAGGACGGCATGAGCGATGTCCTCCGCACGGCCCAACCTCCGGGTGGCGATGGACTCTACGAGCCGTCTCTGACCCTCCTCCCCGTAAGACTGCCACTGTCGCTCCGTGGTCGGATTGCACCGGACGAAACCCGGAGCGACGCAGTTCACGGTGATGCCGAACGGTCCGAGCTCGTGGGCGAGTTGACGGGTGAGACCGATCTGTCCGGCCTTCGCCGAGGCGTAAGCCTGGATTCCGGTCAGGCTGACCCTGAGGCCCGCACCGGAAGAGATGTTCACGATCCGGCCCCAACTTCCGGCTTTCATGCCAGGCGCGACGGCCTGGGAGAAATTGAATGCTCCCGTGAGGTTCACGTCGAAGATCACCTGCCATTCCTCCGCGGTCACCTCTTCCAGGGGCCTCCCCACCTGACCGACGACCCCACCGGCGTTGTTCACCAGGATGTCCACCCGCCCATCGCTCCCCGATGCTTCGGCCACCAGCCCCCTGACCGCATCCCGGTCCCTGACGTCCACCACCCTGGGTTCGCAGGCCCCTCCCGCCAGGCTCCTCGTCTCCTGGAGGTTCTCCTCGCTCAGGTCACAGGTCCACACACTGGCCCCCCGCGCGGCGAAGGCCACGGCCATCTCCCGGCCGAGACCATGCCCACCCCCGGTGACCAGGGCCGTCTTCCCCTCGAAGCTGATGTTCATCGTCGACTCGTCCTTGGCTGCATTCGATACCCCTGGCAGGAGCCGGCGGGAAGCTCCCCACCGGCACCCCATGGGCCGATCCTCACCCGGGCAACCCTGCCCGGAGCTCCATCAGGTTCTCCCATCCCCGCTTCCTCGTACCCTCCTCGATCTCGTGGATCTGCCGGATGAGGGCGGCGGTGAGAGCAACCGGCAGACCCGCATCCGACCCCAACCTCACCACGGGCCCGAGCTGGGCGTCCACCTCCGTCCGCCGTTTCCTCACAGCCAGGTCCCGCCAGATCCCGCTGTGGGTTTTGGCCGACGCTCGATTGAACTCCACCAGGTCGTCCAGGGAAGCTTCCCCCTCCCCGTCCGGAGCGGCGGCTCCGAAAGCCCGAGGATCGAACCCGTCGAACCCCAACAGACGCACACCCTGGCTTTCCCCCACTGCCACCACCTCCCGGGTAAGGGCCTTCAAGAGGGGGCGGTGGGGGGCAGAGGCCAGCACGTCTGCGATGGATTCGTCCGTGAGGGCCGTGGCGAAGAGGAGAGCCGCATAACCCAGCTTCCCCCACAGGTACCCGAAGATGTTGTCGGTAAAAACGGCGTCGGGTTCGAACAGGCGGAGCAGTCGGTGGACTTTCCGGACCCGGGGTGTCAGCTGACCGTCAAACTCCCCCACCACCACGGCACCCCTGTTCCCACGGTGGACCAACCCGGGCTCCAGGTAGTCGGCACCAAAGTTCACGAAGGCCCCCATGGTGCGCCCCCGGCCCACCACATCGGCGATCTCCAGCTCGCAAAGGCCGTTCTGGATCGAGACGACCACCCCGTCGTCGGCCAGGACCGGGGCCAGCTGGGTCACGGCCTCCCTGGTGTGGTGAGCTTTCACGCAGAGGAAGACGGTGGAGAAGGGTACGGGGTGGAGGTCGGCCACGTCGGAGGGAAGGGTCGCCGCCACGGGAACATGGGTCTCCGTCACCGGTCCCGTGATTCGAAGGCCTCTCTCATCCATGGCTCGTACGTGCTGGACATCCCGGTCCACGAAGATCACCGGCCTGCCCGCCTCCACCAGGGCCGCGCCGATGCTTCCCCCCATGGCCCCGGCGCCCCAGATCAGCAGGGCTTCGTCCATCAGGCCCACCCCTCCTGGAGCACCTCCGTGGCCTCCGCCATGGCCACATCCCAGACAGCCATCATCTCTTCGTCCGACCGCTGGTAGACACCTCCGTAGTTCCCGTCCCCCAGATACGCCTTGAAACCCTCGCCATCCAACACGGACTTCATGGCCGTGTCGATGGGCGCCTTCTGCCCTTCGGGGAGCGCCACGCCCGCGAGGCGGGTCCATGGGAAGTTTTCCATCCAGGAGGCGTGGGATCCCACGGGATCGATCTCACGGATCTTCTCCAGCGTCCGGGGCGCGATCCACCAGTTGTGCAGCTTCACCTGGTGCCCGGGGTGATCCGCCATCCATTCCAGCGCCACCGATCCTGCCGGGGCGTTCCCCCCATGACCGTTCAGGAGGACGATCCGCTTGAACCCGGCTCTGGCCAGACTGTCCAGGACGTCCTGGATGACCCGGGCATAGGTCTCCACCCTCAGGGTCACCGTTCCCGGGAAGGCGGAGAAGTACGGCGAGAGCCCGTACGGCATCACCGGGAAGACGGGAATCCCCAGGGGATCCGCCACCTCTCGCGCCAACCGCTCCGGAATGATGGCGTCCACCAGGAGGCTCAGATATGCGTGCTGCTCCGTGCTCCCAAGTGGGACCACCGCCCGGTCATCTTTCTCGAGATATCGCTCCACCTGCATCCAGTTCATCTCAGCGATGAGCATGCTGCCTCCCGGGGTTCTTCTCTCTGACCGGGTAAAAGTGCCGGTCTGGCAGCGGACCCGCCACTTTGCCCAGCCCCTCTGTTCCGGTGAGCCCAGCCTGAGCGAGGCCCCTCCGCGCGCCTCCCATATCCGAAGATTTCCCTGAGCC
>JBDHCH010000381.1:0-6480 GCA_039592115.1 Gemmatimonadota bacterium | reverse complement strand
CTCACCCCGGATCCAGTGCCTCCCAGGCCCGGGCCTCGATGGTCCAGGGGATGTCGGAGTCCCGTTTGCAGAGGGCTGCACCCAGTGGCTGGCCGGGGACCGGCCCCCCGTTGCCAGTGACCGCCACACCTCCGGTCCCCACCGCCCATTCCCTCGCCCTCCCCTCCACCATCGTTCCCACCCCCTCCCGCTCCGGCACTTCGAAGAGCGCCTTCCCCCCGGGCGTAAAGAACACCACCTTGCCGGTGCGGTCCACGTAGACCCGCACCCCGCCCTCGTGCACCACTCGGTGATGCCTCCGGCAGAGGAGAACCAGGTTCCTGAGGCTCGTCTCCCCACCATCCGCCCAGTGCTTCACATGATGGGCATCGGTGAACCGGAGCCCGCAGCCCGGGAACCGGCACCCCCGGTCCCGGGCCTCCAATGCTCGCCTCACACTGGGCGGCACGGTCCGGGTTCTTCGACCGGCCCCCAGCGTCCCACCGTCGGGCGCATGGGTGATGGTCACCACGCTCGCGTCGCAGGCCACTCGCCGAGACGTTTCCGCGGAAACGCGGGTCCCGTCCTCCAGCTCCGACTGACCCACGTCGCCATCCTCTTCCAGCGTGCCTGCATCCACATGGAGCATCACCTGATACCGCTGGGCCCGGGAGCCACTCACGCCCTCGTCGCCGAACCCCGCCAGAAGCCCCACGGCATCGGCCCGCCGCTGCTCCGGACGGGTCTCGTCGTCGGGACCAGCGTCATCGCTGCCCCCGCAGCCGGACAATTCTCTGCTCTGGCCACCACCAGCCCTCGGATCTTCCTGTCGGTACAGCGCATCGCTGGCAGCCTCCACGGCCCGCATGAACACCGCCCCCGCCTCCGGGTCCAGGCGGCCCCTGACCACCACCATCCCGTCGTCGTCCACCCAGGTGGAGAACCGACGGCTCCGGTAGCGGATCTGTTCCGCCGTCACTTCACTCTTTCGGTCCAACGTCTTCCACCCCCGGACCACCCGTCATGGCCTCGGAGGTCCTGGGTAGCTGCTGGAGGGCCAGGGCGGTTCGGACCCGTTCCCGGGCAGCACCAGGCAGGATGCCGATCCGCCAGGCCAGCCACTCGGCCGTAGACCCAAAGCCTGTATCCTGCCACCCTTCCCGGTGATGGAACTCGGCCAGCAGTCTCATGGCCTCGTAGTGGAGAGCGTCGGCCTGCAGGTAGGCCGATGCACACCGCTCGCCCAGAACGAAGAGCTCGTCGGAGGGATCGGGGTCGGAGGCCGGCTCGCCGTCCGGCTCTTCGGGATCTCCGGCAGGCTGGGGCGGATCTTCAGGTATCGCCGTCGTCCATGTCCCAGGCCGTCTCCGCCCATACGCTACCACCTGTTCCCGGACCCAGCCGGACCACAGGCTCTGTACCTCGAAGGTCGTGTACACCATCCCGTCCCCTCCTGCCTCGAGAGTTGTCAAGTTCTTATGGGATAAGATAATAGACGATTTGAGGACCTCGCTCACGGCCCGGAGGAGGGCATGGGCCGGGTACCAGGGCTCGGGAGGAGGGAGAGGGGGTGGAGGGGCTGCTCAGGACCAGGAAGAGGTGCTGAGAAGGTCAAGCCAGACCGGTCCTGGATCCCCTGTCACACCGCCATCTCAGATCCGTCCATGGCTGGATGGGACGCCCGGATGCTCGGTTGGGACGCCATCGCATCGGATCCGTTTCTGCGGAACCGCTCGTTGGAGGTTGGGTAGACCGGTCGCGTTCGGGTGCCCAGGGGCGGCCCTGGGACATTCGGGTGCAGGGTTCGGATTCCGCGGATCGGACCCTTCTTCCGCGGAAACGCTCGTGCGTGGGAGGTTGGGCCCAGGCCTGATCCCGGGCTCATGCAGGCTCCCGTTCCCTTTACTCGATCCGAACCCGAGTTTACCTTTTTCCTGTCTCGACGGACTGAATCGCATCCGGCCCCCGGGCCGGATTTCTTGTCCGTAGAGAGCGTGCGAGTTGGGATCGCTGGTGAGCCCCTTCGGGGGTTCGCTGGAGGAAAGTCCGAGCTCCGCAGGGCAGAGTGCCGGGTAACGCCCGGGCGCCGCAAGGCGACGGAAAGTGCCGCAGAGAGCAGACCGCCGATGGCTCCTTCGGGAGCACAGGCAAGGGTGAAAGGGTGCGGTAAGAGCGCACCGGGCCGCTGGTAACAGGGGTCGCATGGCAAACCCCACTCGGAGCAAGGCCAAATAGGGGACGAGGCGCTGCCCGCGCCACCTGAGTCCCGGGTAGGCTGCTCGAGGCCGGCAGCAATGTCGGTCCCAGATAAATGATCCCACTCCGCTTCGGCGGGTGACAGAACTCGGCTTATTCCGCACGCTCGCTACAGATGCGCCCGTAGCTCAGCTGGATAGAGCGCTGCCCTCCGGAGGCAGAGGTCGTGGGTTCGAATCCCGCCGGGCGTACTAAAGGGAAAGGCCGGGCATCGCCTGGCCTTTCCCTTTAGTACGTGGGGCGTAGAGGCGAAGCTGAGGTTCGAGCCGAGCGGTCCGTGGGTTAGGGCGTTTCCTGGATAGTCTTCGTCTTCCGCGAGACGAGCGAGGAGGTGAGAAGGGCCCCGCAACTTCCATCCGGTCAGGCGTACTGAGAACAGCCCCGGGGCTGCCTCTTGTTGCCTGGAGTGAATCCGCTGGCTCGAGTTCGGTTCGCCCCGCCTGCGCGGCAAGGGTCGATCCCTATGACCTTCTGCAGAGCGTCTGAGGCCCGCTCAGAGAGACCCCAAACCACCAGCCCCGCGGGTCTCGGCTATGCAACCAACCGCGGCGGATTGGCCCTTGCCAACTCCATGACCCTATCCACCACTTCTGGCACGCGGTCCAACTGGAAGACACCGAATCCGCTGAGCATGTTGATGATTCGCTCTCGCAGGGCCTCCTGTTTCTGCGAGTTTCGCCAGAAGTCCAGGTTCCGGACTTCCTGTCGGATGTGGTCCACCAGCTCCAGGGTTATGGGAGCGAGAGCCTCCATCTGCTCTCTCGACACCTCCCCCTGCCTTCTCAATGCCTGTCTCAGGATGCGAAGGAACGGTATCTCGGTGGCAGGATCGAGTTCCGCGTCATCCTTGGGAGGACCTGCCTTCACTTCCTTCACGAAGGCTCGTAATTCCACCACCAATTCACTCCACTGATCCTCCAGCTCGATGAGAATGTCTTCCAGATGTTCTCTGAGCTCCAGGAAATACTCTTGATCTTCCTGGCCTTGTAGCTGTAGGTGGCTCCTGACTGCGTGCTCCATCTCCAGGGCTTTCGCCCGGTCTGACTTCTCATTCTCGACCTGCTCTTCGAACACCGGATCCATGATCGAGATGGGCGGAAGATCAGGGTCGATCCCCACGGACAAGAGGTGATCGTCTACGAGCCGCCGGACTTTCTCCCCGACTTCCTGCCCGATCAGTGCCTTCTCATCGCGATACCGGTTCCTGGCCCGTGCCTGAATCACCCCGAGGTTCTTTGCGTCCTCGAGATAGGGGAGCGCTTCCTCCCGAGGCAGGACGATCTCGAGGCTTTCAAGGAATCGCCTCAGGAGAACCTGGAACTCGGCTCTGAGCCACCCGTCCTTCAGGAGGTCTACGCAGGCATCAGAATCGGTGATTCCTTGAAGTCCCCGCCCGGCGAACAGGGCCAATATGCGGAGATGCCGATTCCGGAGCCTGGGACTCTCATCCCGGAGGGTCCGGAGGGTGCAGCCTACGTCTTCGTCAGCGTAGTCTCCCAGCACCTCTTCCAGGTGCTGGGCCGTGCCGTGGTAATCCACCACCAGACCGGCCTGCTTCCTGGGATAGGGTCGGTTCACCCTGGCGATCGCCTGCAAGAGGGGGCGCCCGTTCAGGTGCCGGTCCAAGTACAAGACCCCCTCCAGGGGAGCGTTGAACTCTGTGAGGAGCATGGACTTCACAAACAGGAAGGCCAAGCCGTCCCGTTTCTTCGGATCCTCGTGACGGAGGGGCTTCTGGAACCGAGCGATGTGGGCTTCAAAGTGGGCTGGCGTTGTCCAGGAAGCCCACGCGGGAGGGTCGTCCGGATCGCCAGAGATCACCGGGGCGGACTCCAGTTCCCGGATGATCTCGAGGTTGGGATGAGCCCTGATGAGGAATCTGGTATGGGGCGGGAGGATGTTGATCTCACCCGGTACAATGTTGCAGAGGGACGGGTCCAAAGCTTCTAGCTCGGCCACAAGCTCATCCCGGGCTTCCTGGAAGGCCCGGTGATAACGAATAGTCGCCCGGCGGCTGACGGCCACCACCTGCGCTTTGAACCTGTTCGGGAGGACGTTGTCGACATAGTGACGGAGCATGCTGCGGACTTTGGCGGCGATGAGCTGCGGTGCCTCGCCTACACGGCCCGATGTGGCGTACCTCCGCTGGATGGCCTCGAGCTCCTCCTGAGTGTGTTCCCGGGACATGTCTTCGAAGACGTCCTCATCATCCCAGCCCTCGGATACTGCACCCTCCGCCGTCCGGCCCTCGTACAAGACCGGAACGGTTGATCCGTCATTCTCCGACTCCCTGACAGCGTATCGGTCGATGAACGGTCCGAAGATCTCGTGGGCCCGGTTCCGGGCCTCCATGGCGATGGGAGTGCCCGTGAACCCGATCTTGGCACAATTGGGCAGGGCCGCCATCAGGGTGGTCTGCAGGGAGGTGGCATCGGACGGGTGGGCTTCGTCCACGAGGAGCAGGATGGAATCATCCGTGTTCATGACCGGATACTCCTCACCCTCGATGGTCAGGAGCTGCTCTTCCACTCCGGATCCCTCATCTCCGTCGAAGTCCTCTTGAGCCTGACCGGAACCGAGGGTCATGGCGCAGATCAAACCCGGCTCCTTCTTGGCCAACGCCCGCTTCAAATGCTCCGCGTCTCCGCAAATCTCCACGAGGCTCCCGGTCAGCTCAGCCGTCTCCAGGAAGTGAGGCTCGAGGTCCTTCTGGTTTGTGACTGCGACGACCTTGAACCGGCCAAGCTCGGGGTGGGATCGGATCTTCCTGGCGAGAAACGCCAGGGTGAGGCTCTTTCCCGACCCCTGGGTGTGCCAGATGATTCCTCCGCGCCCGTCGAATTCTCCGTCCTCGTCCCTGGTCTTGCCGTCCAACAGGCGGTGCACAGCGTGCCGGACCGCCCTGAATTGTTGATAACGGGGGACGATCTTGATAACCCGGTCTTCTTCCTCCCTGAAAAAGACGAAGTGCCGGACGATCTCCAAGAGGAGCTCCGGGCGGAACATCCCCGCCACCAGCATCTCCTGACTGGAGAGACGGTCCTTCCCGAGGTTGGCCGCCACGTAGTCCATGGGGACCGGGCTCGTGTCCTTCCACTCCATGTAGTCGACGGCTCTAGCCCCTACCGTGCCAAAGACTGCCTTGTCAAAGCAGGTGGCGACCATGATCTGATTGTAGTGGAAGAGCCGCTCGTTCCCCTCGTCTTCATCCATCCAGGCTCGCTGGTTGCTGTGTCGCTGGAGCCGGTCGATGGCTTCTCCAATGGGATCCACTGTCCCAGGTCTCATGCACTCCACTACGGCCAGGGGGATGCCGTTCACGAAAAGGACCAGGTCCGGGACGATGTAGGCCCCGGGGCGCCCTCCCGGTTCGTCGACGCGGAGCTGGGAAATCACTCGGAATGTGTTGTTCTCAGGGTAGTCCCAATCGATGTAGTGTACCGTCTGGCCCCGCCCTCCATCCGCTCCCGGAAAACCCTCGACGGTGGTTCCCTTCAGGAGCAGCCGGGTCGCTACCCGATTGGCCTCCATGAGATCCTGGCAATCCAGGCTGGCCATAGCGGAGATGGCCTGGTTGAGGCGGCTGTCGTCCAGCCAAGAATTCCCCTCGTCATCGGAATTAATCCGGAGGACGGCGTCCCGAAGGTCCTCGAAAAGCAGGACTTCGGAAAAGGACTCTCGATGTGCCGCGAACGGGTAATTGAGGTTTCCTGTGGCCGCCTTCCACCCCATGGAAACCAGTTGGTCCACGAGTGGTTGTTCGACATAGGGGTATTCGGGTCCGGAACTCATCGACGTCCTCCAGAGGATCCCACGGCATGCCCGAAGCCCGCCCCGGTCTTGCCGGCTCGTTTCCGGCAGTAGGGCAGTGGATTTCCCGACCGTTGGTCGGCAAATCCTCTCCACACCGGTGGATCGATGGAGTCAGAGAAAGAAGAACCCCTTACCTCCCGCCCGTTGGGAGGGAGAAGTTCGTCCCCTGACTCGATGGGTGATTGTTTTAGTCCATATATCAACGATGTCGACGGTGGCACCGACCAGACAAGGTTTTTTTTCGAGAGGGGCGATGCCGATGGGCGCGGGCGACCTGAAGCGGATTTCGGGAGGTGTTCGCCCGGCTGTGACGCGAGGAATCGCCGCTTCCTTCCTACTTCCCCGCCTACGTCATCTCCCTCGGAGACCTACGTCCGCTTACGTAGGCCGCCCACTCGCCACGCCCCGTATGATGAAAGCAGATGATGCCGG
>JBDHCH010000380.1:0-4187 GCA_039592115.1 Gemmatimonadota bacterium | reverse complement strand
GCTGGCTCTCAGGGCCGGATCGGTGAAGGGCTCCCCGGTATTGTTGTTGAAGAGAACGGCATCGAACTGTGCCAGGCGGTCCGGAGAGAAGATTGTTGTGTCGCTGGTGACAACCGTCGTGAAGGCGCCGGTGCTCTCACCCATGCGGGTTACCGCGTATTCCGTCCAGGGAATGCTCTCGTGCACGTAGCCCCTGGAGAGGTCGAAGATGAGGAGGGTGCGTTCCTCCTTCGGCGGGACCAAGGGGGTGTCGGGAAGAGCCTCGTCGATGGCACTCCAATCGGGGGGTGCCGGGACCGACGGGGTGGTCTCTTCCTCTCCTCCGGCACACGCGAAGACGACGGTCACCAGGAAAGCAGCGGGAACTCTGGTTACGGAGCGAGATCTTCTCACGGTCTTCTCTCGGTGTTTGCTCGGTCTCGGGGCGCAGATGAACTCACCGGCCCCCACGGATTCTACGACGCGCACCGGAACGAGGACACAGGGGCCGGACCCCGGGGGGAACCGTCTGTCTCCCGGCGATTCTCAGGCCTATACTCACAGTACGCCACCTGCCACCGCTGGACAGCGAGAACGACCTGATGACGAAAGAAAAGAAGATCTCCCGGCGAGATTTCATCCACTATTCGGCCGCGGGGTTGGCCGTGTCAGCCGCGGGAGGCGCGACCGTGAGCCCCGGAGGAGGCCCAGCGGGCAACCCTCCAACAGGCGACTCCACCATGCCCACGCGCACCCTCGGGAAGACGGGGATGGAGGTTTCTCTTCTCGCGTTCGGTGGGGGCTCCCAGTTCCTCGCGAACGAAGACGGCACGTGGGAGCCCATGCTAGAGCGGGCCGTCGAGATGGGCGTGAACTATTTCGACACCAGCTCGAGCTACGAGTATGGTGCACGCATCCCCAGCGAAGAGCGATTCGGCGAGTTCTTCTCCCCTATCCGGGACCGAGTGTTTCTCGCCACGAAATTCGATTCCCGAGGTCCTGACGGGGCGATGAGGGAGTTCGAGCGAAGTCTGCGGCGGATGAGGACCGACTACGTGGACGTTCTCATGATCCACGCCATCGTGCCGTCGGATGACATCGCTGCATTGGAGAACGGAGTGTACGCGGAGATGCGGAGGCTGAAGGAGGCGGGTGCGGTCCGATTCATCGGCTTCTCCAGCATGGACAGCGCGGAGAGGAGCCGTGAGGCCATCGAGAAGCTAGAATTCGATGTGGCCCTGCTGGCCATGAACCCCACCGGATATGGAGGGTTCGTCACCGAAACCCTTCCCGCAGCCCGAAAGAAGGGTGTCGGCGTCCTGGCCATGAAGGTGATGCGGGATATCGTGGGCCGGGCGGCGGGCCCTGAAGAGCTAGTCCGGTACGCACTCTCGCAGGAGGGAGTGACCAGTGCCCTCATCGGCCATCACGGACTCCCCACCATGGAGGAGAACATCCGGATCATCCAGGGGATTCCGGCAGACCCGGCAGCCGGCATGGAGCCGGACGAACGCCATCGGCTGGAGTCACGCCTGGCGGCTCATGCGGGACCCCATGCCCTCTGTTGGGCGTGCCCGGGCTATGTGGATGGCGTCGTGACCTGAGGATCTCCACCGCATACAGGATCTCCGCATCCGGGTGAAAGTCGTACTCCCGGTATCTCTCCCAGGTCATGGGAAAATCCATGACGATGGCTCCGTCCTCGGCCTCAACACCTGGATACCGGACCGCGGTTCGGGACATTGAGCCCGCCAGCCCGCTGTTGGGAAGCTCATATGGCGTGCTGTCCGTAAACCCGGTGGGGGATTGGGAGGGTGAGACTCCCAGGAGGAGCCCACCCAGTCGTTTCAGATGATAAGCCAGGTCGAAGGCAGCGCTGAAGGTCCCCCCGTCGGCCAAGACGACGAGGTCGAGGGAGTTCGTGGGTTCAGCTGAATCCAGGAGGTCAACGCCGGTGAATCCCTCTTCCTTCAAGTGCTCGAAAAAGGATATTCGGGAGATCGGCTGCGCGAGGGTCCCGAGTGGGGGGTCGTAGAGATAATCCCCAAGCCGAATGCTCCTCCCCGTCTCCTCCGAAAGTGCCTCCAGAGACGTTCCGTTGATCTCCAGGTACTCGGATGAAACCCGGGTGGCGAAGAACACTGGGTCCGGATCGTTCAGGTAGGCGTCCCCCCTTAGTAGGTAGAGGAGAGGCTCCCCGACAATGGAGAACCCTCCGCCGTTTCGTCGAAGGTCCACGATCAGTCGACGTGTGCCGTATGCCCGCATCTCCGACAGGAGCGTCAGCCCCTCCTCGATGATGGACGGGAATCCGGCGATGGCCGCATCCTGGTCGTCTGGCACTTCCACACCGAGCTGGCTTTCATACGCATGTTCGAGCCACTGGCCGATGTCGGTCCTCCCTGCGGCCCGCATGCTCTCGAAGGCCTCCCGGGACCACATGGCCCCGATGCGGAAGTACCCGATCTGTCCTTCCTCGAGGATGTCTGAGTGAAATGGACCAGTCCCCCCCGCGATGCGAGGCCTCTCAGCTTTCGGCCAGGGTGCGGCCGCATGCTCCCCCCGGTCGAGGTCGTACGCCAACCGCACAGGCGTTCCATCAATCCCCGGGGTCATCTGAAGGACCAGCCGAAGGGAGTCGTCCACCCCAGGCAGGATCTCGCGAACGGAGCCACGGGAGCCCAAAGCCCTGGCCAGGTTCCGGAAGCTCCCGGAGATGTTCTCCTGGGGATAGAAGATTCGGGTTTCCCGGGCCAACGCTTCCGCAGCCTGCCCCTCCACGAAGAGGACCTTCGCGCCGGACAACACCGCATGATCCGGAACCGCATCCGAGATGAACACACCATCCTGGGAGGCCCTGAACCGGACCGGAAGGTACCGGGCTGGCCCGCCGGAGGCCGACTCAGGGCTAATCACCCCGATTCCCGTATGCCCGTCTCCCAGATCCCCCAGAAACCCCGCGATCCGCCGCCTGAGTTCAGGTACCGCCATTGGGCCGGTGCCGATCCCGTCCAGGAGGACCTGCATCCTTCTGTCGTACTCCACCCTTCCGCCGAACCCGGAATACGGATCGGGGTGAACCCGACGGAGGAGGTCGCTCAGGTGGAGGACGTCCGCCCGGGCTTCGTCAGCGGACAGAGCCCGGTGGGTAGTCCCCACCTCCTGAGGTCCGGTTAGTAGAAGCAACGTGGCTGGAAGGAGAAGAGACGGGAGGTTCATTTCAGGCGGCCGATCCCCTAGTGAAAAAGAAGAGTGTTCTTTGCGCACCTTAGACGAAACTCAAAGGCAGTTGGTTTGGCGGGAAGGAGGTAGCGGACCAGGTCGGCTGGCCGCGAGCGGACTCGGGAGTCGCCTTCAATGGGGTATCGGATCGGACGGCCCGTCTGTGCCCGTCTCCAACCAGACCGGGCAGAGGTAGGTGAGGGTCCTATCCCTCGATCCGCTCTGCAAAGCGCTTGAGCTCCGCCAGGGTCACCGGTGTGAGCTGAAGAGTAATCCGATCCAACCGGTCTCCCTCCCGGTAGCGGAGGGTCAACATCACCACCGTGCCCTCCTGGAAGATTCGGCCACGGAGCTCGTTCTTCAGGGCTTGGAAGTGACCCAGGAGTGGGTCCAGGCTCACGGGAATATTGCCGGTGAGGGCCGTCAGGTCCTGCTTGAACCGGTCCGGATCCGGGTCGAAGGCGGCGGCTTGGTGCACCAGGGAATCGCATGCCTGGATTGCCTCCAGGACTCGGGCTTCCACCAGTGCATGCTCCTGGCAGAACCCGCTGATCCGATCCGGGTGACCCGGATCTCCAGGCTCCGCCAGGACGGGCGAGAGCAGGTCCCAAAAACCCTCTCGGGCCGAATCGGCGAACACCAACAGATTCCGAAGGCCGGCCAACACCGGTGGCGGAGCGGGGTTGCCGCCAAAGCAGTGGAGTCCTTGGTTCTGAATGGGGCCTGCGGTCCCCTCCATGTTGGGTCCTCTTTCGCCGGAGTAGTTGGGGTTATGTCGGCTTGAAGGTGGCTTTGTCTCCGAAAGTGCTCGACACAACGCCACCCGCCACGCCCGGCTCGTCGCCCTGGGTCCTCGGGATCTCCGAATCGCCCTTCACCACGCCCTTACCCACGGCGAACACCTTGCTGCTTTCCCCTTTGACCGTGGGGAGTTGGCCCATATTCGGGAAGGGAGTTGGAACCGGACCAGCCGGACTCGGCACCTT
>JBDHCH010000379.1:0-3738 GCA_039592115.1 Gemmatimonadota bacterium | reverse complement strand
TACCTGGTAATCGGCCTTGCCGCCATCGAGGGGGCGGACAATCTGCGTGAGCCCTTCTCCATCTCCGACGGGGCCATTCAGGCGCTGGCGGTCATCTTCGTGGCGGGCCTGCCCATCATTCTCGCCCTGGCATGGGCGTTCGATATCACCGCCAAGGGGATCCAGAAGACCAAGGACCTTCCGGAAGACCCTCAGCTTTCGCCTTGGGAGCGGACGGCCCTCCTCCGCAAGGCCGGTCTCGCTGGACCACTTCTGGCGGTGATACTGGCCTTCGCTGCTTCGATCTGGGTGTGGTCGATTCTGAAGCCTGGGCCGGCCCCGGCCGCCGCTCTCACCGACGTGTACGTCGACTCTCTGGCCGTCATGCCACTGGCGAACCTGACGGGTGATCCGAGCTTCGACTTCATCGGGATCGCATTGGCGGAAGAGATCATCAACGAGCTCACCCAGATCCGGCAGCTGAAGGTTCCGAGCCGGCATTCCGTCGAGGTCCTGAGCCGACAGGCCTACACCATTCCCGAGCTCGCCGATACGCTGAGGGTGAGGCACATGGTAGAGGGCTCCATCCAGCTGATGGGCGGCAACACCCTCAGGGCCACCGTTCAACACATCGACGCCTCGAACGACGCACACCTTTGGTCGAATCAGTTCCAGGGCGGTGCCGATGACCTTGAGGAGCTGTACGAGAGGGTGGCCCGCAATGTGACCCAGCGGGTCGTGCAGGAGATCCCGGGGATTTTGGCGCCCCCGCCGGATCTGGGAGGAGGCAGGGGCGAGCGGACACTGGGTTCCTACCAGCTCGGGAAACACTGGCTTGGCAGGCGGACACCGGAGGGCTTCCGGAGGTCCATCGCCCAGTTCCAGCTGACGCTGGAGGAGGACCCGGAGCATGCCCTTGCCCTGGCGGACCTCTCCTCGGCGTACGCACTGGCCATGAACTACCGGTACGACGTGGGGCATGAGGAATATGCCATGGCCGCCGAAGCGCTCAATGCGGCGGAGAGCGCTATCCGGATCGCCCCGAACATGGCCGGCGGATATGCATCTCGAGGATATCTGAAGGCAATCATCCATGCCCCGGTTGCGGAAGTGCGAGCCGACCTCGAGCGAGCCGCCGAGCTCCAGCCCAACGCGGCCAGCATCCCCAGCTGGTCCGCCCGCTTGCTGGCCATGGACGGAAAGCCGGAGGAGGCGTTTTCCGAGGCCATGCGTGCCGTGGACCTGGATCCTCTGGCCGCGGGCCGACACATCGCCGTGGCTTCCCTCTCCATCCAGTTGGGACGGTACGACGACGCCATCCGAGCCGGAGGGATGGCCACGGAGTTGGAGCCAGAGCTGGCCATGGGGCGGGCCCTGGTGGCCCGAGCCCAGTTCCTCAGGGGAAGGCCGGAACTCTGCGCTCTCATGGATCTCGGCCCCCATGCCGTGATCCGGGCCACCTGCCTGCAAGAGCTGGGCGAAGAGGAGGAGGCCCTCGCTATCGTGGATTCGGTGACCGCGGAGCTGGAGAGCTCCGCCAGGGTCGATTCCACCTTCACGGACGTCCTCCGGATGGAGGACCTGGCGGCCTTCCACGCCTGGACCGGGAACGAGGACCGAGCCCTGGAGTGGATCGATCGGGCGTTCCAGCACTCTCCGGCCGGCTTCGAGCGGCGGCTGTACGAATCGGCCCTGTTTGATCCGGTTCGTTCCCGTCCGGGGTTCACGGAGGCCGCAGATAGGCTGTTCCAGGGCCGCTACCGGAGTGTTCAGCGGGAAGCCAGGGGGCTCAGCTCCCGCTGATTCATCGGTGCCCTCCGCCGTCTTCCCTCTGGTCAGGGGCCGCCGGAACCCTGATCTTGTCGGCATGAATCAGACGAGCCCCGACTCCCAGACCAACTCCAATCCCGACCCCTCTCCGGCAGGGTCCCCCTCCGACACCAAACGCCCGTCGAAGAGCTGGGGCCTGACGAAGCTGTTGATCGTCTTCCTGGTAGGACTCGCCTTGGGCTTTTCCCTGGCGGAAGGCCGAGGCGGCCCGAGGGTAATTTACTCGGGTGCGATGACGGAGCCCGAGGGCCGGTCCGCTCACGGGCCCGAAGACGCGGCGGTCACCATCGTGGAGTACACGGACTACCAGTGCTCCTTCTGTCGAAGGTACAACCGGACCATCCTTCCGGAGATCCTGGACACCTACCAGGGACGAATTCGATATATCGTCCGGCACTTCCCCCTGGCCCAGATCCATCCTGATGCAGCCAAAGCCGCTGAGGCCGCCGTCTGCGCCGAGCGTCAGGAGGTCTTCTGGGAGTACCACGACCTTCTCTTCGCCCAGGAACAGGGGTTGGGCTCGGAGAGCCTCTTCTTCTACGCGGGTCAGGCCGGGTTGGACCAGGATGCGTTCAGCGCCTGTCTCGACTCGGATGAGCCGGCTCGGGTCGTGATGGACGACATGCAGCGCGGCGCCGCTTACGGAGTCCGGGGCACACCGGCCTTCTTCATCAACGGTCGGGTGATCTACGGGGCCCAACCTCTGGAAGCCTTCAAAAGAACCATCGACGCGGCATTGGAAGAGGCCGACGGGATCTGACCGCCCCCGAAAACCGCCCCCGGAGTCCTGGCATTCCGAGGAGCGCGAAAGCATCTTCCTGTACGGGCGGCCGTGAAGGTAAGGGAAGGTCTGCACCTGTGCCGACCTTCTAGGGCAGTCCCCTCCCACAATCGAGCACCCCATGGCTTCCAAGCGCGGGTTCTCCCCGGGCTCGTGGGCGTTTTCCCCGCCAGGGGTCGGACGATCCGGCCTCTTCGGCAGCGTGCGGTCTTCCCGCAATCAAACACCGGGCTTCCGGTTGCCGCCCGGCTCCCGCCTCCTTATCCATCCTCATTCGTCGGAAGGACGGTGAATCATGGCAGGCACACTCACGGCACACGAGGTCTTCAGCTTCTTGCTCCCCGACCAGGTCAACACCATCTCCAACGCAGCAGAGAAGGTGACGGCAAAATCAGGGGACTACATCTACGAAAAGGGAGACAAGGCGGACTACTTCTTCATCGTCCTGGACGGTGAGGTAGCCCTCCGCCTGCCGAGTCCGGGTGGGCTCAGCCTGGTCATCGACGAGATGGGAAGGGGCTCCATCTTCGGAGGTCCACTGGGACACAAGCGCCGAGCCTATGCCCTCTCGGCCCAGTGCACCCAGAAGGCGAAGCTCCTGAAGATCGACGTCACGGTGATGAAAAAGCTCATGGAGAAGGACCACCGGATGGGGCTCCACTTGCAGCGGCACGTGGCCACCGCCTATTTCGATCGGTACATCGACACCATGAAGAAGCTCCAGGCCATCGTCAGGAACATCCCGGTGGAAGCCTGATCATTGGGCCGACCGGTTTCGGCCCCCAAGCAGGCCAACTTTCAAAAGAGGAGGAACCATGCCGGAGAGCGTCTACAAGGTCATCGAGCTGGTGGGCACCAGCAGCGATTCGTGGGAAAAGGCCGCATCAGCAGCTGTACAGCGGGCGTCCCAGTCCCTTCGGGATCTCCGCATCGCCGAGATCTCCCAGCTGGACATGCAGCTGGGCGAAGGCGGAACCGTCCAGGCCTACCGGGCCAAGGTGAAGGTGTCCTTCAAGTTCGAGGGATGAAACCTCCCCCCACCGGGGCGGCGTAGTGTTGGTTGTGGCCACCGGGTTTCCCGGATGGTAGACTGCCGGTGGTCACATCTCCGGACTCACTGAGGGTCCCCCGGTCGGGGACAGGGCGAG
>JBDHCH010000378.1:0-3747 GCA_039592115.1 Gemmatimonadota bacterium | reverse complement strand
GGAGAATACCACCAGGCGCACGATCATCCGAGAGATCCGTGGGATCCCCTTGTTCCTTCTCCGGGAGTATCTCGAGGAGCTCGGCGGTACCTCCACGAGTGAGCGTCGAGTGGATGGTCCCGGATGGAATGCGGAATTGGAGAAGATGGAGCCGTTCCGCATCGGCTCGCTGTCCGTTGGGCAGACCAGGCTGATCCTGGAGATCGAGGATCAGCTCGTTGACGAGTTCATGGAGCGCCTCGAGCTGAAGACACTCCGGGCAGGGGCGTGACGTGAAAGGCCCCGGTCGGCGCGCATGGCGCCGGCCGGGGCCCAGGAGGCCGCTGAGAGAGGGGGGTGCGGCCGCGCACCTTCCTCGGCAGCCTCCCAAAGGAACGAGCTCAGCTCAGATGATCTCCAACTCCTTCAGCTTGGACTCCGGCACGATGCCGTTCACCCAGCCGCGCTTCTCGTAGTATTCGCCCAACATCAATTCCAGCTCACAGACATGGCCTTCCGAACCCGGTTGGTCGGAGGGCTCATACGTGAACCGGTTGGGCAAAGTGTCGCTGCCCTCACCGTGGCCGGCCAGGTTGTTGTAGTGGCGCTCCAGGTTGTACACCCGCTCCCCGGTCTTCAGCACATCCTCCCCGGTGAAGGGGACGCCGACCATGGCGGAGTACTGCTGCGCGTACTCATCTACTCCCTGGGCGAAGGCGCTGAACTTGCAAAGGTCTAGGCTGTCGGAGAAGGCATGGACGTTCTGGAAGATCATGACCAACTCGCCCTTTCCTTCCCATGCCAGGGGATCAACCTTCAGCGACCCGAAGGGCATGACTCCCAGCTCTGCGGCCGGTGTGTATGCCCGCAGGTGGCATGCACCGCGGTTTGAAGTCGCGTAGCCGATCCCCATGCCTTTCAAACCGCGGGGATCGTAGGCCGGAATGGCCTGTCCCTTCACCGTCATGGCGATTTCGGGGTGCCCGAAGGATTCGGCCGCGCGGGCAGTGCCCTCGGCCAGCTTGTCGCCCACCCCCTCGCGTCTTCCGACCATGTCCACAAGGGCCACCATGCCCCCGCCGTCTCCCCAATCCAGGTTCCCGCCGTCGGCGTACCCCCGCTGGCAGGCTTCCATGAACACTGACACCACGTTGCCCATCTCGATGGTGTCGAAGCCATAATCGTTGCACTGGTCGATGAGCTTGGCGATGGCGTTGGCGTCACTGTTCCCGCAGTTGGCGCCGAACGCCCAGGCCGACTCGTATTCCATGGATTCCATGCGGAGACCCTTCCATGGCCCCTCCTTGACCTCCACCTCCTTCTTGCACGCCACCGGGCAGGCATGGCAGGTGGGATCGTTGACCAGAATGTTCTCTTTTACGTACTCACCGCTGGTGGGCTCTGCCCCTTCTCCGAAGGCCGCCTTCTGGCTGTTCTTGGTGGGAAGCGCGCCAATGCTGTTGGCGATGTTCATCAGCACGTTGGTCCCGTACACCGACAGACCGCCCTTCCGGGGGCTGGTGATGTTCTCTTCGGCCATGATGGTGGAAAGAGCCCGTTTGTGGGCTTCCTTCCACTTGTCCCGGTCCAGTGTCGGGGGGAAGGCTTTCTCCGCCTTGATGACGATGGCCTTCAGTTGCTTGCTGCCGCCCACGCACCCCGTTCCGCCCCTGCCACTGGCGCGGTCGTCCTCGTTCATCCAGTTGGCGAAGCGGCACAGCTTCTCACCGGCCTGGCCGATGGTGATGACGGACAGGTCGTTCTCGCCGTACCTGTCCTGGAAGAACTTCACCGAGTCGTGGACGTTCTTGCCCCACACCTCCGAGGCGTCGCGGAGATCGACCCCGTCTTCGGTGACATAGGCATACACAGGTGTCTCCGACCTCCCGCTGAAGATCAGCCCGTCGAACCCGGCCCAGCGTAGCCTGGCTGCGCTCCAACCGCCGTGGTGGCTATCCGTGACCGTTCCCGTGAGGGGAGACTTGGTGACCACCGCGATCCGGCCACTCATGTTCGCTTCGGTGCCGGTCAGAGGCCCATTCATGAAGCACAGGATGTTTTCCGGGGAGAGAGGATCGACCTGGGGGCCGTTCTCGAACACGTACTTCACGCCCAGGCCCCTTCCACCAATGAACTTGCGCTTCCAATCCTCCGGCGAGTCCTTGTATTCCACACGACCAACCGTGAGGTCGACGAAGCAGATCCTGTTCGCATACCCTCCGAGCATGACGCCCTCCTTCGTATCATGGGGTCCAGCCTAGCCGCAATATACCTGCCGGCGTCTTCTCGAGACAGGAGTGTAATGGCCAGACCGCTCGCCGCTCCCTGGGGGAGGTGGATTCTCGCTTGTCGAAGGTGCCCCGGCTCCGTCAGACCGCTGCGGAAAGGCGCCGAGAAGAGCTTGAAGCACCCGAGAGGGGGGATCCTGGGAATCAGGTCAAGTTTGGATACCGGCCGATCGAGGAGAGCTGGGTGCGGTCCCTGAGGATCAAATGTTTGGCAGGGGGTGTTCCGCTCTTCTTCAAACAGTGGGGTGGACGGACGCCGAGAAACTTGTGTCGGGCCTTGACCCAGCGGAGGCGCGCGGCGTCCCTATCAATCCCAAGTATCCCACTTCCCCCATCTTCCCCCTCTCCATCTTGTCCTCAACTTCCCTCCTGATCATTCTCATCGCCGGGGGCCGCTGACATCGACTCCCGGGGCGGAGGACGGGTGGATAGGTGGCAGGAGGCACCATGGGAAATGCTGACACACGATGGAAGAAGGGACCGCCGCATGCTGAGGAACCTGACAGAGCGCCCGATTGAGGTTTCCGAATTCGCTTTTGGCCGAATCGTGTTCGATGTGGGGGAGGCAGGGGTGGTCTCGTCGGAGGAGGTGACCGTCACCGACGACATGGACTTCCTGGGGGGAATCGGTCGGTCCTTCAAGATTCTGGCTGATTACGAGGTCCAGGATCCCTTCGGGCCCGAGTCTCCCCTGGTGATCAACACCGGGTGCCTCACAGGCACGGCCTACATGACGGGGCTGAGAACATACTTCAGCGCCTACTCCCCCCTGAAGCGGACACGGCAGGGAGCGCCTATGGCAGGATGGTCCGCCATGAGCGGCAGCTTCGGACGCAAGCTGGTCTCCGCCGGGGTGGGGGATTTGATCCTGAAGGGTGCCGCCGAGAGGCCCAGCCTCCTCCTCATTCGCCAGTCCGACGGTGATCCAGTGCTGACGGTGGAGGAGGCGCCCCCGGAGCTGGCGGGCGAACGGGTGTCTGCCAGGATGGCCTGCCTCAATCGCCGTTTCAACGACGTGGAAAAGAGATCCTTTCCCGCCCATTTCGCCATCATTGGACCGGCCGGGGAGCAGTGGGAATCGGTGTGGTATGCCAACATCGTCGGCTCCACCCAGGAAATGGTCATGTCCGGGGAGGACAAGTTCCGTTTCGGGGGCCGCCTGGGGATGGGCTCGATCCTGGGATCCAAGAACATCCTGGGCATCGTGGTCGTGGCTCCTGAGGACGTGATCCGGAAGGGCGACGAGGGCCTCAAGGCCGTGAATCAGGAGATCGCCACCGGTGACTACAGCCGCGGGTACAGGCATCCCAACAATCAGGGTGGTTTAGGGGGGACGGGGAAGAACGAGAAGATCCTGGACGGGATCGGGGTGCTGCCATGGCGTAACTTCGAACCTCGGGGAACGAATCTGGCGACCCCGGTCCACATCGAGACCATGCGGGAGTCCGACGAGTACATCGTCATCGACAAGGGCTGCTTC
>JBDHCH010000377.1:0-4408 GCA_039592115.1 Gemmatimonadota bacterium | reverse complement strand
CAGCGTGTTGATGAACGCTTCGACCAGGTAGACCGACGCCTCGAGCGCCTGGAGCAGCGGATGGACGCCCTCGAGGCGCGGATGGATCGCCTGGAGCAACGGATGGACGCCGTCGAAGCTCGGGTGGTCTCCCCGTAACCCCGCCGGATCGAGGCCTGAACCGAAACGGAAACCGGACCTCCTCGCCCCCGGGCGGCTCCGTGAGATGGACCGCACCCCCTTTCGCATTTGCGATCCCATTCCCCTTTTTCTCATGCGCCGGGAAGAGGCTTCCGGGCCGAACCCCCTCCTAGGAGATTCAGATGAATCCTGAGGACGTCGGTGGGTCCCACCTCGTGTCACGGAGAAGCGCCTTGAAAGCGCTAGGAGCAGGCTGGTTGGGGGCTTCGGCTGGTTCGTTCGGCGCGGGGGCCCCGGTCGGCCGCCAGGGAGCCGCCGCCGCGGACCTCCCGGGACCCGCCCACGCTGGAAGGCAGGCTCCGCCCGAGATCCTGATCCAGGGGGGCCGGGTGGTGAACACCGACGGGGTCCGAGAGGCCGACGTTCGGATCTCCGGTGAGCTCATCACCGAGGTCGGACCCGGGCTCAGACCGGCTCCGGGAGCCCGGATCATCGATGCCACCGGGAAGCTCGTGATGCCCGGGGGAATCGATCGCGGCGGCCCTGGCCGGGGGGATCACTACGGTGGGCACATTTTCCTACGCCATGAACGGGGCGGACCCGCTGGAGGCGCTGGACGCCATGGAGGAACGGGTGAGGCAGGAGGCCATCGCCGACGTCATTCTCCACACAGCGTCCTGGCCGCCCACGCCCGAGTTCCGCGACGCCCTCCCCGAGCTGGTCCGCCGTGGCCAACCCTCCATCAAGATCTTCATGCTCTGGCAGGACTTCGGGGGCCGTCTGGGGGAGGTGATCGAGCTGTTGGAAGGGGCCCGAGACGCTGGCGTCGTCACCATGATCCACTGCGAGGACGAGGCCCTGCTGAAGGCGACGGCCAGGAGAATGACGGCCGAGGGGCGCACCTCTTTGCGCCACTACGCCGAGAGCCGCCCAGTGTTGGTCGAAGCGGTGGCCACCCAACAGGCCGCCGCCCTCTGCGAGGCGACCGGCGCCCCCATGCAGGTCGTGCACCTCTCATCCCGCCGGGCCCTGGAGGCGTGCCGGAACCCCGACACCGTTGGGCTTCCTCTCTACGTGGAGGTGCGACCCCTGTACCTGTACCTCACCGAGGAGCGATTTCTGCAACCTGACGGGGCGCTTTATGTGGGGCAGCCCCCCCTTCGGACTCCCGAGGACAGCGAGGCGCTGTGGGAGGGTATCCAGGGCGGTGCCGTCGACCTCATCGCAACCGATCACGCGCCCTGGACCCGCGAACAGAAACTGAATCCGGACCTTTCGATCACCAGACTCCGCCCGGGCATCAGCGCCCTTCAGTTCATGCTTCCCATGTTCTTCTCAGAGGGGGTGGGAAAACGAGGCGTTTCCCTGGAGCGCTTCGTGGACCTGACCTCCACGAAGGCGGCCAGGATCATGGGCCTCTATCCGAGGAAGGGCGTGATTCAGGCCGGGTCCGAGGCAGACATCGTGATATTCGACCCGGAAAGGACGACTGAGATCAGGGCAGAAGACGATCATTCCCGTTCGGATTTCACTCCCTATGAAGGGTGGGCCATGACGGGATGGCCCACCGAGACGATCCGTCGCGGCCAGCTGGTGTACGAGGGTGGAGAAATATTGGGTAGGGCAGGGGAGGGTCAGCTGGCCTTCAGGGCCCCCTGGAGCGGATAACGAATTTACCGCAGGGGACTTCGGCCCCCTGATGACTGACGGCAACTCGGATTCAACAAAAGGACGTCTGAGCTGATTCGGGGCGACCAAACCCCCTCGAGTCGGTATCCGGACTCGGACTGAAATGAGGTTCATCATGTCGTGGTTGCGTCGCACCCTGTTTGCGCCCGTCGTCGCCGTTCTTTTCTCCTGCACAGCACCCGAGGGAGGTGAAGAAGTGGTCGTTCCGGAACCCCCGGTAGCCGAGGTCGAGCCCACCGAGCTCACTGCCCATGGCGTGACGCGGACCGATGACTACTTCTGGCTGAGGGAGCGGGAAGACCCGGAGGTGATCGCCTACCTGGAGGCCGAGAATGAGTACACCGCTGCGGCCATGGCCCATACGCAGGGACTCCAGGCTGCCCTTTTCGAGGAGATCCGGGGGCGGATAAAGGAGGATGACTCCTCCGTTCCATACAAGGACGGCGACTACTTCTACTACACTCGGTACGAGGAGGCCATGGAGTACCCCATCCACGCGCGGAAGGCAGGGTCTCTGGACGCCCCGGAAGAGGTCATGCTCGATGCGAATGCCATGGCGGAAGGCCACGACTATTTCGCCATCGGAGGCCGGCAGGTCACCGAGGACGGGAGAATCCTGGCCTACGGCGTAGACCTCCAGGGCCGGAGGTTCTACACGGTCCGGTTCAAGGACCTCACCACCGGGGAGACGCTCTCGGACCAGATCCCCGATGTCACCGGGAACATGGCCTGGGCCAACGACAACCGCACGCTCTTCTACGTGAAGCAGGATCCGGAGACCCTCAGGTCCTATCAGGTCTTCCGGCATGTCCTGGGAACGGATCCGTCTTCGGACGAGCTGGTGTTCCAGGAGGACGACACGGAATTCAGCGTCTACATGGGACGGTTCAAGTCGGACGAGTACCTGTTCGTGGCTTCCACCCAGACCCTCTCGACCGAGGTCAGGGTCCTGGATGCCGACGAGCCCACAGGAGAGTTCAGAGTGGTTCTTCCCCGGGAACCGGAGCACGAGTACTCCGTCGACCACCTCGGAGACCACTTCTACATCCGGACCAACGATGAAGCGAAAAACTTCCGCCTGGTGCGAGCCCCGGTTGGCGATGCGAGCCGTGGGAATTGGGATGAGGTCGTCGCGCATCGGGATGACGTGCTCCTGGAAGGCTTCGATCTGTTCAGAGATCACATGGTCCTCTCGGAGCGGTCCAACGGGCTGACCCATCTCAGGATCCTGCGCTGGGACGGATCAGACGACCATTACCTGGATTTTGGCGAACCCGCCTACGTGGCCTACCCCCAGGTGAACGTGGACATGGAGTCCGGCGTTCTGCGGTACGGCTACTCCTCACTCACGACCCCCAGCTCCGTGTTCGACTATGACATGAACACCCGGGAGGCGACGCTCCTGAAGCAGGACGAGGTCCTGGGAGGCTTTTCCTCCGACAACTACACCACCGAACGGAAGTGGGCGACGGCCCGGGACGGCGCAGAGGTCCCGGTGTCCATCGTGTATCGGACCGACACCCCGTTGGACGGATCGAGCCCGGGGTATCTCTACGCCTACGGCTCCTACGGAGCCTCCATGGACGCGGGGTTCAGGTCTTCCATCATCAGCCTCCTGGACCGGGGGTTCGTGTTTGCCATCGCCCACGTGAGAGGTGGTGCGGAGCTGGGGCGGGCCTGGTACGAGGATGGGAAGCTCCTGAACAAGAAGAACACCTTCACCGACTTCATCGATGTGGCCGAATTCCTCATCGACGAGGGCTACTTCGACCGGAACAGGGTGTTTGCAGAGGGCGCCAGCGCCGGCGGCCTCTTGATGGGAGCGATCACCAACATGCGGCCGGATCTCTGGAAGGGCGTCCTTGCCGGCGTCCCCTGGGTGGATGTGGTCACCACAATGCTGGACGAGAGTATTCCCCTCACCACAAGCGAGTACGACGAGTGGGGTGACCCTCGGGAGAAGGAGTACTTCGACTACATGCTCTCCTACTCACCCTACGACCAGGTGGAAGCCAAGGACTACCCGAACCTCCTGGTGACCACCGGCCTCGCGGATTCCCAGGTCCAGTACTGGGAGCCGGCCAAGTGGGTAGCGAAGCTCCGCGCCCTGAAGACCGATGACAACCTCATCCTCCTCAGGACGAACATGGCCGCCGGACACGGGGGTGTGTCCGGCCGGTTCCGTCGTTACGAGGAGACGGCCCTCAAGTACGCCTTCATGCTCGATCTGGCCGGGCTCGCCGAAGGCTGATTCCAGGTTCTCCTGCCCGGGGCGGAGTAGGGCTGGTCTACTCCGTTCCGGGCACCGGAACCACTGCGCGAATCAGATCGGAGGGCCCCAGCGTCAGCTGGTCCGGCCCGAGCTTCAGGTCCGACTCCATCATCTGATCCCAGGTGACCTCCTGGCCGGTGTAACAGGAGATTCGACCCATAATGGCGGTCAGGGTGGCAACGGCGGTCCGCTCGGCCTCGTTCACGGGCTGGTTGGTCCGGATGGCCGTGACCAGATCGATATGCTCCTGGAAGAAGTGGCGGGGGTACACCGTTTCGCCCTCCTCGTCCTGAGGATAGGGATAGGTGTAGATCTCGGTGCCCCCGG
>JBDHCH010000376.1:0-3767 GCA_039592115.1 Gemmatimonadota bacterium | reverse complement strand
CGACTCCCAGCTCCGTGGTCCCGCCCTCGCCCGCCTTCAGGCCGCGGGCAAGCTTCGCACCGGAGAGAATCCCCAGGGGGTTATCCCGGGTGAAGGCGCAGCGTTCGTCGTTCTCGAGCTTGAGACCCCCGGAGGGGACCCGAACCACCTGGCCAATGCCCGAATCCTCAGCGCAGCCACAGCTTTGGAACCCACCGCATCAACCGGAGACCCGAACCAGGCCGCCGGGCTATCGGATGTACTCCGAAGGGTCCGCGAGGAGGCCGGCCTCCAGGTTCCTCCACTCGTTGTCTGCGACCTGAACGGAGACCGGTACCGGGCGATGGAATGGGGGTTGGCCGCAACAAGGGTTTTCGGCGACCTGGAGGGAGATCTCGATTTTTGGCACCCTGCCGATTGCATAGGGGACGCCGGAGCAGCCCTGGCGGTGCTCAACCTGATCTGGGGGGCCACTGCCATGAACCGGGGGTACTCGCCGAGCGAGCGCGTGGTCGTCTGGGGCGCCTCCGAGAACGGCGTGCGGGCCGCTGTCCTGATGGAGGGAGCAAATGGGTAGAAGAAGAGGAGTGGGGAGGATCAGATGGGTGTGACCGTCGCCGTGAACTTCATGACCGTCTCTCATAAAGGGAGCAACGGCGTCTCCATCGCCTTCCCCGATGTCTGTAAGACGCCAACCCCCGCTGGACCTGTCCCTATCCCCTACCCCAACATCGCGAAGTCGGGGGATACCACCTCGGGGTCCAAAACGGTGAAGATGGACGGCCAATCCATCATGCTCAAGGGAAGCAACATGATGATGAGCACCGGTGACGAGGCCGGTGCCGCAACGGGGGTTGTCTCCAGTAAGATCAAGGGAAAGGCGGAGTTCGTGAACTATTCCTTCGACGTCAAAGTCGATGGAAAGAACGTCTGCCGCCTCCTTGACCCCACGCAGCAGAACATGGGATCCGCCAATACCTTCGGGCCGGTTCACCTCCAGGCGCCTGCAGTCGTGATGGGTCCCCAGCTCAAGGGGTGTGAGGAGACTGAAAAGAAGCAGAAGGAGCAGAAGATCGACGAAGAGACGGCTTGGAAGAAGTCGGGAGTCTGGTCGGGGCACCAGGAGGCCATCCAGAGAACAGCCAACGAATTGGGGCTCATCATCTTCTTCCGGGGGACCAACCCGTACTGCGCGGACCGCGGTTGGATCCCTGGAAAGCACAAGCCCAAGCCGCACGAAGTGATCGCAGCAAAAACCATCGCCGAAGGGAATGTTGCCGCGGTCGCTGTGTACTTGGCCTCCCTCGACCGGTGGAAGGGCCCTCCAGCAGCCCCAGACATCAAGGCTACGGACTCCTTCGGTCAGGCGGTGGCGAAGGCGAGCCAACTCTTTGGGGTAGTCATGAGTCTCCGGAAGCACGACAAGGGCCGCCCTTGGAAGGGCTACGGACGTGACTCCAACGGCTACTCATACAAGGGGAAATGGATCACGGGCGACTACGATCTAATGGACATCCAATACGTCGGCGGGGATTGCCTCCGACCGGACCAGGATGCGGAGGCCGAGTTCGGTAGGGTGAAGCGGGCCCTGAACTTCGCAATGGGTTGGGATGGGATCCAGCACGGTCCCCAGTCCCAGTGGGTGTCCAAAACGTCGGAGGGCGATTACAGCGATTTCTCGATTCCCGCGAAGCTCAAAGGATGGCTTCAGACTGGCGGCCCGGTGCCGAAGGTGGAGATCGCCAAGGGGCGGTTCCTGCCCATCTGTGACAACGAGCTGACCGTCGTGGCGCCGAACAAGACCATCTTCGTGGATGATTCCGAGGATGTCCGGAACGCCCTCATCTGCTGTGGGTGCGGAGAGTGAAGGCCCTATGAGCGAGACGATCAGCAAGGAAGAGCGGGATGTCCTGGTCCAGGGAGCTTACGATCTCGAACGTCAGCTCTATCCCCGCCCTGGTGAGAAGCCCCCCTCCGTCAGGGAGGCTGGCCTCGTGCGGGAGCGTTTCTACGCCTCGCTGGCCGAATATTCCGACCGGTTGCCCCGGGTGATCCTCAGCATCTGTCCTTATTGTGAATCACCGTTGAAGCGGGCTTTTGACCCTTTCGGCTTGGACGGCTGGTGGTGGCATGTCGACCTGCAGGTGTCGTTCAATGAGCCTGCCCCCTGTGAGCACTTCCAGGTTCTGCTCGGCGCTCTCTCGCTAGGCCAACGAGCGCCTGCGGAAGTCCGGGCGGAAGTGCGACCCGGTCCCGACGTCCCCTTTGTGGTTCCGGCGCTTCTGGAGCTCCCCGGCATGATCGCCGTGGTCGGCCGTACCGAGATCCTTACGGGGGATATCGCTTATCCCATCGGGTATTTCTCGGATCGGGAGATTGCTCCACTCCGACTGCACCAGCCTTGGTGCAGGAATATGTACTGGTTCAAGGATGAGGACGGGAACTCCGCATGGTCGGTGGCCAACGACGAGTTCGATTTCGACCTCACACCCCATTTGGAAGCAGGTCGCCTCCGGTGGGCCGACCTGGACCATCCGGAGGCCGGTGTTTTCCCCAAGGAGGGAGAGGACTTTCCCTGGAGCGGGCTCGAGGGAGACCGTGAGCGGCAGCAGTTGGTGGCCGGTGAACGGGATCTTCTCGGCCTCCCCACCGGGGATCCTCTCAACCCCTTCGATACAGGCGAGGACGAGGAAGATGGGGATGGACATTCCTGATATGGCAGCCAACGTCACCCGGAGGTAGAACGTGACCGTCAGCTTCGCGGGACTCACTGACGTGGGCGAGAGCCGGGATCACAACGAAGACGGATTCTTGATCTTCGACATGGTTTCGGACGCCGACGTGACCGAGCCGGCCTCGGAGCATCCCCTTGGTCGGAGGCCTCTTCTCCTGGCCGTCTCCGATGGGATGGGAGGTGCCCAGGCCGGTGAAGTCGCCAGCGCTCTCACCCTCGAGACCCTGAGGGAGCACGCCTCCGGCGCTGTGCGGCGCCTCGGCGGGTCCGAAACCTCAGGGTTGGAGGCGTGGCTCTCGGAGGGGATCCACCAGGCGAACCGCCGGGTGCTGGAGGCCGGGAAGCGGGACAGCTCGGCCCAAGGAATGGGGGCAACGGCCACGGCCGCGCTGGTCTTCCCTGGGGCGGCGGTCCTGGCACACGTGGGCGACTCCCGGGCATACCACATCCGCCAGGGGCAGCTCAGGCAGCTGACGACGGACCATACTTTTGTCGGGAAGCTGGTGGCCCAGGGGCAACTCTCTGCGGAAGAAGCCGAGAACCATGAACAACGACATGTTCTGCTCCAGGCAGTTGGGGTGCGGGAGGTCGTCGAGGTGGACGCCCTCACCGTGGTCCTGAGGTCCGGAGACCAGGTACTCCTCTGTAGCGACGGGCTCTACGACCTCATCTCCGACGAGGGAATCGCGGAGACGTTGGCGGCAGGGGGAACGCCACTCTCCCAGTGCCGCGCCCTCATTACCGCCGCAAACTCCCTCGGTGGTTTCGACAACACGACCGTGATCATCCTCCACGTGGATTGATAGGCCTCACTCTGCCTACCCTATCCGGCACGCCGGCCAGTTCTCATATTTCATTCGACCACTCTGTGTCATTCGAACCCTCTTGGCACCAGCCTGACCGTGTCAACACGTTACGGTATACCCTAACCCCGGTGATGGCCGCGACCAGATGACCTACTCGTCAACCTGCCCCAACTGCGGGGAGACGCTCTACCGAGACGACGTCCACTGCACCAGTTGCGGTGTCCGGCGCAGGGAAGACGTTCTCGCCT
>JBDHCH010000375.1:0-3774 GCA_039592115.1 Gemmatimonadota bacterium | reverse complement strand
GAGACGTCGTACCAGGACATGAACCAGAAGCTGGGCACGCCGATGGGCCTGTCGTCGTGGTAGAGGCCCCCCTTGTACCAGGCGGGATCGTTGGGTGTGCGCTGGATCATGCGGCCACCGGTAGCCACCGGCGCCGGATCGGCATAGATGCCTTCCGGGCCATCGACATTTCGCATGAAGTCTTCGAGTGGGAGATGCCAGAGGGCTTCCTCCCAGTCCACGCCGGGCATCTCGGGACCCAGATCAAAGTATCGGGAGAGCCGGATCAGATCGTCTCGCTCCGTGTCCCGATCGAAGCGAGGGCGCTGGGTATTCTGGACGCCGTACAACCAGGTGAAGAAGAGCATCTGCTCGGCTCCCCCTCGGTACCAGTTCCCCTGTTCATACCAGTCGCCGACCCGACCCACGCCGGCACCGAACCCCTGGGGGACCATAGCGGCATGGGCGGGGTGATCCAGCTCCGCCAATCCCATCTGCCACTCGGCCGTAGAAGAACATCCGTAGGTGCCCACCCGTCCATTCGACCAGGGCTGGCGCGAGATCCAGGTGAGTGCGTCATACCCATCGGTTTTCGGTGGGCCGAGGATGTCCCATTCCCCGTCCGAGAAGTACCGGCCCCGCTCGTTCTGATTCACATAGGCATAGCCCCGCCGAACAGCCTCGAGAATGGCCCCGTACCGACCGGTGAGGTGTTCGCCGTCACGCCACATGTTCATGTTGTAGGGGGTACGAACGAAGATCGTGGGCGCTGGGGTCCCCTCCGAGCTCTTCGGCCGATAGACGTTCGTGGCCAGCCGGACGCCGTCCCGCATCGGGACCATCACCAGCTCTTCGATGATGGCGATCTCCTTCAGCGCGTCGTAGAGGTTCTCCTGGCCCTGGAGAGATTTGGCCCAGTGGGCCGAAGACCCGGCGGCGCAAACCGTCAAGAGGAGGGCCGCGGCTCGGCACAGGCGGAGTTTCGGGAATCCGGCTCTCATGGCGCTCTTCCTTCCTGGCTGGGATTTCAGGTGAGGGTGGAAGGATAGGGCAGGGAGCAGCCAGGTGTCCACATGATACGGCTGATGAGGACTCGGATTCACACGGAACCGCGTCCGCCGCCATCACCATGGCATACCTCTCCGAGGGGCCTTTCATATCCCCCGCCCCCGCCCGATTCCAACCCCTGAATCCTTTTTAGCATCCAACTCGTATACTCCATCATGCGAAGTATCACGTCACGTAGTATGTTTCATCGAACGGGGATCCAAAGGATCCGAGATGGAGTCGGGCAGGCGAGGCCTGACCAGCCTTGATTCGCCTAAAGCCAAGAGGAATCGATGTTCAGTGCAAACCTGAAGCGAGGGAGCATGGAGCTCCTGATCCTCTCGTCTCTGGACGGCGCCACCCGCCACGGGTACGAGATCGGGAAGCTCCTGGAGCACCGCTCCGGCGGCCAGCTCGAGTTCCGTGTTTCGACGCTCTACTCCGTCCTCTACCGAATGGAGGACAGGGGGTGGATCCACGGACGATGGGTGGAGAAGAAGGGAGAGCGGCGACGGTGTTACTACACGTTGACGCCGGCCGGCGAGGCCGCTCTGGCGGCCCAGCGGAAGGAATGGAAGGCGTTCGCGGCGGTGGTCAACCGCATCATTCAGCCGAGCCCGGCCCGATAGCCCGGGCAAGAGGACCGTAGGAGCAGAAAATGCCAGACTGGAAGAAGTACCTGCGTAAGAACCTCTCCCTTCCCGTGATGCGAGGAAACCGGGACGAGCGGGCCATCCAGGAGATGGCGGACCACCTGGAGGACCTCTACCAGGAAGCGAGATCCCGGGGAGTTTCCGAGACAGAGGCCGAAGCTCTGGTGCTGGCCTGGCTGGGGGACGCCGACCGGGCCGCATCAGAGCTCCTTTCTTCGGAGCCGGGCCACATCAGGGCCGAGGTGGACCGATGGCTCCAACGACGCGAGGAGGACCTGAGGGTGAAAGGGAGTTTCGCAAGCACTCTGGCAGACGGATTTCGGGATTTGAGGCTGGGCATCCGGGCCCTCGGAAATCGCCCGCTGTTCACAGGCGTGGTGATCCTGGTCCTGGCCCTGGGCATCGGCGCCACCTCCGCCATCTATACGCTGGTGGACGCAATCGTCCTCTCCCCCCTCCCATTCGACGATTCGGATCGTCTCGTTGCGGTCCAGCACGCCGCCCCGGGTCGGGGGCTGGCCGACGCCGGCCAGTGCGCCGCCTGGCACTTCACCTATGAAGACGAAGCCCAGGTCTTCGAGGAACTGGGGATATTCAGCGCATGGTCTTCCGCCTCGGTAACGGGGACGGGAGACCCGGAGGCCGTCCCAGTACTGCAAGTCTCCAACGGGGTGTTCAGAGCTATCCGGCTCAACCCGGTCATGGGAAGGATCTTCACCCAGGAGGACGACGACCCGGACGGCCAGGCCACGGTCATGCTTGGGTACGGGTACTGGCAGAGCCGATTCGGTGGAAACCCTGATGTGGTTGGGCAAACGATTCAGGCAGACGGCGTAACCAGGGAGATCATCGGCGTCGCTCCGCCGGAGGTCAGGGGGTTGGGCGCCGATCCCTCCCTCATCATCCCTCTCCGTTTCCGCCGGGCCAACCTTTTCGTGGGCAACATCGGATACGGTGCGGTGGCCCGTCTGAGGGAGGGGGTGACGCTCCAGGGCGCCGCGGCTGATCTGAACCGTGTCCTTCCCCTGGCGTGGGACAAATTTCCCGGCGGACCAGTGGCCAGCTCGAGTGACCCGAGCCACTACGTCGCGGAGGTATACTCTCTGAAGGACGACCTCGTGGGATCGGTGGCCGGCACGCTCTGGATTCTGCTGGGTGGGGTGGGTGTGGTGTTGCTGATCGCATGCGCCAACGTGGCCAACCTCTTCCTGGTCCGGGCAGACGGGAAGGAGGGGGAGATGGCCGTGAGGACTGCCATGGGGGCCTCCACTCGTCGAATCAGCTGGGAGTATCTGAAGGAGAGTCTTCTCCTGGGGATCATGGGCGGGATTGGGGGCCTGATCTTGGCGCAGGCAGGCCTCCGCAGCCTCCTGACCATGGCGCCCACCAACCTTCCCCGACTGGAGGAGGTGACGCTGGACTCGAACGTTCTCCTCTTCACACTGGTGATCTCCCTGTTTTCCGGAATCCTGTTCGGGCTCTTTCCCATGCTGAGGCAGGGGAGAGTGAGCTTGGTGGACTCCCTCAAAGAAGGGGGCCGGGGTGGCGTGAAGAACCGGACCCGGAACGGAGCCCAGGGTCTCCTGGCCGTGAGCCAGATGGCCCTTGCGCTGGTGTTATTGGTGGCGGCAGGCCTCATGCTCCGGAGCTTCCAGGCCCTGAGAAGCGTGGACCCGGGATTCCGAGGAGAAGACGAAGTTCTGGCCCTCCGCCTCTACATCCCCGGCCAGGAAACCCCCAGGGGAGCGGACGTCGCGCTGGCGTTCGAGAACATGGTTCGCCGCTTGGAGGAGATCCCGGGGGTGGAATCGGTGGGTTTGGCCACCGACATCCCCATGGGTCCCGGGGGGAACGTGAATCCGTTCTTTGTGCGGGGCCAGGTGTTGGACCCAGACGGGCCGAGGCTCTCGAGGCGACACAAATGGATCGGTGAAGGATATCTGGAAACCCTCCAGGTACCTCTCCTGGCGGGCAGGGACATCACCTGGGACGACGTTCACAACCGAGCGCCCATCGCCCTTCTCTCCGAGACGCTGGCCATCGAGGTCTTCGGATCGGTGGAGGAGGCCATGGGGCAATTCATCGCCGCCCGGCC
>JBDHCH010000374.1:0-4494 GCA_039592115.1 Gemmatimonadota bacterium | reverse complement strand
AGGTCGTCCTTACCACAGGGCTGGATCGTGAAACCGCACAGCTCCTGGTGAAGGGATTAGACTGGGACTCCCTTGGACTACGCGGAGTGGTTACTGGCGACGACGTATGTCGGGGCCGACCCGCCCCGGACCTGATCCACTCCGCCATGGCCATGGCCAACGTCGAAGATGCCCGATCGGTGGTGGCGGTTGGCGACACATCCTCGGATCTGGAGGCCGGTGCGGCAGCCAAAGTGGGGTGGAGCGTCGGCGTCCTGACAGGGGCGCACTCCAGGACACAACTCGAAGCTCATCCTCACTCGGTGATTCTGGAATCGGTGCGCTCCCTCCCTCGCTGGCTGGGGGAAGTCGGAGCGCTGTGAGATATGAAATCTCCTTCTACATCCTGCCCTGCAGCAGGATCGTACGCCGTTAGAGTGCGAACCCAGAGGTCCGAATCTACCCGTGGCCAGGATCCATATCCCTGAGGAATTCGTAACCTCAACGGTGGCTCGAGAGGGGCCTGCTGGCCGCGCCTGGATCCGCAGGCTTCCCGACGTGGCGAATCAGCTATTCGCTTCGTGGAATCTGACGCCTGATGGACCCGTGATGTATGGGTACGTCGGCGTGGTAATCCCGGTCGTACATGCCGGTATGAAACGGGTGCTGAAGATCTCCTGGATCGACGAGTCCTCGGCGCAGGAATCGCTGGCACTTCGACTCTGGGAAGGGCGGGGCGCAGTGGTACTGTACGATGAGAACCCCACGATCGCCGGGATGTTGCTGGAGAGGTTGGACCACCGGCGAGCCCTTGACTCGGTGTCGATCGAAGAAGCTGCCCGGATCGCAGGGGGGCTGCTCCGAAGGTTGGCGATCCCGGCGTCGGAGGGCATCCGGACCGTCGCTGAGGAGGTGTCAGCCCTCCATGGCGTCTTGCCTGAGCTCTGGGAGCGTACGGGCCGTCCGTTCCCTCGCGGCCTCCTGGATGTGGTGCTTGGATTGATCGAGGACCTTTCACCCTCCGAGTCCAGCGTCATGGTCAACACAGACCTCCACTATGAGAACGTCCTGGCCGGCAGCCGAGAGCCCTGGCTGGCGATCGATCCGAAGGTCCTGGCCGGGGACCTCGAGTTTGGAGTGGCTCAACTACTGTGGAACCGATTCGAGGAGCTCGAGACTCCGGGAGACCTCGAGGCGAGGATGTCCATCATCTCCGAGGCCGCCGGCCTCGACCTGGCGCGCGTTCGGTCTTGGAGCACGGTCCGCCTGGTGGACTACTGGATTTGGGCTCTGAGCGAGGGGTTCACCGAAGACCCAAGGCGGTGCCGACGACTGATCCATTGGCTCCGGCCGGGGGTTTCCCTCTAACCATCACTTGGTGCCGCCGGTGCCTGCTCCACCCGCATTCCCCTTGAGTTTCCTGGAGCCCAGACACATCCTGGTCCGCAGAGGAGGGGCAGACCCATACGCCGCGAACGGGTTTCGACCTTGTCCGCGAGTGATGTCCGCATCCGTCTGAACAAGGGGGACACGAGAGAATGGTTCCCGTGGTGGTGGAAGGCGACCTGGTGGATCGGTTGCTGAGTCCCGCTGACCCGGCGCTCAGAGGGAAGGTCCTCACGGATCTCCTGGAATGTCCGCCCCATCATCCCGATGTGATCTCCACGCAGAAGCGAATTCCCGAACAGCCATGGGTGAAGGCGACTCTTGACGCGCACAACGGTGACGGCACCTGGGGTCGGGGCTTCTACCACAAGTATGATGGCACGAGCTGGGTCCTCCTCCACCTGGCCGAGGTAGGGGCGCCCATGGATCTGGACCCCATCCGAACCGGCGTCCAGCGTCTGATCGATACGGCCCGTCCCGTGGGTGAGATCACCGGCGCACGTGGGCGGCCGTTCCGAGATCTTCAGGACGGCGTGTACTGGAAGTATCCCATCGCTTGCCTCATCGCCCACATGGCCTTGGTCTTGATTCGGGCTGGGTTAGCGGATCATCCCGTCACCAGGGCCGCCCTGGCCTCCTGTCGCCACTGCTTCCAGCCGGGTCATGGCTTCGGCTGCTTCGTAGCGGATGACTCGCTGCTGCCCGCATGCGTCATGACCGTGCCCAAGGTCCTCAAAGCCCATTTGGCCCTCCCTCCGGGTGCCCGGACGAAGGGAGATCAGGAATTCATCCACGCCATGGTCGAGGTGCTCAAGAAGTTCCACCTATACCAGTATGTTCCCCGGGATGCCCGAGAATGGCGTGAGTGGGCGCACAAGGCGACCGTCGCCGAAAGACGGAAGGCGAAACCCAAATGGATCGCTGCCGGACGCCTCGATCCGAGAGGCCCGAAAGACGGCTGGTTGCGCTTCAGTTTTCCTCACAGCTACAACTCAGATCTCCTCGAGGTTTTACTCCTTCTCGGGGATGCCGCTCCTCACCGTGACAAGACCATCGATTCCGGACTCGAGATTCTCCGGTCCAAGCGCGGACGTGACGGGATGTGGAAAATGGTTGGCGGGCTCAACGGGAAGATGCACGGGGATATGGACCGTAAGGGCAAAGCCAGCCCCTGGATCACCTACAGGGCGTTGCTTGCGTTTAAGAGATTCGGACTACTGGTGCTGCCGCCTGCGGCCTGACGCGCGTTTGCACATGTCGGCTCTGGGCCCAGCCGCATCTTCCTTGAGTTTCCCATGACGCCGTTGCGAAAAGCCGTAATGTGGATGGCTCGATCATCGTTTCGAGCGTTCATCATCATCTTCCTGCTGGGCTTCTCCGTCCGCGTCTTCCTCCTGGCCCAGGTTCCACAGCGCCGCATCCTCCCGCATGATCGCTGGGAGGATTCCGCGATCGCCACTTCGCTGGTGGAGCGTGGGGAATTCGCCGATCCGTACATGGTTCCCACTGGACCGACAGCCCATCTGCCGCCCCTCATCCCCGGGATGCTGGCGCTGTTTTGGAGCATTTTCGGAATGAGTCTGGCCGGCGGCTACGCGGCCAGGCTGTTCACCATCACGGCCTTCTCAGCTCTATACGCCCTGGTCCCCTGGTTTGGCGTGAGACTGGGTCTCAGCCGAGAAGCTGGCGTGCTCGCCGGCATCACGGGTTCCTTGATCGTGACGAACCCTGGGAACGGCGAAGAGCTCGCCGGCATCGTGATCGGCCTGATGGCCGTGATGTTTCTCCGCCGTTGGACTTTGGGCCTCGGCTCGTTCGGCGGCTCGGTCCTCCTCGGTGTCGCAAGCGGGGTTGCATATCATCTGCAACCGGTCCTGCTGCCTGTGGTATTGGGATGGATGCTCTTCGAATTGTGGTGGAGTCGAGATCGGAGGAAGTGGTTTCTCTCAGGAGCGATGATCCTGGGGATGGCGGTCGCCTGCGCGCCATGGGCCTGGCGAAACTACGCGGCCTTCGATGAGGTCTTCTTCATCCGCGGAAACCTGGGTCTGGAACTACGCATGGGTAACCATGAGGGTGCTACCGGTCACCTCGAGAAGAACGTGCGTGCCATCGAGGATTATCGGCACCCGCGCTCCAACTCTTCGGAGGCGCGCCTGGTCCAGGAACTGGGTGAGGCGGAGTACATGCGACGGGCCAAGGATGAGGCCGTCAATTGGATGCTTGCCCTGGCGGTCACGGCCCTCACCATTCTGTCGTTGTTGGGCGCTTGGTACTCACTCCCGGGGATGGCACTCCCCCAACGAGCGGCACTCCTTCTGCCGCTTATCTGTTACCCCCTCGCCTACTACGTCATCATCTATATGCCGCGCTACAGGATCCCCTTGGACTGGATTCTGTTGTTGCTGGCCGGCGCCGCAGTCTGGCGCTGGATGAATGGGCGGGAGGACCTGGAGGATTCCAGGTCAGGATTATTGGCAGCGAATGACTCAGACGCCTGATCCGTCGATGAGCATCCGACTCGTCCGGTATCGACCTGAACACTGGCCGCTTCTCCATGACTGGCTCTGTCGTCCTCATGTTGCGCGTTGGTGGGGGGATCCGGTCGAAGCTTTGGCCAGTGTCACGCATCATCCGCAGGCCGAGCACGCACTCATTTCTGCGAACGGCCGACCTGTTGGTTATGTCTGTTGGCGGAGGCTCAGTGCGGAGGAAGCTGGAGCAGCGGACCTAACCGCTCTGCCCCCAGATCACGTCGACGTGGATATCCTCATCGGGGACCCAGACCTGCTTGGAAAAGGAATCGGCTCGGTTGCTCTGTCACTGGTCTTCGATCAATTACGGTTGGAGGGCATTCCTTCAGTAGGAGTCGGCACAGACGGAGATAATCACCGTGCACGCCGGGCCTTTGAAAAGGCTGGGTTCAAGTTGACCCGTGAGTTCGAGGAGCAGGGCCGCCCTATGTGCTATTATGTGCGAGGGCAGGAGATGGCCGTCTGACCCGCGTCTCAGCCGTTCCCCGAACTTGGCTTTTTTTCTTGAAAGGAACAGCCCGAATGAACGCAAGCCAGAGCGACTTTCCGAGAGCCGGGGGTGGATGCCTCTGCGGTGCAGTGAGGTACGAGGTTC
>JBDHCH010000373.1:0-4057 GCA_039592115.1 Gemmatimonadota bacterium | reverse complement strand
GGAGCCATGCACGTGTCGTCCCATGGCCAGCGGTTGTCCATCGGTGTGAACGCCTTTCGGGACGTCGTCGATACGCTTCGGGTCTGGTCCGGTGACCAGTTGGTGACGGCAGAGCCTGTGGAGCTTTCTGCCCTCGTGCCTTTCCGGACCACCGCTGGAATCGAGGATGGAGTGCCATTCCGGGTCCGACTCCCGGCCCTCGGTTTGGACTACTCCTCCGATCCTTCCCCTCGCCTCCTGGCCCGCCCCTTCACCACCGATCCTGAGGCCTGGCCCAGTATCTCCCAGGTCGAACGGACCGTGTTCGAGGCTCGGGAGCTCCTGAAGGGCCGATACTACCGCGAAGCCCGAGAGCTCTTCCAGGCGGCGACGGAGGAGGAGCCGTGGAACCGGGACGCTCTTCTGGGACAGGCGGGGCTTCATTACCGAATGGGGCTGTATGCCGAGGGCCTGGAGCGGGTGAACCGAGCACTCCAACTCGACGCGTACGACGCCGAGGCGAACTTCCTGGCCGGCATACTCTACCAGGCTCTCCATCGGAACGCAGACGCCAGGGACGCCCTCGGCTGGGCCGCCCGGTCCGTGGCGTACCGCTCAGCAGCCAACGTCCAGCTCGCCGAGCTGATGATCGGCTCTCAGGACTGGCGCGAGGCGAGACGATACGCCCGCCTCGCCCTGGACTTCGACCGGAGCAGCGTACCGGCGTTACGGGCCCTCGCGTTCATCGGAAGGAAGACGCAGGACGGGCCGCTGGCCCGGCGAGCCCTCCAGGACCTGCTCGCGTTGGACCCCCTCCACCATTTCGCTTACGCGGAAGAGTTCCTGGCTGCGGGCTCGGCCCCTGGATCGGATCTGCAGGAGAGGCTATCGCGTGCCCTTGGGGGCGAATACCCGGATCAGTCACTGCTCGAGTTGGCCATCGGGTATGTGCGGCTCGGATCCTCGGAGGACGCCGCCACCCTCCTGGAGTGGCGGTCTCACGAACATCCTCTTCTCAGGGCGTGGCTGGGGTATCTGACACAGGATCCGACCCTCCTGGCGGAATCCGGAGATCCGGCATTCGTCTTCCCCTTCCGACCCGAGTCTCTCCCCGTCCTGGAATGGGCGCGTACTCACAGTGAGCACTGGGCCTGGACCTACCTGTTGGCCCTGAACCTGTGGGCCCTGGATCGGGATGACGAGGCTGCGACCCACCTGGTCTCCCTGGGAGATACACCGGACTTCGGGCCCGCTTACGTGGCCCGTGCCCAACTCCTCGCCGAGACCAGAGGGGCCTCTCCTCTATCGGATCTCCAGCGAGGAGTGCGGGTCAGCCCCGGAGTTCGGGCCCTCCATGTTCACCTCATCCGGCTGCTCCAGGAGAGTGATGACTGGGACGGTGCGGCCGTGGCGCTCCAGGAAGCCCGGGAACGGTTTCCCGAAGACTTCGATCTCGACCTCCTCCAGGCCAAGACCTTGATCAACAGGGGAGAGGCATTGGACGCCGTTCAGATCCTCCAGGGCACGCATGTGCTCCCCTCGGAGAATGCACGGGAGAGTCACCTCTTGTGGGAGCAGGCTCATACCATGGCTGCCCTGGACGCCGCTGAGAGCGGCGCGTACGAAGACGCCCTGCATCACCTCACCGCGGCCCTTCAGTGGCCGGAGTCCCTGGGCCAAGGCAGGCCGTACGAACCTGAAGAGCGCATGGTTCGGTTCATCCAGGGGCGGGTTCTGAGCCACCTGGGGGATCAGGCTGCATCGGAGGAAGCTTATGCCGCCGTGCTGGAGGGCACGGGAAGCTTCGGTGAACCGGTCGATCCAGGTGGCCGGATCGACCTGGGTGGGCCCCTGGACCTCCTGGCCCTCTCGGCCCTCGAGGCGTTGGGTCCCGCCTCCCGGTTGGAGACCCTGGCGAGTCAGGTGGCCACCGACACGGAGCCGGGGCGTTTCGCCGAACGGTTGGCCGGAGCGTTTGCCTGGGGATCCGTGGACGCTGGGGATGCTGCTAGACAACTGGGCGCCGAATTTCCTCATCTCTTTGCCGACCTGGACGGCCGCCTCCTGCTCCGAGCCCTCAGCCTGCGGAAGCCCCCGGGCTCATCAGGTGAGGCGGGAGGAGGTGGGCCCAAATGAGGCGCACCCACAGGAGCCACCCCGCGATCGATGGTGGAGAGGGCCTGGCCAGGGCCACGCACCTGTGGACGATCTGTCTCTGGATACTGCTGGGGGCGGGCTGTGCCGAGCCCGTCGAACAGGAAGTCTCACTCTATCGGGCCCCTGCCATCTCCAATGAAGTGGGGGGTGTGGTCTTCGAGGCCGGAAACTGGGAACCCCACCTGGCTGCGGGGGAGGCAGGCGTCTCCTGGGGAAATCATCGGGCCGTCGTCGTGGTGGACCCGAACGACCAGGCAGCCGAGGCGGTGGCGGTGGTCATCCCCTGGCGCCGCCGGGACCAGGATCCAGGGGCCAAGGCGATCGTAGTGGCGGATGCCGACAGCGGGGAGCCTGTCAGGAACGCAGTGGCCCTCCGGGTGGAAAACGCCTCCGGTGACATCGCTTTCCAGCCGAACCCGGGCTCCGCTACCTACCACGTCTACTACCTGCCGTGGCAGTCCACGGGAGGGTACTACCCCAGCATCACCTACCCGACGCAGACCCAGATGGCGGGCTCCGGCGTCGGTCTTGCCGGACCGGAGGGAAGCCCTTCCCGGGCAGACTCGGAACTGGAGACAGCACCGTCATGGACGGGAAAGGTGACCGTCAATGACCCGGCATGGGAAGCGCGGATCCGGTCATCCTCCCTGGCTGAGCTTCCTCGGGCACGGGCCACGCACATCCAGTCGGTGAACGAGTTCCACTCCTTCTTCCCCATGGAGGTCATCGCCACTCCGGAGGAGGAGGCTGGCTTCATGGCCGCTGCCGAAGGTGGCTGGAGAGTGGTCGTTGAACACAGGGAGTACCCGGTGAGGATGAACCGCTTCATCCCCCAGCACTGGGTTCACGCAGAGCTGCCCGGCACCGACTTCGTGCCCGATTCTGCGGGGTCTGGCTCCGGTGAAAATACTTCGGCTGAACCGACCGGTCTCCAGAACCAGCCCTCCAGACCAACCCCTGCGTTCACGAGCCGAGTCTTTCGGGGAGAGGCGTTCACGTTCCAATTGGCCCTGATCCCCGGTAAGGAGCCCCTCGACGAAGTCCAGGTGACCTTCTTGAACTTTCCCGAGTCGCTGGCAGGGTCCATGACCTGCTTCAACTGCAACGGGATCGACGAGAGGGGAGATTACTTCAGAAATGCCCTTTTTGTCCCGGCCGGCACGGTCCAACCGCTCTGGCTCGGGATCGAGGTGCCGGAGGATCACCCAGCCGGGCCCATGGAGGGCTGGGTCACCGTCACCACCGCCCATCGGGGGAGCAAGACCATCCATGTGACCCTCGATGTCTCCGAGGGGCAGGCTGAAAATGGAGGTGCGGATGAGCCGGAGTTGATGACTCGCCTGGCATGGCTGAACTCCACCTCGGGTACCAACCCGGACTTCATCATCCAGCCGTTCCACCCGGTCGCAGTGAGGGGACACACGCTGGAGATTCTGGGGCGAAGCATCGAGTTGGGTGAATCCGGCCTCCCCAGGCAGATTCTCTCCTTCTTCAACCCGGAGCTCACGCATTTCAACGAGATCCTCGCCGGACCCCTGGAGCTCCAGGTGGTGGTCAACGGGCAACCGGAACGCTTCGAACCCATCGGCTACGAGGTCCAGCAGGACTCCCGGGGAGTGGCCCGATGGACCAGCGGAGGGATGTCCTATCACTTCCGCATGGCGGTGGAGGGGCGGTTGGAGTACGACGGCATGCTGGACTACCGGGTGAGCCTGACGGCAGAGGTCGACGTCGACGTGGACGAGATCGCTCTCCCCATCTCTCTGGCTCCTGACGCTGCCGAGTACATGCTGGGGCTGGGACGTAAGGGCGGGAAACGCCCCGACTCCGTCGACTGGAAGTGGGCCGTTGAGAACCACCAGGAAGGGGTGTGGTTGGGGGGGATCCACAAAGGACTCCAGTACGTCCTTCGCGACGAGAA